>CAIPTQ010000034.1 GCA_903868035.1 uncultured Phycisphaerales bacterium
CACACTTCCCCTTCCCCGGCATCGTCACCCCCTCCTTGCCGGCATGACCCCAACCAGCCGTGACCGCAAAGTCATCGAGATTGCCTCCGCCTACCTTGGTGATTTCCGCGATGCCCTTAAACACCGGGCGAATCCTGCCGCTGGTCACGCCCGACACCTCCGTTTCCATGTCCAGCAATGCCGCAATTTGTTTGCCCAGCGCCGCCGATGCTTCCAGCGCCTTCCGTGAATCCGGCAGCGGAATGCGCGGCCAATCGCGTCGAATGCCGTCGGCGTTTTCGGTAAGATAGGCCGGACTAAAACCAATTGCCACCGCGTGCATCCAGATCAACCCGGCCGTCCGTGCCTCATCTGGTTTCTTGATCTTCAGTGCTTCTAAATATTCGCGTGCGTTCGCCGAAAGGTTCGCTACCGGTTCATCCGGTGCTGGCTTGTCGCCTATCGCCTCGAAGAGCGTCGCCTCCGCTTCCTTCTGCAAACGATGGCCATTCATCAACCGAATCGGAAAATGCCGCGCATGTCCCGAAATGGAATCGTAGTCGCAAACCAGCGAAGAATAGAAAAATGGTGGTCCCTCCAGCGTCTTGTCAGCTGTATCTCGTGAAATGAAGAATGCATTGCCTTCGAATCTCTGACTGAGTAATTGCGGGCTTGGCTCGCTAAAGAGGGGCCGGATATTTGCCAAGTACGCCCATCGTCTGTCCATGACTTTGAACGGATACCGGACAATGTTGTTGCGCGCGAACGTATGCTCAGCCAGAAGCTTCTTTCGCGCATCGGGACCAATGATCCGGTTGCCTGTCATCAGCAATGAACCGTGAAGTCTGGCCACCTCATCATCAGGGACATGCCGATCAAAATAGGCTTCGATCCGTTGCTCAAGTAAATCTTGATCAATGGATATAAGTGCCCCGCCGCGCCGCTCCACAGGCCCATTGAACGGTGCTACGGCGCACAACTCCGGGAGTTTCGGCCATTTGCGGTAATCAGAACTCACATTCTCGGGAAGCAAGGAGAACTGATTTTCCCGCGCGGGTTCCGCGACGGGGTAAGCGGCGTCAAATTTCTTTGTTTTCAATGTCGCCAGCAAGTCCTGCCGCTTGCTTGCACCCCAGAACTGACGGCACCGCACCGTAGGTCGCTTCTGCCGCTTCGCTTTGCGAACGATTACGCACACCGCCGTGCCCACTCGGATGCCTTCACGGTTATATTCGGTGGAAAATACCGATGGGTCTGGCTTGCCCTCGGGCGTAAGCTTCCCGGTTTCCCGGCTGTCGCCGTTCATGCAATCGAGCCACAACTTGTCAAACTCGGCCAGGAAACGCTGCCGCATCACCACAAACGATGGATCGCCCAGGTATGAAAAATTCGAGATGAACGACACCACCCCCTGGCCGCTCATTTCCGCGATGCGCCGTTCGGCTAACCGGAAGAACCGGACATACAAGTCATCCAGGTTGAATTTCTTGATCCCCCAACCACCTTCCGCTGCCGGCTTGTTCAATCCGACCTTATACGGTTCAACCAATCCATGCTCTTCTTCCGGGCTTACCCCGGCAAAACTGTTGTAGGGCGGATTGCCCAGAATGACCAGTATCTTCTTCCCGCGTTTGACGTGTTCCGCGGCGTCGCGCTCCTGTTCGAGTTCGGCGAAATGGATAAGGTGTTGTTTGGGGCCTTTGGGTGGTTCCCATCCGGTCAAGGCATTCGTGAGGTATACACCGACGCGCTCGGCTTTTTGTTGCGATAGCGGAGCGCCTTCGGCCTGTAACATCAACCCCAACTGCATATGTGATACGACAAACGGCGCTGGCATAATTTCAAAACCGAACACGCGATTCATCGCCGCTTCTTTCAAATCCGATGCCACCAACGCATCCCCGCCCTTTTTGCGCAGTGTCTCGGCAATGTTCCGCAGCACCGCCACTACATACGCCCCCGTCCCGCAGCACGGATCCAGCACCACCACATTCGGATCCGCCAGCCCGTCGGCCAGCCCCAACTCCTCCCGCAACACCGTGTCCACCCGCGCCACCTGATATTCCACGATCTCCGGCGGCGTCAGCCACACCCCCATCGCCTTGCGCAACTCCGGGTCATACGCCTCCAGAAACGGCTCGTAAAAATACTCCACGGCATGTTCCAGCCGGAAACGCCGGAAAAACTCCCCGCGATTCACCCGGTTCAACACCCCCGCCGACCAATCCAACACCTCCACCAGCCCCAGCGGCCCCAATTGGCTCGCCTTGGCCACCTCCTCATACAACGCCCGCACGAACGGCACATGCAGCGTCCACTCCGCCGTCCGCCAGATAAACACCGCCTTGGACCCTGGATTATCCCTATGCCACCGCACCCACGCCGAAAACACCCCGTAAAACAGCGTCTGCACCAGCGTCGAACGAAAGAAATGCTCTCCCTTCTCCCCCGTGAACTTCATCCCCAGCGCCTCTTCCAGCGAAGACCGCACCGCCTGCAGCGCCGGCAACTCCTTCTGCCGCTCTACCCGCACCAGCGCGTCCCGCGCATACGATGCCAAAAACCACGCCACATCTTTCGGATTCACCAGCGGCGCATTGTGCAAACACGCCCGCTTGATGAACTCAATGAACTGTTCCCCCAATGCCTGCGCCGCCGCGCGCGGATGCGCCGCCACCCGCTGCCAAAATTCCGCCTCCGTATCCGCCAGCGCAAACGCCTCCCGCGCCGCCGGCGCGCCATTCCCATCCGCCTCATAGATCGCGAACGCCCGCAGGTTCGTCACCACCACAATCCCATACCGCCCTACATAATCCTTCACCTGCTGGCTCTGCGCAATGGCCGCTATCTCCGCCTTCGTCCCCTTCACTTCTATCGCCCCCCGCGCCGGTAACTGCCCCGTCTTCGGCTCGTGATCGGACGAGCGCTGGAATTGTTCCGCCGAAAACAACCCCCCATCCGGTATCCCCGCCCCCTGGTTCCGCGTATGGATGATGCACCGCACCCGCGGCTTGAGCAGCTTCCCCACCGCATTGAACAAGTTTGCCAGTGCCGGATAGTACGATGTCTCCGCCACCCCCGCCCCCGTCGCCCGAATCCCCTTCAAATCCGTCAAATACGCTTCCACAACGCGCTGCGCTTCCGTGCCCGCATCCTGACCGCCTGCCGCATTGACCTCATCTGCTGCCATACCTTCGCCTCATTCATGTCCGCACCGCATGACAATACCCCAACGCCCCCATTCCCGCCACGTTCCTACATCCTCCGTGCGTCCTCCGTGCCTCTGTGCCTCCGTGGTGAAAATCTTTGTGCGTCTTCGTGCCCTTCGTGTCTTCGTGGTTACGCCCGCCGCGCCTCAATCCGCTCCATCCCCCCCATATACCCCCTTAACACCTCCGGCACCGTCACGCTCCCATCCCCATTCTGATAGCACTCCAAAATCGGTATCAAAATCCGCGGGCTCGCAATCACCGTGTTATTCAACGTATGACAGAACATCACCTTCCCCTCCGCCCCCCGATACCGCAAATTGCACCGCCGCGCCTGGAAATCATACAGCCGCGACGCCGAATGCGTCTCCCCATACCCGCCCCGCGACGGCATCCACGTCTCCACGTCCACCATGCTCGCGTTCTTCACCCCCAAATCCCCCGTGCAGCACTGCATCAGCCGGTACGCCAGCCCCAGCCGCTTGAGCATCTCCTCCGAAAACGACAGCATCTTCCGGTGCCACATCTTGCTCTCCTCCTTGTCGTTTCTACATATCACCACCTGTTCCACCTTGTCGAACTGGTGGATTCGGTACAGCCCCGTCGTGTCCTTGCCATACGTCCCCGCCTCGCGCCGAAAGCACGTCGAAACCGCCACATACTTCCGCGGCAAATCCCCTTCATTCAAAATCTCGTCCATGTGATATGCCGTCAGCCCCACCTCCGCCGTCCCGGTTAAAAACCGCACCTCCTCCGCCGGGTCGTCCACCTCCCCCACCCGGTACGCCTGCTCGCGCCCGGCGGGGAAAAACCCCGTCCCGCGCATTGCCGCCTCCCGCACCAGCACGGGTATCGTCATCTGCGTAAAGCCCTGCTCGTGTACCATGAAGTCCTGCGCCATCCGCAGCACCGCGTTGTGCAGCATCGCCCCCGCACCCGTCAGCACATAACTCCGCGACCCCGCCATCCGCACCCCCCGGTCCACGTCAAACAGCCCCAGACTCTTCCCCAGCTCAATGTGGCTCTTGGCCGCAAACTCAAACACCCGCGGCACGCCCCACTTGAGCATCTCCACATTGTCCTCCGCCGACTTCCCCACCGGCACGTCCTCGTCCGGCGGCAGCGGTATCGTCAGCAGCAGCTTGTCAATCTCCGGCTCCAAGCCCTTGACCTGCTCCTCCAATGCCGCCATCTCCTGCTTGATCGCCGATGGCCGCAGCTTGAGCTCCGCAATCCGCTTCTCCAGTTCCACCTTCTTGCCGGCATCCTGCTCCTTCTTCATCTGCCCCATCAAAGGCCCGAGCTCCTTCGACGCCTTGTTCTGCTCCGTCTGCAACTCCTGCAGCTTCAACTGCACCCCCCGTTTCTGCCCGTCCAGCGCCACAAGCTGGTCCACCTCCACCTTCATCCCCTTGAGCTCCGCCCCCTTCTTGACCGCCTCGGGATTCTCTCGGATAAATTTCATATCAAGCATGTTCATATTCCCATGTAACGCGGACGTCTCGTCCGCATGTCGTAACGCGGACGTCCCGTCCGCACATCGTAACGCAGTCTCGCTCGCCGGTTCGTAGTACAGCCTTCAGGCTGTCGTCGCCAAAACCAAAGAGCCGCCCCGTTCGTAGTACAGCCTTTAGGCTGTCCATGCCACAAACAAAAGAGCCGCCCCACGCGGGCGGCCCTTCATAATCATCAAAACTCTCTTCTAAGGCAACCATAAACCGTATGGAAGAATAACCAAAGATGCGCCAACAAGCGGAAGACGCAAAAAGATAAGGTAAATTATCGCGGTTTTTAATCCGTTTTACTTCTGCGGTATCACTATCGACGCGCCCACCGGCACGATGTTCGGATCATTCAGCGAGGACCGGTTGGCCTGGAAAATCTTCTGCCACCCCACCGTCGTCCCATACGCCGCCTTGGCGATCGCCGCCAAAGTGTCGCCCTTCTTCACCTTGTAAGTCGTGCCGGGCTTTATAGTTACGGCAACCGTCGTCCCCGGCGTCACCGCCGGACGCGTCGCCGGCGGAGTCGTCGCCGGGCGGGTCGTGGCCACGGCGGTGCTGGCCGCCGGAATCTTGATAATGGAGTCAATTTTCAGCCTTGTGGAGTCAATTCCCGGGTTCGCCGCCTCAATCGTTTTCACAGGTACGTTAAATTTCTTGGAAATCGCACCCAGCATGTCGCCCTTTTGAATCTTATAAGTCGTTGCGCCAGTGAGAGTTGCGCCCAGACTCAGGCTGGGAATCTCCAGCGACGGCCGCGGCGTCACCGCCGGCATCGTCTGCGGAATCAGCGGCACCGTCCCGGGTGCGGGTGTCTGCGGACCCATGCCCGGAGGGCTGATGCGGAGTACATCGCCGCCCACAGCAGAAGCCACGCTGCGATCGGGAATAATCGGATCGGAAGTCGTTGCGGGAGCTGGAGTTGCAGGACGCGCCGGTTCAGCCGCCCGGACGACCGTGTTGTCCGCAGCGCGGGCGGCATTGGGGCGGGAGTTGCCTCGGGCGACGAAATAGATGACGACGCACAAGACAATCGCAAATGCACAAATGAGGCCAACTTTCACGTCAGTACGCATGGGGTTCACTCCTTTAAACACACCCGCGGCGGGCAAGAAAGCCGCCTGTTGCGATAGCGTAACACGATATTATCGGTTCATCCAGTGTTTTTTCATCAATACACGGGGAAATGCGCAAGATTTTTGGCGCTTTTACAAACGCGGTAAAATGCGGGAAATGGCACGTGGATACAGGGGAAAATGCGTTTTGCGGCGGGAAAAAAGTCAACAAAAGTCGACAAAAGTCGACACTAAGTCAACCGCAAGTTGACATAAGTCGGCATGAAATCAGCATAAAATGACGCCAGCAGACGCGGTTTAATCGGGGGCCTGGGCATCCGCTTCTCCATCCGTTTCCTCGGGCAACTCGGGCCTGGGGCGGGGCGCATCCTTGCGCACAAACGGGCTGGGCCCGCGCGGGCCGGCGACGCCGGAGCCGGTGGCCAGGAGCATGGGGCTGGCGATGGCCAGGGTGGAATACGCGCCGGTGAAGACGCCGATGAGCATGGCGAAGGAGAATCCGCGGACGCCCTCGCCGCCCCAGATGTACATGATGAGCACGACGATGAAGACGGTGAAGGTCGTCCAGATCGTCCGGCCGAAGCACTGGTTGATGGCGTCGTTGATGAGCTTGGGCGTCAAAGGCGCGTGTGACTTGCCGCGGTTTTCGCGAACCCGGTCGAAGATGACGATGGTGTCGTTGACGGAGTAACCGATGACGGTGAGGTAGGCGGCGATCATGGTGAGGTTGATCTTGAAGTCGGTGATCAGCAAATAGTTGTGGCGGTGGAACAGGTGGTTGTACACCACGCCCGAGAGGACGGTGCCGGCGAGGGCCACGATGGCGTCATGTCCCAGGGAGAGGATGGCGCCCAGGCCGTAGCGGATGCCGCCGAAGCGGACCCAGACGTAGATGACGATGAGGAAGAGGGAGATGATGATGGCCAGAAGGGCCTGGAGCTTGGCCTGGGCGGCGACGACGGCATCAAAGCTGGTGACGCCTTCAAAGAGATCCTCCATGGCGAGGCTCTTGGCGAGGATTTTCCATTCGGTGGCGGCGACCTTGGCGCGCCACTGGGCGACCTGGTTATCGTTGGCTTCATCATAGGGGTGGGAGGGGTCGGTGGTCACCAGGACGGCGCGGCGCATGGGGCGGGTGTCCTTGTCCGAGGCGGCGGGGAGCTCCTTGCCATTGGCGTCCACGACGAGGATCGGGTAGACCCGAAAATCACGGCTGGGGACGTTGCTGAATTCCGAACTCCGCCGGATGGTGGTGATGCGGGCCGCGAGCTTCTCGGCGCTTTCGGCGGGCTGGATGTTGTCGAGCATGATGGCCGCGCCGCGGAGGAAACCGCTGAGGTCATGTACGGGCAGGTCCGGGAATGGGGTTTTGGCGAAGACCTGGTCGAGGGTGTTGGAAGTGATGGGGAAGATGGAGGTGCCGATGAGGTTCTGCATATCCTCGCCGCCGCCATTGGCCATGGTGAGCCGGGGCTTGATTTCCAGCACATCCTGGAAGCGCTCGGCCAGGGGTTCGAGGAGGATTTTGCGGATATTCTGGTTGGGGATGGTGACCTCGACCTGATGGTCCACGGCTTTGCCGGTGGATTGCACCTGGGCGTTGGCGAGGTCTTTCATGCCCGGCTCGGGCGCCAGGGAGACGAGGTCCAGGCGGATTTCCTCTTCGGGCATGTAGGTGCCGTCGGGGCGTTTGACGAGCGTGAGGATGACCCGGGTGGCGCTGCTGTCATGGGAGAACTGGGGGTTGGAGACCGCGGAGCCGAGCTTTTTGGCCAGCGGCCCGGGCAGCGTTTCCTCCAGATTCTGGGGGGCGTTGGCGATGGTGGTCTGCATCTGGAAGCGCAAATCCGCCTCGCTGCCAACGGCATACACGCGGGCGTTGGCCAGTTCGGCGAGGCTCGGCACATCCCGCGAGAGTTGCTCGATGCGGGCTCGCACCTCGTCGAGGGTCAGCGACTTGTGGCTGTCGGCCGCGGCGATCATATCCTTGAATTTCGCGATTTCCGGGTGGCTCGTGCGCAGGGCCGCGTCGGCGGCCAGCACGCCGGCCAGCTCGCGGACCTTGGCGTTGTACTCGGAGATTTTCTTGCCTTTGAGGGTTTCCGCGAGGTTTTTCATATCGGGATGGGCCTTGACGATGTCGGCCTCGGCCGAGAGGGTCATGAGGCTCTGGACGACCTGGGCGAGCGGATTTTTGAGCTGGAAGGTGACCTGGGTGCCGCCGCGGAACTCGATGTCATACTTGTCGTCGCCGCGGAGGACGAAGGCGAGGAGCCCCGCGACGGTGATGAGGGCGGAGACGCCCCAGAAAACATGGCGCTTGCCGATCCAGTCGATGTTAGTGACGGTGATGACCTTCATGAAAGGCCAGTGGCCGTTGCGGAGCCAGGTGAAGGTGACCAGTTCCTTGAGGTATTCGCCGATGGAGTGATCGTCGATGACGCGGAGCAGCCCCCACTTGACGAAGGCCATTAGGAGCGTGCGCGTGACGTACAGGGCCGTGAAGAGCTGGATGGCCAGGCCGATGATCAGGGTGACACCGAAGCCCTTGACCTCCTCGGAACCCACGAAGATGAGGACGACGCTGGTCAGGGCGGTGGTGAGGTTGGAATCGAAGATGGTCCAGAAGACCTTGTCGTAGCCTTGTTTGATGGCCATCCAGAGCGAGGCCCCGCGGTGGATTTCCTCGCGGATGCGCTCGTTGATCAGGACGTTGGCGTCGACGGCCATGCCCAGGGTGAGCACGAGGCCGGCGATGCCCGGGAGGGTGAAGGTGCCGCGGATCATGGCCATGGCGGCCAGGATGAGGACGAGGTTGAGCAGCAGGGCCAGATCGGCGAAGACGCCGGTGATGGTGTAGTAGAACATCATGAAGAGGATGACCGCGAGCACCGCGTAGATCGAGGAGCGGATGCCCGCGGTGATATTGTCGGCGCCCATGTCCGAGGAGATGCTTTCGACGGAGATCGGTTCGGACTGGAGTGTGGCCGGGAGGGAGCCGGCGTCCATGATCTGCTTGAGCTGCTGGGCTTCCTTCTGGATGGCGTCGATGGGGTGGGAGGAGGAGGGCGTGCCGAAGGTGATCTGGCCGCGGTCGTTGATCTGGGACTGGATGGTGGGCGCGCTCATGGCGCGGTCGTCCAGGAGGATGGCCATGGGGCGTTTAATATTGAGGCTGGTCAGGTCGCCCATGTAGACGCCGCCGACGGCGTCGAGCTTGAAGGGGAGCATGATGCCGCCGCTTTGGGGATCCTGCTGGGGGTTGTCGGCGCTGGCACTCCAGGGTTTGCGTTTGGGGTCGGAATGGGTGAGGGTGTGGTCATGGTCGTCGTAGCAGAGGAGGTAGGGCTGGCCGGCCCAGAGGGCGGTGACATAGCCGCCGCGGGTGAGGTTTTCGCGGCCGTTGGGTTCGATTTCGAACCAGCGGGCGAGGGTGCCGTTGGCGTGGACCTGCTGTTCGGGGCCGCGTTGCTGGAGGCTCTGGAGGGCGTCGGGCAAATCGTTGCCGATCTCCGGGGGCAGGACGGCGACGCGGAAATCGAGGACGCCGGCCTTGGTGACGAGGCGCTGGAGTTCCTCGGGGGAATCGACGCCGCCGCCGCTGAGTTTGATCTCGTTTTTGTGGGCGGTGACGAGGGCGGCGATCTTGTCTTTTTGGAGCGGATACTTGCCCGGGAGGGCGGCCAAATCCTTCTGGGCCTCCTTGTTCTCGTAGGCGTCGGCGGCCTTCATGAGGTTGGTGAGGAGGTTGAAGTCCACGCTCTGGGACATGGCCGCCTGCAGGGCCGCTTCGTACTCGACCTGGGCCAGGCTCTGGGCCTCGATGTCCTTGGCGGGCCAATCCGCGGCTTTGATGCCGGCGAGCTTCGCCTTGATGGCATCGCGTTTTTGGGTGGCATCGGCGAGGTCGCCCAGTTTTTTGAGGGCCTCGGCGCGGGCGGCCTCGAGTTCGAGGCGCCGGGCGGCGGCGGCGGGGGTCGGCTCGGCGGGGACGACCATGCGATCGGTGATGAACTTATCGAGAATGGCGGTGCGTTCGGCGGGAGTGGGGGCGAGCGCGGCCTTGGAGGCGGCGACGGCCAGTTCGGCCTGCTTCCACATGAGGTCCTTGAGTTCCTTCTCGGCCTGGTCGCGGACTTTGCGGGCGTCGAGGACTTCCTGGCTGGGGTAGGGCATCTGAATCTGGATGCGTTTGCCTTCGACGACGCGCCAGATCATGTTTTTCTGGCCGTAGGGATCGACGCGGCGCTTGAGCACATCGATGACCCGGGCGGCCAGGTCCGAACTCGCCCCCGGCGGAGCCTTGCTCAGGTCGAGTTCATAGAGCAGCGAGGTGCCGCCGGCCAGGTCGATGCCCAGCCGCGGGGGAGTGGACCAGGCGATGAGGCCGGCGATGACGGCCACGCAGAAGATGACGACGAAGCGCACAAGGAGGTTGGTTTTCATTTCCGCTCAATTCCTCATCGGATAATGCACCCAGCCGAACAGGCTGGGCTGGGGCATCTGAAAGAGAATGCGTTGGCCTTCGACAACGCGCCAGTAAGTGTTGGTGCCGGAGGGACCGAGGTGCCTTCGCGGCGTGTCAATCACATATTCCGCGATATCCGAACCCGCCGGCGAATTTTTTAAGTCGAGGGTGTGGACCGGCGCGGTGCCGTCGGCCAGAACCATGCCCGTGGGCTGTGGAGCGCTGCGCGCGGGAGCGCTGGAGATGGTGGTCACCGCAACAATCAGGAACACGCACGCAAAAAGTATGGCTTTCATCGTCACACCCGCCAATGGTGACCACGGGGTACGCGTCTTACTTCTTCTCATCGCGGTCGAGGACATCCTGGATGGCGGATTTGCGGTAGGTGGCCTTGGTGTTGTTGGATTCGTCGACTTTGAGGACGACTTCGTCGCCCTCGATGGAGATGACGCGGGCGACCATGCCGCCGATGGTCATGACCTTGTCGCCTTTTTTGAGTTCATTGATCATGGCCTTGCGTTTCTTTTCCTCCTTGCGGGGACCGCGGAAGAAGAAGAAATAGAGGGCCCCGAACATGACGACGATGAGGAGGATTTGGGGGGGTCCAAAGCCGGGAGCCTGGGGCGGGGGCGGGGGTGGCGCCGGGTTGGTGCCCGGGGCGGAAGTGGTGCCGGGGGCGGTGGTGCCGGGGACGGCGGGCGCGGCGGCACCGCCGGTCGCGGTGGCGGCGCCGGCGACGGGGGCCACGGTGGCGGGAGCGGCGGGACCGGTGCCCGCGGGGCCTCCGACGGTGGTGTTTAATTGTGCCAACGGCAGGAAAACCGTGTGCTCAGCCATGCGGAAGTATCCTTGTGTCAAAGTCGCGGATTCCCAGGCGCGCGCCCGGGGGGGTTATGCAAGATTGCATAGTCCAATGCAGACCCAGTATTGTCGCGGGAATAGCCCCGGTACGCAAGGAAGGGCAGCACCCGATTATAGGGGTGGTTGGGCGGGGAGGTGGGAGGCGCGGGGGAGGGGAAAAAAACGGGCGGCCCGATAGTTCGAGCCGCCCGTCGCTTATCAAGTAACCTTTTTACCCGTCAGAATCCCGTCACTTTTGAAGATGAGATGGCGATCGCTTTTTCCGGCCGCCCATAGTCCAGCCCTTCCTGGTCATAGACGGCTTCAATCGATTTCTGTTCCTGGGGCACTTTTTCGCCCTTCAGAATCTTCGCGGCATTATCAAAGAGTTGCGGTCCCAGCAACGGGTTGCACTCGACCACGCAGTTGATCTTGCCATCGCGCAGCGCCTGAATCCCGTCCTTGGTGCCGTCCACCGAAACAATCATCAATTCCTTGCCCGGCTTTTTGCCGGCCTGTTCGATCGCGCTAATCGCGCCCAGTGCCATGTCGTCATTGTGCGCGTACAAAACCGTCACATCCTTGAATTTCGGATCCTGCAGGAAGGTCGCCATCAACTGCTGACCGTCAGCCCGTTTGAAGTTACCCGTCTGAGACAGCACAATCTTCATTTCCGGGAACTTAGTAATGGCATCCTCAAATCCTTTTTTGCGGTCACGTGCCGGAGCCGAGCCGATCTCGCCTTGCATTTCCGCGATCACCGCCTTGCCGCCAGTTTTCTTGGCCAGCCATTCGCCGGCCTTTTTGCCTTCATCGATGAAGTCCGAACCGATGAAGCACGTGTACAAATCCTTCGGGGCCGATACGTTGCGATCGCCAATGATGACGGGAATCTTGGCCGTCTTGGCGTCCTTCAACACCGAGTCCCAGCCGTCGACTTCCAACGGCTCGAGCATGATGATGTCCACCCGCTGGGCGATGAATTCCGCCAGCGCCTTGCGCTGATTTTCCACCTTGCTGTCGGCATCCACGAACTTCAGGTTGACGTTACGCTTTTTGGCTTCGTCCTTGACGGAAATGGTGTTGGCGTTGCGCCATGCCGACTCGTGTCCAGTTTGGGCGAAACCAACGGTCATACTCGGGGCTCCGCCACCGCCGCCGCAAGACGAGAACAGGGGCACCAGCGCGACAAGCGTCGCCGCCAAACTCAAAGCCAAGCGAACTTTCATAACAAGTCTCCTCGAAAAATCGCGCCCTCAGGGGCGCTGGCCGCAAACAGACGTGCTCCGGGGGCATTGACCCCGGGCGTCGGAGTATACACGAGTTCCGCCGCATATTCGATCAAGCCGCGCTCCCTTCCGGTAGCGGACTGGTTTCCCCGCCGTGGGCGATGCGGTCCATGATGGCCGATTCGGAAATCTCCCCGCCGGCGAGTTCCCCCACCTTTTTACGGTCGCGCAGCACCAGCACCCGCTGGCAACTGCGGGCCACCTCCTCGAGTTCCGACGAGATGAAGATGATGGACAGGCCTTTTTGCCGGAGGTCTTCGATGTGTTTGGCGATTTCGAACTTGGCGCCCACGTCAATGCCGCGGGTAGGCTCATCGAGGATCAGCAACTTGGGATCGGACGCCAGCCAGCGCGCCAGGATGGCCTTTTGCTGGTTGCCGCCGGAGAGGAACTTGATGGGCATTTCGGCGTCGGCGGTCTTGATGTTCAGGGCCTTGATCAGGCCTTCGGTGATCTGCCTTTGCTGCCGGCGGGGGATGGGCCGCCACCAGCCGCGCCGGGTCTGCAGGACCAGCAGGATGTTCTCGCGGACGGACAGGTCGGGGACGATGCCGGTAATCTTGCGGTCCTCCGGGCAAAAGCCCAGGCCCGCCCGGATGGCCGTCCGGGGGGAGCGGATGCGGATGGGGCGACCCTGGATCGTCACCTTACCGGAGTCCGCGGCATCCATCCCAAAAAGCAGCCGCACGAATTCCGTCCGGCCGGACCCCAGCAGGCCCGCCAGGCCCACCACCTCGCCCTGTTTCACGTCCAGATCGATCGGCTGCACCGAGCCCCGCCGCCCCAGACCCCGGGCCGTCAGGAACACTTCCGTGCCCGCGGGCGTGGCCGCGCGGTGGCCGGCGCTGATGGCCTTCACCTGTTCGACGTCGCGCCCCATCATGCGGGCGATGAGCTCCAGCCGCGGCAGCGCGGCGGTTTGATAACTCCCCACGAGCTGGCCGTTGCGCAGCACCGTGATACGATGGCTCACCTGGTAAACCTGATCCATGAAGTGGGTGATAAAGACGATCCCCATCCCCTCGCCCGCCAGTTTCCGCATGATGGAAAACAGGTGCGAGACTTCCTGCTCATCGAGGCTGCTGGTGGGCTCGTCGAGGATGAGCACCCGGGCCTGAATGTCCACGGCACGGGCGATGGCGACCATCTGCTGAATGGCGATCGAGTACGTGCGCACCGGACGCGTGACGTCCAGGTCCAGCCCGAGACGCCGCAGCGCCTGGCGCGCCTGGGCCCGCATGGCCGACCAGTGGATCATGCCCAGCCGCCGCGGCTCGCGGCTGAGGAACAGGTTCTCGGCCACGGACAGCTCGGGAATCAGGTTGACTTCCTGATAGACGGTACTGATGCCCTTGCGCTGGGCGTCCATGGGCGAGGCGGCGCGAAAGGCCTCGCCCTGGAGATGAATCGTGCCGGCGTCCCGCGGATAAACGCCGGTCAAGACCTTGATGAGCGTGGATTTCCCGGCCCCGTTTTCGCCCATGAGGGCATGGATCTCACCGGAGCGGAGCGTGAAGTCGACTTCGGAAAGGGCGCGGACTCCGGTAAAACGCTTGGTGATTCCACGAAGGACAAGCAATTCCGAGGCAGCGGTGGTCATGTGCGGCTTTCATACAATCGGCGCGGCCGGTGAATTCCCATTGGCGGCGCGCGACCTAAATCCCCGAGTGGACAAGACCTGCGCGCTTGCAGGACCCCAAAAATAATATTAAAACTCTCTTTAGTCAATTACCCGGTTGCCCGCTCCTTCCCCGGATTTTCGTTCATGTCAACCCCCGCCTCTCCGGCCGCATCCTCCCCTTCGCCATCGCCGGGCGCTCCCCTCGGGGCCGGGGAACCCGCATTGGCGCGCCCGCCCCTGGCCCGGCACCGTCCGTGGCCCCTGTATATCTGGGCGGCCCTGTCATTGGTGCTGCTGCTGCTTTACAATCTCATTTTTGCGCCCAGTTTCTACCATTTGGAGATGGCGAACGGCCATCTGGTGGGAAACACCATCAACGTCCTCCATTATGGCTCAAAAGTCATGCTCATCTCGCTGGGCATGACGCTCGTCATCGCCACCGGCGGCATCGACCTTTCCGTCGGCGCGATCATGGCGATCGCCGGCGGCGTCGCCGCGCTGCTCATCAGCGATAAAAACGTGGGCACCGGCGCTCCGCAAATTCCCGCGCCCGTATGGCTCGCAATTGCCGCGGGGCTGGGGGCGGGCCTGCTGGCCGGATTGTGGAACGGCGCGCTCATCGGCTATCTGAATATCCAACCCATCATCGCCACCTTGATCCTGATGATCTCGGGCCGGGGCCTGGCGATCTATCTGACCAATGGCCAGGCGCCGCCCCTGAATATGCCCGACAATGCCCCGCCGGAATTACGGCCCATCGGTCAGTTCCTCTCCCTGGCCCAGGGATCCGTCCTGGGCGTGCCCCTTCCCATTGTCATCGTCGTCGTCATGTCCGTCCTGACCATGCTCGTGGTCCGCCGCACCGCCCTGGGCATGTTCCTTGAATCCATCGGCAACAACAGCGCCACCTGCGAGGTCGCCGGCATCAACACCCGTTTCTTCAAGCTCATGGCCTACGGGTTCCTCGGATTCTGCTCCGGACTGGCCGGCGTCGTCGATGCCGCCATCAACCGCATCGGCGACACCAACCAGTCCGGCCTGGATATCGAACTCGACGCCATCGTCGCCGTCGCCATCGGCGGCACCTCCCTCATCGGCGGCCGTTTCTCCCTCCTGGGCTCCCTCCTGGGCGCCGTCGCGATGCAGACGCTCATGGTCACCATCCAGTCCAGCGGTATTAATCCGCAATACAACTTCGTCGTCAAAGCCTTCGTGGTAATTGTCATTTGCCTGCTCCAATCGCCCAAGGTGCGCGGGGCTTTCGGGAAGGCCCGGAAGGCCGCTTAAAGGAATCTGCTGTGAATCGTCTCTTACAAATATTCGCCAAGAGCCCCGTGCTGATCACCGTCGTGGTCTGCGTCGTGATGTACCTGGTCACGGGCCTCACCAGCGACACCGCCTTCTTCAACGGCTACACCTTCATCAACCTCTTCCAGAGCAATGCGGCCCTGGGCATCGTGGCGGTGGGAATAACCTTCGTCATCCTGACCGGCGGCATCGATCTGTCGGTCGGCTCCATCGTCGGCTGGACCGCCCTGGTGGCGGCCTTCCTGATCCACGCGCCCGGCGAACACCAGTCGGCTTTTTTTCACGGTTGGAACCCCTATTTGGCGATGGCCACCGTGTTGGTGATCGCCACGATCGGCGGAGCCCTCATCGGCATCATGGTCCATCATCTGGAAATTCCCCCCTTCCTCATCTCCCTGGCCTTCCTGTTTCTCTATCGCGGATGGGCGCTGGTCGTTACCACCGAGGAAGTCCGCATCGAAGATCCCCGGGTCGTCGGCCTCTCCACGGAAATCTTCAATATCCCGGGCATCGATAAGTACCCTGTTCCCCTGTACATATACCCCGTCCTTTTTGTGGCGGTCGTTGCGTTGGGTTCCTGGGTGGGCCGTTACACGGGCTTTGGACGGAGCCTCTACGCCATCGGCGGCTCGGAAAACTCCTCGCTCCTCATGGGCCTGCCCGTGGCCCGCAGCAAGGTGATAGTTTACGCCTTGAGCGGCTTCTGTGCCTCCCTCGGGGGCTTGGTCTTCTTCATCAAGGATCGCGGCGGCTCGGCCCTGCGCTCCCGCGGCATGGAACTCGACGCCATTGCCGTGGCCGTCATCGGCGGAACCTTGCTCACCGGCGGCGTGGGCGGCATTCCCGGCACGCTCATCGGGCTTCTCACCTACGCCATTATCCAGGCGGCCATGGCCCGCCATTCCTTTCCGACCGGTGTGGATCGCATGGTCATCGGCGCGCTCCTCCTGGCATTCATCCTCCTCCAAAAACTCCTCCAGTACCGCCGCCGTGGAGCGGTGGCTTGAGCCGCAGGATCAGGGGTTAGTGTTAGGGTCCGGCTTTCACCGCGGGGGGGACGGTGACGGCTTTGAGGTCGGCTTGCAGCAGGCCGGCCTTGCTGCCCGGGGGTGGGGTGCCGAAGATGGTGTTGACGTTCATCAGCAATTCACCGGGGTCCTGGGGAGGGGGGGCGAAGTAGTTCTTGCCGGCGGCGGCGTTGATCACCTTGACGGCGGCATCGACCACTTTCTTCACCGCCGCCAAATTCTCCGGGGGTACGGTGGCGGTTTTGTCGATGGCCTTGATGGCCCGGTCGTTGTTCATGAGCTGCTGGGCCGCGAAGCTGGCCAGCCGGGCGGCGGCGTTGGCGGCGCTGGTTTTGTCGCCGGGGGCCGCGGGAACGCCCTTGGCGACGCTGTCGAGGCCCTGGGCCACCGACTGGAGGAGGGACAAATCGGGGTTCGCGGTTTGCATCGTGCCGCTGATGGCGGTCAGCACGTCCACCATGGCCGGCAGATCGCCATATCTGTCAAGGGCCGTGATAATTTCCTGCACCACCACGCCGGAGGTTTCCGTCTTGCCGGCGTTGCGCAGGGCGGCGACGGCAGGGGCTTTTCCCACGCTCATGAGCTTGACTGACATGTCACCCAGACCCTTGGCGCCCCAATAACGCACGGCCGCATCCTTGCTCTGGACCATGAGCATCAAGGCCCGGTCGGTGGAGAGGGTTTGCAGATCGTGGAGCAGGATGGCGGAGTTCAGACGCACCTCGGAGCGCGCGCTGTTGATGCCGCGGTCCGCCCGCGTGAAGTCTCGGGCCACCTTGGCGGCATAGGCATCGCGGTCAACGGCGGGGGTCGCCGGCATGGCCTTGAAAATATCATTGCGTTTTCCGGGCAGTTCCTTGGCGGCCGCGGTCTCAAAATCATCGGCCGTGGGCAGCGCCGTCGGGGCCGCCGCGCCCAGCGCCGCCATCGCCCCCGCCATCATCACCACCCAGATACGCCACCGCCGCCGACAGACCATCATTTGCTCCGCGCGTCACAAGATTGCAACTGCCGCCAGAAGGATGCCGCGCACTGCCAAGGGCGCGGGGAATTCCCTATGTCACCGGCAACCGTAACACTAGCCCCAACACGTGTCAAGGCGGGGCGAAGGCGGTATCGCCCCCCGCATACTTTTTTGTGCATGACGGCCCCGGCAGAGTAAAATAATCCCATGGCCGACGACGATCCCGTAACCCGCGCCCTCAAACGCTGCAAGCTGCGCCGCACGCCGGTGCGCGCCGGGGTGTTGGAAGTGCTGCTGAAGGCCGCGCGGCCGCTGGGGGCGGTGGAGATTCTGGAGAAGCTGCCGCCGCACACGGATGCGGTGACGGTGTATCGCACGCTGAACACGTTCACGGGCAAGCGGGTGCTGCACCGGGTGCGCGGGGAGGACCGGGTGTGGCGGTATGCGTTGGGCGACGGGCATGAGACGGCGGCGCATCAGCATCCGCATTTTGTGTGCGCGGAGTGCGGCAAGGTGGAATGCCTGAAGGAGGCCGCGATTCCGGAGGGGTTTGTGCGCGGCCTGGGGGTGAGCGGGGCGTATGCGATACGGTATCCGGAGGTGCTGCTGCACGGGGTGTGCCCGAAGTGCCAGTGAGGTGATGCCCTTATTAATCGGCAAACCGACGAACCTGCGAATATCGAATATTTCCACCATTAAGAGGGCAATTGAGCGGCAAAATAGGCCTTCACCATATTGTCACCATAAAAGACCAATGCCAATATTCCCACAGCCAAAGCGATGATATTGCCTGTGAGGATACAGCAGATTTCCATAATTGCCACGACATGGCTCGGTTTATTCGTTTTTATGGGATCAGGGAGTATTTTGGTAGCATACACTACCTCGAAAATGCCCACCACTATAGCCAGAACTGGCAGAAGGAAAAATGGCAAGATAAAGAAAGCGCCAATACCACAAGTGCAAATTGTGATATAGGCCCCACCAAATAAAAGGATGGGTATCAAACTCAAAGCCCACAACAGGTTAAGGCACCCACTTACCAACGTAGCAATCGCTATAGCTGACACTTGCCCAGGTTTTGACATATATATATTCCTTAATAATTGCGACGTGGTATGAGAAGGACGAGCATGCCCGTAGTGATTCATCGCGTTGAGACATCGGTTGGCAGTGGCTGATTCATTTTTCTCAACCTATGCTTTCTTTTGATTCGCTTCGGGGTTGGCAACCACATTCTATTTCACATAGACGCTTCAGTCCATCCAGCGTAAATACCCCCGCACCTGGCTTGCCCTGATCTTGCAAAATCTCGTTCGGATGTGGAATTCTCGCCCGTTGAGTTTGATCAACGACTTGAACAAGGTCTTCCGTTTTGGGATCAATCTTCCAATTGTACTTTTTCAAGGCATACCTCCAAAAGATGGTACACTAATCCATTATTCTACATGTGCAATACGCCGTTTTGCGCATGGCTGATAAAGGCTATGGCAATGGTGAAGATCTCGTAACCGATGCGCAGTTATCACCAGCACTAATTCCAACTGATTTGTGACAGCGAGGCGTGTATATATTTGGCGCATATAAGCGCGGATGGTATGCGGGCTCAGACCTAATATGGTGGCGATTTCTTTTTGTTGGTTCGCCTGCAAAAGATGTTGCACGATCCCGGCTTGTCGCGGCGTTAACGGGAGCCTTGAAATCGTCTGAGCCCAGTCTTCCGAAGTCAGATATACGGGTGGCGCGGTCCTGGATGGGGAATGGCGAGCCATGGCAGTGTTCCCTAAAAAAAGAGCGTCGAACCAAGGACGCCCACGGAACCCCCGGCAAGGGGCATAGGGAACGCACCTTGGCCGACGCCCCTTTCGGGGCGCGGCTCAAGGCGCTGCTTCCCTATCAAAACTTGCCGGTTTTCCGTGGTGCAGCGTCTTGACGCACACGCGTCAAATCAAATTGTGGCCGTCAACCGAGTGGTTGACGGAGCAGGGGTATGATAACCGTTTCATCCGTCATCGCGAAGCGAACGGAATGATGAGGAAATTATTTATGGGTAGGGGTTACTGTACATTCAAAAATGCCGCCCAGCGGGGGCCGATGCGTTCGGGCGCCTCCTCGTGGGGCATGTGGGCCAAATCCTCATGCACTTCATACGTCACACGGGGCAGCATCTCCGCCAGCCGGTCCCCTGCGCCCGCCGCCAGCAGCGGATCCTGTTGCCCCCACGTCAGCAGCACGCGCTGGCGGATCGTACCCAACTGTGGGAGGTGCGACGCGGCCGTCATGTCGCGCGCGTCGGCGGGCAACTGGCGGATGAGCTGCATCAGCCGCAGACGGTTCCGCAGCGTCCACAGATTCGCGGTGTACAATGCCCGCAGCATCGGATCGAAACGGCTCTTGTCCACATACCCGATGTACTCCACGCCGCCGATGAATTTCTCCGGCGCCGTCAGCAGCATGAGCAATTCCCCCACCAGCGGCACGCGCGCCAGGCGGTACATCCCCGGCAGCGTCTGCGGGAAGCAGGCGGGGTTGGAGAGCAGCACGCGTTCCACACGCTGGGGGGCCAGCAGCGTGGCCATCAGGCACAGCCCGCCGCCGAGCGAATTGCCCGCCAGGGACAGCCGCGCGATCCCCAGCGCGTCGGCCAGCCGCCAGACGGTCGCGGCAAAAACCTTGATGCTGGTATCCGCCGGCAGGGGCATGTGGTCCGGCGCAAAGCAGGAGTAATCCGGCAACAGTAAATCGTGGCTCGCCCAAAGATAGGGCGCAATATCGCGAAAAGACGCAATCGTCAGCCCCATCCCATGCAGCAGCATCAACACCGGCCGCGACGCTCCGTCCCGCCCCGGCTGGCGGAAAAACTTGAACGGCATCGTCAGCCCGTCCACCGCAATCCCATGCACGGCATCCGGATCGTCCGACACCGGAAACGTCACTGCCGCCGGCGGCCGCCGGAACTCAAACCACCGCCAGGGCAGCGGCTCGACCAACCGCGCACGCGCCACACCCATGTCAGTTACATTCTCCATGCCCCCATTGTACGGCACAGATCACAATTTCTCAGGCCCGCATCGGATTGCTCCCATGCATCCCATTTTGTGTTCATTCGTTTGACTATCGCGCAGCTTCTTGTTTTCCTGGCAAGATTTCTCAAATCTCAAATCTCAAATCTCAAATTCTTCGTGGGTCTTCGTGGGTCTTCGTGGGTCTTCGTGGCTTCGTGGTTACGTTTGGTTGCGGCTCTGACGCGCCGTGTTCATTTGTGGCTGCTTTACGTCGGCCCTCACTCCAGCGCGATCCGCGGATCGACAAACGCGTACGCCAGATCGACCAGCAGGTTGAACACCACCACCAGGGCGCTGTAGACCAGCACCACGCCGAGCACCAGCGGGATGTCCTTGTTCATGCAGCCGTTGACGAAGTGCTGCCCCAGCCCCGGTATCACAAACAGCTTCTCCACCACGAACGAGCCCACGAGGATGTTCGCGGCGGCCGGCCCGAGGTAGGAGAGCACCGGCAGGATCGCATTGGCCCCCACGTGGTGCGTGATGATTCGCGCCGGCCGCACCCCCTTGGAGCGTGCCGTGCGCACGTAATCGGCGGAGAGCGTATCGAGCACGCTGGCGCGCGTCAGGCGGGCGATGTACGCCAGGAAGAAGAGCGCCAGCGTGCCGGCGGGCAATATCAGCCGCGCCAACGCCTGCCACACGCCCGCGCCCCCCGTGCCCCAACCCCCCACCGGCATGAGCGGAATCACCACCACCAGCAGCATGATCAGCAGCGACCCGACCACGAACGACGGCAAACTCACGCCCAGCAGCGTCACCACGGACAGCGCGAGGTCCGGCAGGCGGTTCCGCCGCACCGCCCCGAGCATCCCCGCCGCCACGCCGGTCCACAGCGCCAGCAGGAGCGCCACGCTCCCGAGCGTCAGCGACACCGGCAGCGAGGAGGCGATGATCTCCCGCACGGACCAGTTCTCGTACTCGATCGACGGGCCGAAATCGCCGGTCAGGGCACGCCCGAGATACAACCCATACGCCCGCCTCAAATAGGTCAATTTTTCGCCAGCCGACAGCTTGGCGCGTTCCGCCTCCGGCCGCGTGAGGTATTGGAGGCCATACTTGTCGGCCAGCGCCTCGCGGACGCTTTGCGGGGCTTTCTTGTCACCGGCGATAAACGGATCGCCCGGCGTCATCCACAGCAGGCAGAACGTGACCGTGTACACCGCCCACAGGACGAGCACACTCTGGGCCAACCGCCATGCCAGGAATCGCAGCATGGGGGGATTATGGCGCGGGCAGGGTTGGTAGTACAGGCGAATTCGCGGCCAAGTCATTAGCCGTCACACGCGTCAGTCCAGACGGTATACCATGGCGAGTTCCGCCAGAACACGCGCGCGCCGTTCTTCTCGCGTTGGGTCAGGTCGAGCCATGCCCGCGCCTTCAGGGGGATGAGCTGCGCCGCGCCCACCACGGCAAGCCCCTCGACTTCCCGCCACTCTCGCCTCGGGCTTCACCCTCGGCTCCAGGGTTTACAAGAATCGGTCTGACCGTGCTCATAACCCGGAGGTCGGAGGGATTCCCCGCCTGGGCGCCCTATATGCCGCAAAGCCCCTTCCGCCCCTTCCGGCCAAATCTGTTCTTTTCTTGTTTCCCATGCCGAAGAGAGATACAGTGTGCCCATTCTGAAGCACGCTGCCGGCAGGATGTCGGCACGAACCACGCGGAGCGCCCATGGCCACAAACAAGCGAAAGGAAGCCGTCGCTCTCTTTGAGCTTATCGACAAGAGCACGCTCAAAGTCCCCAAGAACGCCAGCTCCCTGAAAATTCCCAATTGGTGGTCCAGCAAGACCAATCCCGCAACCACGCCGGAAACCCAGACGCCGCCGCCGCCACACGCCCAGCCGGGCACGGTGGTCGCCGAACCTCCACCCGCCGCGCCCGTGGCGGACGTGCCGGTGGTTCCCGCCGTGGCGCTGGTGGAGGCGCGCGTACCAGAGGTTCCGGAGCATCCCCCGCAGCCGCGCCTGTTCGATCCCCCGCCGGCGAATGTCGCGCCGCCATCTTCCCCGAGCATTCGCCCCCCGACGGCCGGCGTATCGGCTCCGGTTCATGTCGCGCCGCTCAAGTGTACGCCCGTCGAACCGCTGCAAGTGACACCCGTGCTTGCCGAGCCTGCTTCGCGGGCCACACGGTCCACTCCGCCAGTACCTGCCGCTGCTGGAGCCACTTCCGCGGCGGGCGCCAAGCCCGCTGTCGTGAAATCCCCCGCGCCGCCCACGCCCCCCACGCCCCCCACGCGGGTTTTCGCCCCCCAAACCTACGCCCAAGACCGCAAACCCTGGTCGTCGCCGCGGCCCGGGGCCTTTGCCCGGCTTCCCGGCTGGGCGCTGCTTTCGGGCATTGCCGGCCTGATTGTTGTGATCTGCATCATCGTGTTCATCGCTAAGAGCCTCGGCAAGGCCACTCCCATCACGCGCAATCCTTCGCCTACCACGGCTTCGGTTAACTTTGGCCGAGGGAATACCACCCTGCCGTCCACCACGCTTGCGGCCACAGGCAACGTCTATGAACCACGCATGGTGCCCTACAATCCGCAACTCTATTACGTGGTCGTCAACCAGATCAAGGACAAGGATGCCGCCTACAAGGAAGCGCGGTTTCTGGCCGATCATAAAATTGGCAACCTCCCGGTGGATGTCGCCGTGGAAACCATCCAGGTCGGTAACGATCTATGGTATGCGCTGATTGCCGTCCGCGGTTTTGCCTCCGCGACCGATGTCAACGACTATCGCTCGCAGATTGTGCGCATTGGCAATGCGTATAAGAGCGGCATCTGGAAGGACGCCAAAGTCCAGCAGAACCTGATCAATAAAAACACCGCCCCCGCAGCCTCCGGCCCGGGATAACTTTTCGCCCGGCCGGGCGTTACTCCCCAAGGAGTGTCTTGAATTGACCCGCCTGGTTCCCTAGGATCAAAGGCGATGTCCGATCGCCCCCTGTGGAACGGCTCGTGTAAAGGAACACCCATGTCCCTCATGCATCACTGCGAACGATGCAACAAACCCGCCACCGTCCATATGACGGAAATCTCCGGCGGCAAACCGCATGATGTCCATCTTTGCGATGCCTGTGCCCAGCAGGCCGGCTATGTCCAGCAGACGCATATCCCCATCAACGAATTGCTCAACCAGTTCCTCAAAACCCACGCCCAGGTCGCCGAAACTCCCACCACGCGCTGCCCGGACTGCGGCATGTCCTGGCAGGAGTTCAAGGACACCGGCCTGCTGGGGTGCCCCCGGGATTATGAATTGTTTCTCAACCAGCTTGGCGGCGTCATCGAACGCGCCCAAAACGGCGCCACCCACCACACCGGCAAAGCCCACGACGCCACCGCCCGCCCGGCCCCGGTGCCGGATGATGCCGTGAAGCTGCGGCAGGCGGAACTTAACCGTTTGCGCAAGGAACTGACGCAGGCGGTGGAGGCGGAATCGTATGAGCGGGCGGCGCAGTTGCGGGACAAAATTCGGTCGCTGGAGAGTGCGTGAAGCGCCTCGCCCGTCGCCTCTGGAGTGTGAGTGAACAAGGTGTTATGTTATTGCCATGGGATTGATTTACGCCATGCTTGCAGTTTCCAACCCCAAGAGAGCCGACATTCAAGCCGCACAGGTCGAGGCGCTGGCGGATACGGGATCGGTGTATCTGGTCATTCCCGATCACATTCGCATGCAATTGCAGCTTGAAGAACTGGAAAAGCGGCAGGTGACCCTGGCGGATGGGTCGAACCGTCTGGTGCCGTATGTCGGGCCGGTGGAACTGCGTTTTAAGAATCGGGCGGGCTGTTTTGGAGCGTTGGTGATGGGTGACGAGGTGTTGCTGGGCGCTATTCCGATGGAAGATATGGATCTGATCCTGCTGCCCGCGCAGCGGCAGGTAGATGTCAACCCCGCGAACCCGAACATCGCCTGCGGAGTCGTCAAATGAGGATACCTGAGGCGCATCACATCGAATCCGCCAGCGAGGTTGTCCGCGACATGAAGCACCTGCGCCAGGATATTGAATTGGGTTGGCAGCAGTCTGAAAGTGGTGAACTTCACGCTGGCCCGGAGGTTTTTGCGGAAATTCGCGCCCTGAGCAAGACGCGTCGCGCACCTCAACAACTAACCACTAACCACCAACAACTAACCACGGACCCCCCATGAAACTCTCCGACCTCCCCCATCAATCCGGCGAATGGCTCTCGGGCACGGGCCCCAAGCACGAAATCGTCGTCTCCTCCCGCGTGCGCCTCGCCCGCAACGTCGCCTCCTTCCCCTTCCTGGCCAAGGCCAACCGCCTGCAGCGCACGGAGCTGCACAAGCTCTGCCGCGACCGCCTGCTGCAACTGGCCTCCGCCCGCCCCGCGTTTTATGTGGATATGGAAAAAACCGACGAGGTCGATCGCCAGCTTCTCGTCGAGCGGCACCTGATTTCCAAGCAGCATGCCGCCGGAGAGGGATCGCGCGGCGTTTCCATCTCCAATGATGAAGCCGTCAGCGTGATGGTCAACGAGGAGGATCATCTGCGTTTGCAGGTGTTGCGCTCGGGGTTGCAACTTAAGGAAGCCTGGGCCGAGGCCGATCGCCTCGATGACGCCCTGCAGGAGCACATCGACTTCGCCTTCTCGCAGCGCTTCGGCTTTCTCACCGCCTGCCCGACCAACCTGGGCACCGGCCTGCGCGTCAGCGTCATGCTCCACCTGCCGGCGCTCAAGCTCACCGGCGAAATCGAAAAAGTCTTCCGCGCCGCCAAGGACATGCACCTGGCCGTCCGCGGCCTCTACGGCGAAGGCACCGAGGCCATCGGCGATTTTTACCAGATTTCCAATCAAACCACGCTGGGCCGCTCCGAGGATGAAATCCTCAAGGAATTCAACGACCAGATCATCCCGAAGATCATCCAGGCCGAGGTGGCGGCGCGGCAGGTTCTCGAGTCCGAACGGCCGCTGGCGCTGGATGACAAAATCGGCCGCGCCATCGGCGTACTGAAATACGCCCGGCTCCTGTCCTCCGAGGAAACCCTCTTCTTCCTCTCCCACCTGCGCCTGGGCGTGGTCATGAAACGCGTCACCGGCCTGGACCTCCCCGCCATCAACAGCCTCTTCCTCAACACCCAACCGGCGCACCTGCAGCGCAACATCGGCAAATCGCTGGATGGGGATGCACGCAAGGCGGCGCGGGCGGAATTCGTGCGCGGGCGGATTGGGAAGAATAATCTGTAAGCCTGGCAATTCAATACCTCGAACCGAAAAAAACCACAAGGACAAGCAGCGCATTGACAAAAAACACCCCCACGGCACATGCCCATTGTACGGTACGATCCCACCGGAAAAACCGCCGCCGTGCCGCCACCAGCGTCAGCGTCAGCGGAACCGCCAATAGGCCCCACGACAAACTGAGGCATGGGACCATGTCCCGCGCGGTCCGGAACGTTATCAACTCCATCGGCGGCGGCCCATAAAACACGCACGCCATCACAAACAGCACGCCGATGCTCGCCGCCATCGCCATGAAAATCGTGGTCAAAATCCACGGCAGCAGATACGGCTCCACCATCCCCACCGTCAGCCGGATCTCCCGCCCGCACTCCGGACACCGCGGCACGGTCAGGTGCCGCAGGTTGTACTGGCACAACGGGCAGGGCACATCGTGCGTCTCAAGATATTTGAGTAAAAATGCCGTCTCGCCGGCATCCGGCTGAGGCACAATAGACGAAGGATCGGAAGGCACGTGATCGAGAGTCATTGGCAAATTGTAACCATCACTGGCGCCGTTGGCCAAAATGATATGGGTACGGTACTGCCTTCAGGCCGCAATCACGTCAGTTCCCCCAATCCGCCCTTGCTCACCAAAACGCGCCACACTCTCTTCATCGTCCCCTCCGTGATGGTCTGCAATCCCGATTCCAGCCGCGAAATCGTCTCTGGCCGCACCTTTGCCGCCTTGGCCAACTGCCCCTGCGTCAATCCCGCCCGGCGCCGCGCCATCACCAAATCACGCGCCACGCTTGCCCGCGCGTAGGCGATGGCGTCCACTGTGCCGTCCGCCGCGGGTTCAGGCAGCGCGGGCACTTCCGCCATCCGCTGGAATTCCTTTTCGGGCACGAGGACAAATCGTTCGCCCTTCACTTCGATCATTTGCATGGTCATGATTCACTCCTCATACACATCCCGCCGCAGCGCGATGCGGGTGACGGTAACAACATCCAGATGCGCCCGGAACACCAAACGGTAATCACCCGTCCGTATGCGGTAGCTACCCGTCATCTCGCCCCGCATAGGCTTGGCTCCGCTGACGGCAGGCCAATCCGCAAGCCGTTCGAGCAGGGCGGCAACCCGGCCGCGGATCGGCGGGCGCAAGGCATCAAATGCGGCCCGCGCCTCAAATGTCAGCAGTACGCTCGCCATGTCAATAGTATGACATTTAACATCAAGTCATTCAAGTGCCGTACCGTACACAACTTATCGGGTAAAACGCAAAAAGGCGCGAATTGCGCAAGCGCTTTCACGCCGGGTTCTCCGGATGCTGCCGGCATTGCTCGATGTGCGCCACCTCATGCCGCGCCGCCCCTGCCGCGCGAATTCCCGGGCACTTGGCCCCCGCGCCCTTCCAGGCCGCCGGCGATTTCAAATTCTCGTTCCAGAACGGCCACGTCCGGCATTGCATGGGACGCACCGGATAAATCATGCATCCCACCTTCCCTTTGCCGTCGCGGGTTAAAAATGAGCAGTCGTAATTAAACTTTTCCGTCAGGGCGTAGCGCGGGCCGATGGTGCGAACGTACGTCCCCGTGAACTCGTCGAACGACATCCGCAGATACGCGGCCGTGCGCCGCATATTGTCCACCGTCAGCCACACGTACCCCGGCGCGCCCGAGCAGCAGTTGCCGCACTGCGTGCATTCAAACGCCAGTCCATGGGCGTACCAGACCGGGTCGTCCGGGCTGGATACGGGCAGGGGAACACTACGGGGTGTGGGTAGGGCAGACAATGAACACCAAGAACGTGAAGGAAAGCCAGAGTGTACCGTGATGTGACGAGAGACCCAAGGGCAAGAAATGCATAAGTGCCACATGACGCCGTATGACCTTTTAAGGATTCACCCAGTGCGTACATGCCATGGTCAGTAATTACGCAGGACATGGCCGCAAAGATGTAGAACGTGATGTTTTGCTTAGTCTGTGGGCAATTCAACAGATAATCAGATCGTGAATCCCGCTATTTTCTCAACAATTCCGTTTCCTAACATGTGATGGTAATAGTAGTTAGCAGACGCCATCAGGCGGCGGCGTCAGCCTGGCGCTGGTTTTGCTACAAAAAGGGGCAATTCATGCCCACCTCTTGGCGGAGAGTGGGCAGGGCTGCCCATTTTGAGGAAACGAGTATGCCAAAACTATTCACATTGGCCGGGGGGCGAGTTGCGCCCATCGGTCTGGCGGCGTTGATGGTCGGTCTGCTTTCCTCCTCAGCCCATGCGGCGGAGCCCAGTGCCGGCGGCGCGGATGCCATCAGCACCGGCGACACCGCTTGGATGCTCATCAGTGCCGCGCTCGTCATGCTCATGGTCCCCGGCCTGGCGCTGTTTTATGGGGGCATGGTCCGCCGCAAGAACATCCTGGGCACCATGATGCACTCGATGGCCGCGCTGGCCATCATCGGCGTGGAGTGGATTCTCATCGGTTACGCCATGTCCTTCGGCACCGACCACGCCGGCATCATCGGCTGGGACTGGGGCCGCGTCCTCCTCTGGAACATCATGCCCCAGCAGCCCCGCGCAGGCACCCACATTCCCGAGTACGTCTTCATGGCCTATCAAGGCATGTTCGCCATCATCACCCCGGCACTCATCGCCGGGGCCATCGCCGAGCGCGTCAAGTTCAGCGCCTATCTGTTGTTCATCCTCGGATGGGGCCTGCTGGTCTATAACCCCGTGGCCCACTGGGTCTGGGGCGGCGGCTGGATCGGGGCGGCACCGGCTGCCGGCGACGGCCTGTTTCACCTGGGTGCCTACGACTTTGCCGGGGGCATCGTCGTCCACGTCACCGCGGGCGTCAGCGCCTTGATCACAGCACTCTACGTGGGCAAACGCATCGGCTATCCCACCAGCGTCTTGCAGCCCAACTCGCTGGTCCTCACCCTCCTGGGCGCGGGGCTGCTGTGGTTCGGCTGGTTCGGCTTCAACGGCGGCTCGGCCCTGGCGTCCAATTCCACCGCGGGCCTGGCCTTCACCACCACCCAGTTCGCCGCCGTGGGCGGGGCGCTCTCGTGGATGCTCGCCGAGTGGCTCAAGCATGGCCGTCCCACTTCCATGGGCCTGGCCTCCGGCCTGGTCGCGGGCCTGGCCACCGTCACCCCGGCGGCAGGATTCGTGAGCCCCGCGGCGGGCCTGCTCATCGGCGCGATCGCCGGCGTGGTCTGTTTCCGTGCGGTACTCGCGAAGGTGAAACTGGGGTATGACGATTCACTGGACGCCTTTGGCGTACATGGCATCGGCGGATTCATGGGGGCGATCTTCGTCGGCGTCTTCGGCAGCAAACTCCTCAATGCCGACGGCGTTAACGGGGCCATCGCCGGCAACGCCAACCAGATCACCATTCAACTGGCCGCCGCCTTGTCAGTGGCCTTGTACTCGATCATAGGCACCTGGGGGCTGATGTTTGCCGTGGACAAGCTCGTTGGCTTCCGCATGCGGCGGGCGCAGGAGATCGAAGGCATGGATTCAGGGCTGCACGGCGAGCAGGGCTGGATGCTGGCGGACATTCCGATACCCACGGCGGGTCTGGCCGGGGATCAGAGCGTGGATTGGAAGGGCGCCCCGGAGCAGCGGCAACCCGTGGGCGTCTTTGCGCGGGAAGAGTCGGCGGATGTGTGAGTAGTGTCATGCCCGAATGCGGAACGGAATCCGCCATTTTCCGCGGGGTCTTCCTCGCGTAGAATGCGCCCATGGCATACGAACAACTCAAACAATCCGTCTATCAAATCAACATGGCCCTCCAAAAATCCGGCCTGGTCGTCCTCACCTGGGGCAACGCCTCGGGCATCGAACGCACGCCCGGCGGCGGCGCCGTGGCCATCAAACCCTCCGGCGTGGCCTACGACCAGCTCACCCCCAACGACATTGTCCTCCTGGACCTGGCCACCGGCGCCATCCTCGAAGGCACCCACCGACCCTCCTCCGACACGCCCACGCACCTGCATCTCTACCGGCAATTCCCCAACATCGGCGGCGTCGTCCACACCCACTCCCACCACGCCACCATCTTCGCCCAGGCCCAGCGCGAGCTTCCCTGCCTAGGCACCACCCATGCCGACCACTTCTACGGCACCGTCCCCTGCACGCGCCCCCTCACCGCCGCCGAGATTAACACCGACTACGAACTCAACACCGGCAAGGTCATCGTGGAGCGCTTCCGCATGGGGGGCGAAAGCGGCAAACCGATCGACCCCGATGCCGTCCCCGGCGTGCTGGTCGCCAGCCACGGCCCCTTCGTCTGGGGCGCCACGGCCCACAAGGCACTGGAAAACGCCATCGCCCTCGAATCCATCGCCCGCATGCAGCTTGGCGTTTATCAGCTCAACCCCAACATCGAAAGCGTCCCCCAGGTACTGCTCGATAAACACTACAAACGCAAGCACGGCCCGGGGGCGTATTACGGGCAGGACAAAAAATGGTAATTGTTTAGCGTCCTACCCGCTGGGCTGGGGCAAAGGCGGGCTGAGAATCTGCGGTGAACGAAGCTGGCGGCTCATGTAACCCAAGACGCTGTGGGCGTTCTTGCGGGCCGTGAATAGAACCGTCATCAAGATTGCC
>CAIPTQ010000035.1 GCA_903868035.1 uncultured Phycisphaerales bacterium
CGATGCCGAAACCATCGCCCTTCTCCAGCTTATCCTGCGCCACATCAACAGCGCCGACTTCGACCATCCCACCCCCATCACCCTCCATATGAAAAACACCCCCGCCAAGGACATCCTCGCCGAACTCGCTCGTCAGGCCGACACCGAAATCGTCACCTCCCCGGACACCCTCCTGGCCACCCTCACCGACCCCCTCACCCTGGAGGCCGATCACGAACCGTTCTGGAAAGTCACCCTGGGCCTCTGCCGCCAAGCCGGCCTTACCCCCGTGCAAACCGGCGGCATCGGCCTCCGCACCATCACCCTCAAAAAAGGCGCCGAACCCAAACCCCTCGCCGAACCCTGCCTCACCGGCTGCTTCCACATCACACCCACCACCGCCACCAACGGCGGCACCGTCGCCAACCGCACCATCCTCGCCTTCCGCATGCTCATCGACCCCAAGCTCTCCGTCCTCCGCGCCGCCACCTTCATCCGTTGTGACGCCGTCACCGACTCCACCGGCAAATCCCTCCTTTTCAACGCCCCCTTCAGCCCCGACGCCTTATCCGCCTACGACAACCTCTACTGGTCCCTCGCCTCCCACATCTACACCCCCGATGCCGGTCCCGTCGCCTCCTTCAAAGGTTCCGTCCGCGTCCAGGTTCTCGAAAAATCCCTTCGCTGGGAAATCGACAATCCCCTCACCGCCAAAAACACCCCCCACGATATCCACGTCGGCCTGGCCACCTTCGTCGAGATGACGCAGAACGACCCCCGCCTGATGCGCGCCATGCCCCTCTACCCCATCTACACCGTCAAAGCCTCCCTCGACATCACTCCCGGCCAGGAGGCCCAGCTCGGCGGCACCACCATCCTCGGCGGCAACCTCCGCCTCTGGGATGATGCCGGTCATGTCTCCCGCCCCAACTACTTCGGCAGCATCACCCTCAAAAACGGCCACGCCGACTTCTCCGCCACGATCTCCGCCGCCACCGCCGACGCCAAAATCAACCTGAAAACCCCCACCAAACTCGCCTGGGAAATACCCATCGGCGTCCGCGAAATCCCCGTCCCCCTGGAATTCAAAAATATCCCCGTCAAATAAAATGCTCCCCATATAAGTAATCACCCGGGAGGATCCTTTCCTGTTGGGGGCTTTTAGGGTGTCCGGGGCAAAATATCTTGGGGGCGCATGGTTGTGTGCTGTATAATGGTCGGCTGGTCAACGAAGAGGATAGATCATGCGAAATTTTACCGCCGTGGTGGAACGTGACGCGGATACAGGTTTGTATGTGGGATATGTTCCAGGATTTGCCGGGGCTCATTCCCAGGGGGCCACACTGGACGAGCTTCGCGAAAATCTGGGCGAGGTCATTTCCATGTTGTTGGAGGATGATCTTGCGAAGCCCGAAGACAGTTTTGTGGGAACCCAAACAATTCTGGTGAAGTGAACATGCCCAAGCCGCCGATTTTGAAACCGCGTGAGGTGATTGGGCTTCTGGCCAACCTGGGATTCGTGGAGGTTCGCCAGAGGGGCTCGCATCGGCAGTATCGGCACGCCGATGGTCGGGCGACAACGGTGCCGTTCCACGCGGGGCGGGATATCGCGCCTGTTCTGTTACGCCAGATTGCCAAGGATATCGGCTTGACCTGGGAGGAATTGGTGGCAGGACGCTGATTATCAGGTATGGGTCAGTAGCAGGGCGGGAGAAGCGGCAAAGGTTCATTCAACCGCGCAGGGAATGCCTCACCGCGCGCGTGTTCAAATACGCCAACTCCCGCCGCGTCAGCGGCCCGCGCCCCTCCGGCATCGGCACCTCCCACGTCCGCCGCAGCATCGTCAAAAACCCCACCAACGCCCCCAGCACCAAAATCCCCGGCCCGATCCACAGCGCCTCCACCTCGTAGCCGTACGCCATCACCATCGGCGTCTGACCCGCCAGCGCCCCCATGCCCCACAGCACATACGCCAGCACCCCCAGCCCCGTCAGCATCAGCACCAGCGACAGCCGCAGATACCGCCGGCCCCATACCACCTTGTTCCCCGCCTTGCGCCAAACATGCAGCAGCCCGCGCACTTCCCGCAGCGCCACCCCGCACCCCGCCATCTCCAGCTTGCCCATCGCCCGGTGCAGCGTCATCGCGTCGGCGTGTACCCGATACAGTATCCGCACCGCCGCCCGCCCCAGCGCCTCGGCCGTCTGCTCCAGGCCGCGGTTGCCCAGCGGAATCACGCATTCCACGAGGAACTTGATCACCTCGCCCCCGCGCCCTCCCACCTCGACTTCCCCCTGCTCGTTCACCGCTCCTGCCTTCTCCGCCCCATCCGTGCCGCTGCGCACCAGTTTCAACCGCCGCGCGATCAGCCCCAGGATCGCCCGGTGCGTGTTGGGCAGCTTGAAATCCTTCGCCGCATCCAGCCCGACGAACAGCGTCGGCGCCGGTATTTCGTCCGGCCGGATATGAATCGTCCCCGTCCGCCGCCGCTGGACCGGGTCCCGCGCCACAGGGTTCTGGTCGTCGCGCGCCAGCCGCCGGTTGATCAGCTCATCCAGCATCGCCTCCCCCCCGCCGGTCATCTCGGTGGGGAAGCACGACGCGATGCGCCCCAGATTCTCAAACAGCACCGGCAGCGGCAAGGCGTCGATGATCTCCGTCCACCGCTCCACCGCCTCCACGCCGCAGCCCAGCGCCGCCAGCGCGTGCAGCAGCCCCGCTTCGATCGCCAGCGGATGGCAGCGCCGGTCAAACAGGGCGATCCCCTTGCGCGCCGCCGTCAGGCTGTCGGCAAACTGCTGATCCGCCGCCAGCGACAGCGACAGCAGCAGGTGCGCCTCGGGGTTCGCCGGCAGGAGCGCCGCGGCCCCCTGCGCCTGCTCGATGGCGTCCCGCGCGAATCCCTTCGCCAGCAGCGTCGCGGCATTCCGCTGCTTCTCCATGCCCCGCGTGGCCTCCGGCGAACGCAGCACTTGCGCGATGTCGTCCAGCGACCCCTTAACCGCTTCCAGCACGGCGATGGTCTGCTTTTGAAGCTGCTGCAAGTCCTTGAGGCCCCGGAGCACCGCGCCGCCCTTGGTGGGCTCTTTTTTAAGCGGAGGCGCGGGTTTTTCGGGCGCGGGCACATCAACCAATCGCAGGTCGGTGGGGGGGTGCGGTGCCAGGTCGCGGACATTGAGCATCAGCGGCAACGTGGGCGGCAGGGCGAGGCGATTTTCGATTCTCGATTTTGGATGTTCAATTCTGGGCGCGGCATCGGCGGCGCTGGGTTCGGTGGGATCATGTCGTGCCGGCAAAGCCAAGGTCGCATCCTCCATGACGCGCGGTATCAAAGGTTCATCGGCTACCAGGCGCAGTATACCACAAAAATCGGCCTTGAGGTCTACCCTTGCTTTCCCGTTCGCATAACGTGTCGTAAACGACTGGTATGCTCACTTGCATTTCGCCTTCTTCTCCCGGCGGTGCGCTTCGATCTCCTCGCGAAAAAAGGTGTCGAGTTCATCATCGCTCATGCCACTGTCGGCCACCTGCTTACGGAATGGGGCCAATACCTCATCGACGCTCGGGCGGGTGGTGGCCTGTTCGATGTGTTCCGAAGCGATGGTGACTTTCTTCTTCCTCATTGTTCACTCCACTTCCGGCCGAAACTCCCCCGCCCACAGCTCCAGCATCACCAGCGCGAACACCCGATGCGTATGATCCCGCATCCCCGTCTCATGTTCCATCACCATCCGCTCCACCGCCGCCCGCCGCAAATGCGTCCCCACAAACGACCCCGGCCCCAGCACCAACTCCCGCACCGCCCCCCGCAGCGTCGTCTTGAACCATTCCCCCACCGGC
>CAIPTQ010000036.1 GCA_903868035.1 uncultured Phycisphaerales bacterium
AATCTCCCGCTCCAACTCCGCAATCTTCGTGCCCGCCGCCACGCAACCAGGACATTCAGGAAGGATCGCATCCATGCCATTTCACTCCGCGTTCCAAACGCTAGAGATATTATATGCACGGGCAAGGCGCTAAACAATTACACTTTAGCATTAAACGCGTGATGGAGATTTGCCATGATATTCTTTCACGGGGTCTATGCATAGAATGGTCAGCTTCCTGCCGCGTACATCCCGTATCGGAAGAAATGATCGATACGATGGTAAAGGCCGGTTGCCGGCATATCTGTTTCGGGATAGAGACGGCTTCCGAGTCGATGATGGAACGCATAAACAAGAAAATCACAAAAGACCAAATTCGCAAGGCCTATGCACTTTGCGAAAAACACGTCGACCTTCTTTCCACCGGGGCTTTTATGATGGTTGGGAACCCCGGCGAGACGCAACAAACAATCGATGATACCGTAGCATTCATGAATACCATCAAGCTGACGGATACGCCGGGGATAGGCATTTTGACCATCCTTCCGGGTACAAAAATTTACTATGATATGCTGCAGGAATACCCCAGCCTTGACAATATATGGATCACAGGTGATGGGGTTCTGTTATATACAAAGGAAAATGATGTAGGCACGTTGAACAGATGGTCGGCTCAAATTGCAGGTTCCGGTCAAAGGCTACACAAGGCCTCGCCGCATTTTCTCCGAGGAACGTTGTTCTAGAATAAGGCAAAAGGAAGGCAAGGGGGGGCTAGCAAAAGTCGGCGTACTTGTTAGGCCGCCCAGGCCTGCCAGGAATGGGAGCGGGATCGAACTGGCATCCACCGTGGGCCTGAGCGGAGTCGTGGGGGTGAGGGGTTTTGGGGGCGGGGGAGGCGTCAGCAGCCCCGACCCCACCCCCTGCGCCCGCCGCCACAAACACCCCAGCCGCCAGTACACCCTTGTTTTCCGCTTCAAGATTTCAGATTTGAGAGGGGGGACGTCGCGGAGCTACTTGGCCACCTGAATCACCACCTTGAGCGTCCCGGCCATGCCCTCACCCAGCAGCATGGGCGCCGCCCGTTCCAGGCTGACGCGCCGGGAGATCAGGGGGGTCACGCGCACCTCGCGGGCGGCGAGCGCCCGCAGGGCCTCGCCAAACGGGCCGCAGCGCGAACCGAGCACGGTGAGTTCATCAATGACAATGGGCGCCAGGTCGAGCGCCACGCCCTGGGCCACGGTGGTTTTGAGCACCAGTATGCCGCGGGGGCGCAGCAGGCCCAGCGCCCGCTGAAATCCGGCGGCCCGGCCGGTGCAATCGACGACGACGTCCTGATCGCGCGACGCGCGCAGCTCGCGCTCCAGCACGGTGCGAAACCCCGCACCCCGGCCGCCGCCCGCGGCCTTCCCGCCCTTGCCCTCCCCCCCACTCCCCGCGCACAGCTTTTCCGCCAGGGTCAGCTTGTCCTCATGGTGCCCGACCAGGGTGAGGGCGCAGCCGGTGCGGACGAGCGTCTGGGCGACAAGCTGGCCCAGCCGGCCATCGCCCAGGACGGTCACGCGGGTGCGTTTTTCGATGGGCACCTGCCGCAGAATTTGGAATGCCGCGGCGAGGGGTTCGACGAAGACGGCCTCCTCGGCGCTCACATGGGCGGGCACGGCATGGAGGTTGCGGGCGGGCAGGGCGAGGAATTCGGCGAACGCCCCGTCATGGTTTTGAATGCCGATGACGCTGCGGCGCGTGCAATGCGTGGACAGCCCCCCCGCGCACATCTCGCACTTGCCGCAGACGCAGTTGATCTCGCCGCAGACGCGTTGGCCGAGCCATTCGGGGGCGACATTTTTCCCGAGGCGCTCGACGCGCCCCGTGAACTCATGGCCGAGAATCCCGGTGAAGCCCATGTAACCTTTGGCGATCTCCAGGTCGGTCTGGCAAATGCCGGCCAGCTCGACGCGCACCAGCACTTCCCCCTCCGCCGCGACGGGCACGGGCGCGGCGGTCGTGAACCGCACCGTCTTGCCATCAAAAACCAGCGCCCGCATCAAGCACCTGCCTGCCTGGGACCACACATTTGTATCCATGTATTCATGGCACATTTACGGTTGAATCGCCGGCGCGCTCCCACCGGGCGCGCTGGCCGCCGGGCCGCTCGCCGCCGGCGCGCTGGCCGCCACATGGGCCTGCTGATACCACGTCAGCCACGCCTTGGTGTCATAGGAAAAATTCTGGCCCGTCGCCGCCACCAGCGAACCCTGGGCATAGCGCGCCACCGCGGCATCCTTGTCCCCCAGGGCGTCGATCAAGGCGCGGAACGCGTCGGGCGCGTTCGCCCGCGCCAGGGCGCGCACGGCGAATATCCGCACCTGGGCGTCCGCCTCGCCATCGGGGGGAACGGCCAGCGAATCGCGCGGGGGATGCGAATGCAGAATCAGCCCGGGCGTGGCGACGTCATTCCAGGTCGTGACCAGGCCGTAGGCGGCATCCCGGCGCACCTGCACGTCCTTGTCTTCGAGGCCCTTGGCCAGATACTGCCCCGCCGACGCCTGGCCGGAACTCCCCAGCGCCCGCAGCGCCTGGGCCCGCACCATCGGATGCGGATCGGTGGTCAAAATCTCATAGGCCCGCATGTACGGCGCCTCATGCCCCCAGGACTTGGTCTCCAGGTAGGCGATGGCGTCGCGGCGCTCGTCGGGGCTGGTCACGTCAAAGAGGCTTTTGGCCGCATCCTCCGGCGAACGCCCCTTGATCGCCCCGATCATCCGGTTGACCAATTCGTCATAATTGCGCGAGGCGGAGGGCGAAAACAAATCCTCGCACCCGGCCAGCAAAACCGCCCCGGCCAGAAGCGGAAGCCACGCGGGTCGTAAACTGCATAGCGGCATGTGTCACCTTTATCCAAAAGATACCGTCGTCGAGGTGGATCATCGAATCTCGGCGATTTCCTCGATCAAGGGCCAAACATTCTGGCGTTCGAGTTGGCCGCGGAGTTGGGCGGCGAGGGGGGGGTCGTTCCAGAGGTTTTCACAGAAGGCTTCGTAGCTGCCGTGGTGGGCGAACCAGCCGGCGAGGTAGGAGAAGGCGTGCTCTTTGGGATTGGGGGGAGGGGGCGCGGGGCGGGAGCGGAGCCAGGCTTCGAGGGGTGCGGGGCGGTCTTGATGGACGGCGGCGAGGGCGCTGCAGATAAGGCGTTCGAGGGTTTGCTGGTTGGGGAGGCCGGGGGTGGGGGGATCGGAGGAGCGCCAGGGGAAGGCGATGAGTTTGCAGGCGCCGGCGTCGAGGGAGATGAGGTGGTCGGCGGATGGAGCGGCGTTGGGGTCGAAGGATTTGGCGAGTTGGAGGAGTCTGGGAAATTGGATTTCGCGGGTAGCGGAAGGCGCGTTATCGGCGTTTGAGTCGGAATCACTGTTGATGACGAGATGCCGCACCGGCTTGTCGGTTCGGTGGTTCAGCCGGATCTCGGCCAACGGGAGGAGCTTGCTCTTGCTGCCAGACGGCACCACGCGAATGAATCCGTTACTTTTTCCCAGGAACGCAAACTGTCCTCCCCGCACTGGATCACCCCAGGGATCATTGGGCATTTTGCCCGGTATCCCCAGACTTTGGCATCCCAATGACAGAAGGATTCCCTTCCAGAATGCTCGGTCGTGATATCCCTCGCAGAGAATGTAGCTTTCATTCATCGAAGATCGGCCTCAATCTGCGTGCGGGCGAGCGCTGCCTGGGAGCCTGAAAGTCGCGAGGACTTCAAATCGCCGTTTTCAAGCTGGACGCGGTAGATGGAGACCTCGTCGATATCCGGCCCGTGAAATTCGGATAGCAGATTATCAATCATGTCAAGGCTATGCGTGGTGAGGAAAATCTGAATACCGCGTTTGGTGGCTTCGTGTACAGCCTTGCCGACTTGGGCCATGGCCGCGGGATGAAGGTGCGTTTCGGGTTCTTCAAGGAGCGCAATCCCACCCGAAGTCGTGGCCAGCTCGCAAACAAGTTTTAGCAACAAGACGATGCCTTCACCCGCGAGGCGAATAGGATGCACTACATTCGAGAAAAACAAATACAAAACGGGCTGGTTCAACTGGGCAAGAACCTGAATATCTTTCAGGTCAGGAATAACCGCCCGAATCAAATCCTTGACTTGATTCTGGAAACCAA
>CAIPTQ010000037.1 GCA_903868035.1 uncultured Phycisphaerales bacterium
ATCCCCGCTCGTTGGCGCTTCAGCAGCAAAATCACAATCACCGCCAACGCCAGCGCACTCAGCCCCAGCAACACCATCACCACCAGCATCATCACCATCAATAACGTCCCGCCCCCCGCCCCCGCCGCCGCACCCCGCGCCACCGTGTCCGCCGCCGTACTCGCCGCCGGCACCGTCGCCGCGCGCGTTATGGGGCCCGCTTCCTGCGCAATCGCAAATGTCAACGCCACAAAATCTCCATACTGCGGCGTCGTCGCCGAACGCATCACCTGCAACTCCAGCACGTCCCCCTCATGAATCGCCAGCCCCGCCTGTTTGAACGTGTTGGGTTTGCGCCGCGTCACCGTCCCGTCCTCCGGCAGATCCCCCGCGGCCAGCGTCGTCGCCGCCCCTTGCCCCACCAGTTGCAGCCGCCAGTTGTTCTCGCGCCCCAGGCTCCGCGTCGGCCACAGCGTCCCGCTCACCGTCACGCTCCCCGTCCACGGGCTTTTCCACGCCACCACGCCCGTGCCCCGGTCCACGCTGGCCGTGTGCATAATCACGTCGCCCACTTCCACCGGGCTGCCCAACACATCCCGATTCACCGTCGCCGCCGCCCGGCAGATAAACAAATAATCCTCCGCCACGCTCACTTCCGGTCCCCACCCCCGGATTCCCTCGTTCGGCAACCCCGCCCAATCCCCGATCGCCGACAGCGGCGTCTTATTCTGATTGTACGACCACGTCCCAAACCCCCCGGCATGGGGATTCTCCCGGTCGCTCCAGTCCCCCTGTAGGTCCGCCGTAAGCAATTTTCCCGCTTCCACCACCGGCTCCACACTCGCCGCCTCCACCGCCGCCGCCGGCTCCCCCGTGCCGCACCACACACCCCAATCCACCACCCCCCGACCCCCATCACCACAATCCCCGCCACCGCCCCGCCAATCAAAAGTTTCCTCGGTTGTGCCATCATGCGCGCGCCTACCACGTTTTCACATCCATCAACACCCTCCCTCGACCCCCTCATCCCCAAATATTCATCAATTTTATCCGGTATTAATCCCCTTTACGTCCCCCCCAAAAACGCCCTCATGTCTGCCGCGCCTCACGCGCTTTCCTTGATCGGGATCGGCTTGCGGAACAAATCCACCTCCCCGTTCACCACATCCTCGGTGATGATGTACTTGCCCCGCTCCTGCAAGTCCGGCAACTGGTACATCAAATCCAGCATGATCTCCTCCATCACGCTCCGCAACGCCCGCGCCCCGGTGTCCCGCTTTAACGCCCGCTGGGCAATCAACTTAAGCGACCCTTCCGTAAACTCCAACTGGCAGCCTTCCATCTGGAAAAACTTCTTGTACTGCCGGACCAGCGCGTTCTTGGGCTCCGTCAGTATCTGGATCAACGCCTCCACCGACAGCGGCATCAGCGGCGCCACCACCGGCAACCGCCCGACAAACTCCGGAATCATCCCGTACTCGATCAGATCGTCCGGCGTCACCTTCAGCAGCAGCTTGCCCTTGTCCTCTTCCGTCTGGTCGCGCCCCGCCGCTTCCGAGCCGTAGCCGATCATCTTGCGCCCCAGCCGCTTGCCGATGATCTGGTCCAGCCCCACAAACGTCCCGCCGCAGATGAACAGGATGTGCGACGTGTCCACCTGGATGTACTGCGCCTCGGGATGTTTCCGCCCGCCCTGCGGGGGCACATTCGCCACCGTTCCTTCGAGCATCTTCAGCAGCGCCTGCTGCACGCCCTCGCCGGATACGTCCCGCGTGATCGACACGTTCATGCTCGTCTTGCCGATCTTGTCGATCTCGTCAATGTAAATGATGCCGCGCTGCGCCGATTCCAGGTCGAAATCCGCGCTCTGCAGCAGCTTGAGGATCAGATTCTCCACGTCCTCGCCCACATACCCCGCCTCGGTGAGCGTCGTCGCGTCGCCAATGGCGAACGGCACGTTCAAACACCGCGCCAGCGTCTTGGCCAGCAGCGTCTTGCCCGAACCCGTCGGCCCGATCAGCAGCACGTTGCTCTTGTCAATTTCAATGTCGTCCGGAGTCCCCGTCCCGCCGGCGTCCGCATGCGCCAGCCGCTTGTAGTGATTGTGTACCGCCACCGCCATCGCGCGCTTCGCCGCTTCCTGGCCGATGACATATTGGTCCATGAATTCCTTGAGCTGCCGGGGGCTGGGGATTTGCCCGAACATCGGCCGCGTGCCGGAGACTTTCCGCTTCTCCTGGCGGAAAATATTCTGGCACAGTTCCGTGCAGTTCGAGCAAATGTAAATGTCGTTGGGCCCCTCCACCATCGGCCCGACTTCGCGTGAACTCTTGCCGCAGAACGAACAATTGGTCACCTTGCGCCCGCGGAACCCCCCGCCGCCGCCCGCCCCGCCAGGCCCCGGCACGCCGCCACCGCCGCCGCCCAGACCACCGGATGAACCGGGAATTCCACTGCCGCCATTTCCGCCGATGTTGGCCATGTGCCTGCTTTCTCAACTGCCTCGGACCCGAACGCCGGCCCGGACGCGCCAAACGCGCACCACAACCGCCAGCATCGCACCGTATCATAGTAATTGTCGGCCATGAGGTCCATTGACATTGAGCCTTTTCGCACGCCCGCGCCGGCCCGGCGCGCCGTACACCGTCGCGCCGCTTCACTTCGCCAAATCGGGCGGCCCCTGTTCCCCCGGTTTCACCTCGCGCCGGGGCGGCTCCTGGGCCTTCTTCTTGACCTTGGCGATCACATTCGCCCGCGTCTGCTCATACTCCTGGGGCGTAATTTCCCCGCGGTCGCGCATGGCCCGCAAGTCCGCCAGCGAAAAACCCGCCTCCTGCGACTCGGCCTCGCGGCGCTTCCAGATCCGCTTGAAAATCATGATCCCCACGAACCCCACCACCGCCACGGCCATGATGATGCCGCCCCAAAAAAAAGTCTTGGTCTGCATGTCCGTCAGGTAATCAGCTATCACCATCATGCCCATACTCTACCCCAGGCGCGCCGGAGTTCAACAGCAAAAACCCATGTGCCCCCATTGAACCATTCAACCACGTCACCATTTAACCACTTACCCATTCCTCTCAATATACCCCTCCCTTCCGCTCCGGTGGCTCCCGGAAGCCCCACGCCCGATACACCGTCACCCGCCGCAGCACCACCCCCCCATACGTCGCCTCTATCACCTCCCTGGGCCCCACCTTGGTGAACGCCCGCTCGATCAGTTCCCGCACCCCCGGTTCATCCAGATCCAACCCCACCAGAATCGCCGGCCGCCCCGCAAACATATAGCGCATCCCCAACGAAGCCGGCACTTGCTGGCTCAGGCCCGGCCACACGTCATACTGGCTCTGCCGCCCGCCCACGCTGGACATGATGCAATACACAAACGGATGCCCCGGCAGATAAAACGACAGGGAACTGCTCATGTCATACCGCCCGGTGATGATCAGCGGCTCGCTCCCCGCTGCGGCTGTCATCTCGCGCCGCATGGCCTCTATCGCATCCGCCCGCGCCTGCATGCCGCGGAGCTTCCCCGCCGAGGGATCCCACTTCCGCGGATTCCACCAGCTCTTGTCATACGCCGCCGGCGTGTCCGCCAGCGGCTGGAGTTTCCCGGCCAGCAGCGGATAGACCCGGTGCAGATTCATCGCCACGCCGGTCAGCAGCATCCCCCAGAGCACCGTCGCCGTGGACCACCCGCGCCAATCCCGCCGCACTTTGGCGTTGGCCGCGTGCCACTGCTTCACCACCACCCCCGCCAGCAGCGCCATCCCCGTGAAGTAACTTGCCGCCGGCCAGTTCAACTCCGTGCCCTTCCATAGGTTCATCACCAGATAAAAACCCCACAGCGGGAGAAAAAAGCTCAGCAGGAAAACCCAGCGCGTCGCGTCCCGCGCGCCTTCCGGGCACGGTTTATCGCCCCGCCCCGCGCGCAGCTCCTTCCCCACCACGATCACCGCCAGCACCAGCAGTAGAAATATCAGCCCCCCCATCCCGCCGGCCTGTCCCGCCAGATACGAGCCCATCCGCGCCAGCGGGTTCACCACCGCCGTCTGTAAAATCGACGCCTTCGCCCCACCCTGCGGCACGAACCCCCCTTGCGTGATGATGTGCCGAAACGTCACCCAGTTGTGATTTGCATTCCACACCACCACCGGCACCTGCGACAACATCATCACCCCCAGCGCCCCCGCCGCATGCCACGTCTTCAACGCCCGCCGCATACCCCCATCCCACCACATCCCCACCGCCGCGCACAACGGCAGGGCAATCAACACCGGCTTAAACATCATCCCCGCCGCCGCGCACACCCCCGCCGCATACAACCAAAACACCCTCCCCCGGCCCCTGCCCCCTGACCCCTGCCCACTGACCACTGACCACAAACAATACACCGTCCCCGCCCAGCACAAATACATCGGCGAATCGATCGTGATCAGCAGGCTCCCCACCGCGAACATCGGCACCGCCGCCGACAGCAGCAGCACCGCCAGCCCCACCCGGTCATCCCGAAATACCCGCCGCGCCAACGCCATGCTCAGCAGCCCCGAGAGCATCCCAAACACCACCGCCGGCATCCGCAGCACCGGCATCAACGCCGCCCCCGACCCGTCCCCATTCAATCCCAACACCCCTCCCACCCACTGCGCCGCCCACAGCACCCAGGCAATCCCCGGCGGCTTGGAGTAATACCCGTAATCCAGATGCTGCGCCCACAGCCAGTAATGCGCCTCATCCTCCGACAACTCAAGCGGACAGTGATTGAACAAGTAGATCACGTTCAACACCCCACCCAGCACCAACAAAGCCACCCCCGCCCACACGCACCACGGACGCACCACCCATTCACCATTCCCGCTCACACGCGCATCTGAATCCGCCGCACTCGTCATAACATCCTTTGTTCCAGGGCCGCGTCAAGCAGCTATCCTATGCCATTCCGCCATCGGCTGACAATCGTCGGGGAACGCTGCTTATGCCAGCCGATGCGTCGGCTCAGGCCGGCCCGGACGAAACGCGTTCAGCGTCTCCAGGTGGACGGCCACGCCCAGCCCCGCCAACGCCCCCAGCATTTCCCCGCGCAAAACTTCCGGGTCGGCCTGGGCGCGCAGATTGATGCCCAACTCCCCCGCCGCCAGCGGTGCCTGGAGCCTGTGCGTCATCTGTCCCGCCGCGTCGGTTCGCGTCACGCTCACAACCGCCATGTCCGGTCCTTCCTCCGGGATCAACGTCATTTTGAGATGCGCGATTTCCACGTATTTTTCGGCCAGCCGCTGCCGCAGCGTTTCGGCAAACGCCGCCAGCAGCGCATTGCCGTCGAAAGGTTCGGGCGCCGCCAATCGCACCGTGGCATTGAGCCATCCCAGCAGCGCCTCGCCCTGGGCGTAGGTATCGTAGTCCACTTCCATCACCGGCCGCGTGCCCAGGTTTTGGGTCAGCAGGGCGTCAAACCATGCCGCCAGGCCCTCGCCGGTCGCGCAGGAAACCTCCACCACGCGAGCCTGCGGGAACAACGCGTGGAGGCCATGGACGAGCCGTTGCCGCGCCGGCATGTCCAGCAGGTCGATTTTGTTGACCACCAGCAGTTCGGCCTCTTCGAGTTGCTTGCGGTAGATGTACCGCACTTTTTCCGTAAAGGCCGGCCCCGGCTCAAGCCCCAGGATGCGGGCGCAGCGGTGGGGATCGACCAGCACCGACAGCGGTGCGATGTCGTAGTCCTGGCCGTAAAGTCGCCGCAGTGGATAGGCGACCGTGGCCTGGATATCGGTGCAGGAGCCGACGGGTTCGGCAATCAGCACATCCGGGGCGGTCTCTCGGCTGAGGGCTTGGGCGGCGGCGACCAGCGAATCAAAGCGGCAGCAAAAACAACCCCCCGTGATCTCGCGCCCGGGATACCCCGCGGCCCGCACACGCGTCGTATCCACCAGGCCCGCGCCCTGATCATTCGTGATCAGCCCCACGCGCCGGCCGCGCTCCGCCAAATGCCCTGCCAGGCGCAACATAGCAGTGGTCTTCCCCGCCCCCAGAAAGCCGGCGATGAGGATGCAGCGCGGTTTGGGCATAGGCACCAGTACATTTGTGCGGCACGTTTTGCCGGGCGTTTCCACGCCGGGCTAGCGGGGACGGAGGGCGAGGATCAACTCAATCTCCCCCGGCTGCCGCCCCAATTCCTGAGCGATCTGGCGCGGGGATTTGCCCCCGTCGGCCAGGGTATAGATCGGCTCATACGCCGGATCCTGGCCCGGTGGCGGTGCGCCGCGTTCCTGGCGCAGGCGCGCCAGCGTCCGCTGGGCGTCGGAAATCACCGGCACGGCGGGTGATACCGTGGATTCCACAGCAGCGCCATTGCCCGACGTCAATGCCTCCAGCCGGCGTATCTTTTCATCCGCCTCCGCCAGCAACTGCTCCAGCCGCGTGTAGCGGTTGTCGAGTTGGGCCGTCAGCCGCCGGGAGGTTTCCTCCAGATCGGCCAGCAGGGCCTGGATTTCGGCGGCCACTTCGCGCACCGTGAGCGGGTTGGGGGGCGTGTACCCGTCGGCCGCCTGGTTTTGTTGGTTTTGCCGGGTCACCGAATTTTTCCGCCAGCGCAGGACCACATAGATGATCGCCCCGCCCGCAATGAGCAGGGCCACCTGCACATTGGTAATCCCGCCAGTATCCACAGCCAGAGGCAACATGAAATGAGCATAACGGCTGCGCTGGGAAAAGAAAGCGCCGGCACCGGCTTCAGCGGAGCGCGGTTTCGATGGCGGCGATGATGGCGGGGTCTTCCGGCGGCGTCTTATTGCCAAACCGCCCGATCAACTTGCCCTCCTTGCCGATGAGGAATTTCTCAAAATTCCAGGCAATATCCCCCTTGGACAGCGGCTGGCATTCCTGGGCCGTCAGATACTTGAACAGCGGTGCGGTGGCGGCGCCTTTGACGGAGACCTTGGCGAACATGGGAAAATCCACTTGGAACGTGGCGCTGCAGAATTCCTTGATCTCGGCATTGGTGCCCGGTTCCTGGCCGCCGAAGTCATTGGCGGGAAAACCCATGACGACCAGGCCCTTATCCTTGTATCGGGAGTAAATTTTCTCCAAGCCGATATATTGCGGGGTGTTGCCGCACTTGCTGGCGACGTTGAGGATGAGCAATACCTTGCCGCGGTAGGTGGAAAGGTCCACATCGTTGCCGTCGATGTTCTTGACGGTGAAGTTGAGAGCCTCGGGCTGGGCCACGGGGGCGGCCGATGGGGAGATTGCCGCTCCACAACCCGCCAGTGCGGCGCCAACGGCAAGTGTACACAACGTAAGGACGAGTTTCATGGCGTTCGCCTCCTGAATGAAACACGGGGTCAATGCCCCAACCCTCAAGTATAGGCAAGATGCGGCGCGGGGAGATATACTTCCTGCACATGCTCACGGTCGCCAGCCATTCATCCTCATCCCCCATGCAATTGCGCGTGAACACCCCGGCGCGGCGGGCGCCTGCCGGCCTGGGCGCCATGGTGACCGCGTTTTGGGACAACCGGGATCTCATCTGGCAAATGACCAAGCGCGAAGTCGTGGGGCGGTATCGGGGTTCGATGCTGGGGCTGGCCTGGTCATTTTTCAATCCCTTGCTGCAGTTGGGCGTTTACACGTTTGCGTTCGTGTATGTTTTCAAGGTGGGTCCGCGCGGGACCGGCGCGACCGGCGGCGCGGTGGAGTTTGCGTTATATGCGTTTGCGGGTTTGATTTTACTGGGGATGTTGGCTGAAGTTGCCACGCGTTCGCCGGGTGTGATTCTGCAGAACGCCAGCTACGTGAAAAAGGTCATTTTCCCGCTGGAAGTGCTGCCGTTCGTCCAGTTGGGCGCGGCGGCAATTCACGCGGGGATCAGCCTGCTCGTGCTGCTGCTCGGGATGCTGGTCTTCGGCCGAAGCGTGCCGGTGACGATCATGCTGGCGCCGCTGGTGGCGCTGCCGCTGATGCTGGTGATCCTGGGGACATCCTGGGTGCTGGCGGCGCTGGGGGTATTTTTGCGCGACGTGACGCAGGCCATCGGCATTGTGATGATGATGCTGATGTATTTAAGCCCGGTGTTCTACCAGATGGAGATCATCAAACCACCCTGGATGCAGCATGTGATTCGCCTCAATCCGCTGACGATCCCGCTGGTGAGTTTCCGGCTGGTGGCGCTGGAGGGCAAAATGCCCGAATGGGGCTGGCTGGGTGGGTATGCCGGCGCCAGTGTGTTGCTGGCGTGGGTGGGATTCTGGCTGTTCCAGCGGTTCAAGCGGGGGTTTGCGGATGTCCTCTGAAGGGCCAGAGCTGGCGGTGGAACAGGCGCCGCGTCCGGCGGATGCGGGCGGGCCGCGCCCGGCGATTCGCGTGGCGGAGGTGGGCAAATGCTACCAGGTGTATGCCCGCCCGCAGGATCGGCTGTGGCAGGCGTTTTTCCGCGGGCGGCGGAATTTTTACCGCGAATTCTGGGCCCTCGCCGGCGTGAATATGGATGTGCTGCCCGGCGAAACGGTCGGGATCATCGGGCGCAACGGCTCGGGCAAGTCCACGCTGCTGCAAGTCATCTGCGGCACGCTCACGCCCACCACCGGCCGCGTGGAAACGCTCGGCCGCGTGGCGGCACTGCTGGAACTGGGGGCGGCGTTTCATCCGGACTTCACGGGGCGGGAAAACGTCTACCTCAACGCACGCATATTGGGCCTCTCGCGCCCGCAGACCGACGAACGCTTCGCGCGCATCGCCGCCTTCGCCGACATCGGGGCGTTCATCGAGCAGCCGGTGAAGACTTATTCCAGCGGCATGTATGTGCGGCTGGCGTTCTCCGTGGCGGCCAACGTCGATGCGGACATTCTGGTGATCGACGAGGCGCTGGCCGTGGGGGACGTCTTCTTCCGGGCCAAGTGCATGCGCTTCCTGCGCGGGTTCAAGGAGCGCGGCGGCACCGTGCTGTTTGTAAGCCATGACGCGTCGGCGGTGCTGTCGCTGTGCGACCGGGCGGTGTGGCTCGATAGCGGGAAAGTGCGGCTGAGCGGGGCGGCCAAGTCGGTGTGCGAGGGCTATTTCGCCGAGGAGGTGGGGGCGAGCAACCGGGAGCGCCAAGCCGCGCCGGCGGGCGGCGCGGTGGAATGCGCCGACCACGCCCCCGCGCTGGCCCTGGAGACCATTCCCGTACGCCCGCTGCGCCCGGGCGTGGAGGCGATCGGCCAGGGCGGGGCGCAGGTGCTGGGCGTGGATGTGCGGAACATGGAGGGCCGGGAACTGGTGCAGGTGACCGGGCAGCAGCGTGTGAAGCTGCGCGTACACTTCCGTGCGATTCGGGCGCTGGAGCGACCGATTGTCGGCTTTTATATCAATGACCGGCTGGGGCAGAACCTGTTTGGCGAAAACACGACGGCGGTGGAATGCGTGCCGCCGATGGAAGCCGGCGCGGAGCGCGTGGCCGGCTTCACTTTTGACATGCCGGTGCTGCGGGCGGAACAGTACACGGTGACGGTGGCCGTGGCCGAGGGCACGATGGCCAGCCACACCCGGCACCACTGGATTCATGAGGCCTACGCGCTGACGGCCGACGGGCGCGGCTCCGGCGGGACCGGGCTGGTGGGGATACCGATGCGGGCGGTGGAATTCCGCGTTCCGGGGAAGGACGAAAAGACGCCGTGAACCGCGAACGCCTCACACTCGCCTGGCAGACGCCACGCCACTTCTCGCCCGTGTCGGCCTGGGTCGAGCATATCCCCTTCGCCCTGGCGCTGGTGGACCTTTTGCGCCCGAATACCGTCGTGGAACTGGGCACGCACATGGGGGATTCCTATTGCGCGTTCTGCCAGGCCATCGACACGCTGGGCCTGACCCACACCCGGGCCACGGCCATCGATACGTGGCGCGGCGACGATCAGGCGGGACACTATGGGGCGGAGGTGCTCAATAATCTGCGCGCCTATCACGATCCGCTCTACGGCCGGTTTTCGCGGCTGCTCCAGGCGACCTTTGACGAGGCCGCCGGGCAGTTCGCCCCGGGCAGCATTGACCTGCTCCACATCGACGGCCTGCACAACTATGAGGCCGTCCGCCATGATGTGGAAACCTGGCTGCCCAAGATGTCGCCCCGCGGCGTGCTGCTGCTGCATGACACCCAGGTGAAGCAGGACGCTTTTGGCGTGTGGAAAGTATGGGAGGAACTGGCCAGGCGCCATCCGGCGTTTGAGTTCCTGCACGGCTATGGACTGGGCGTGCTGGCCGTCGGCGGGCAGCCGGCCCCGGGCGTAAGCGAGTTTCTCGCCTGGACCCGCGCCGACGCCCCCGCCGTACACCAGGTCTTTGCGGGACTGGGCGACTGGATACAACTGGCGCGCGAAGGCCGCGCCGTCGCCGCGCGGCAACCCGACCTGGTGGCGCTGGACGATTGGTGCGCCCGCGTCCAAACCCGGCGAAAAACGCTCCTCTCCACGCTCGCGGGCCTGACGCCCGCTCCGCCCGGGTTAACGCTGGAAGCCGAGACCCAATTGGCGGCGACGCTCGACACCCACGCGCCGGCGTGGCGCGACCGGACCATCTCCGCGGTCATCCCCACGCGCAACGGCGGGCGGCTCCTGGGGCGCGTGCTCCAGGGACTGCGGGAGCAGGAATGCGACCGCGCGCTGGAAATAGTGGTCGTCGATTCGGGATCCACCGACGACACCCTGCGCCTGGCCCGTGACGCCGGGGCGCGCGTGATCCAGATTCCGCCCGGGCAGTTCAACCATGGCCTGACCCGCAACCTGGGCCTCGAACGCAGCCTGGGCGGGCTGGTCATGCTGCTGACCCAGGATGCGGTGCCGGCCGACCGGCAGGTGGTACAAAACCTGGCGCGGGCCTTTGAGGATCCCCTCGTCGCGGGGGCCTTCGCCCGGCAGGCGCCCCGGCCCGAACACGCCGCGCTGGTCGCGCGGCGCGTCGGGGCCTCCCACGCGGGCCAGTCCCGCGGCCACGTCTCCCACATCACGGACCGGGCGGCGTATGAGCGCCTGGGGCCGGCGGAGCGCATCGCATTCTGCACGTTTGACGATGTCTGTTCCATGGTGCGCCGTGCGGTGTGGCGGACGCTCCCGTTCGCGCGCACCGATTTCGCCGAGGATCTCGAGTGGGCGCGCCGGGCGCTCGAGGCCGGATGGAAGATCGTCTATGAACCCGCCGCCTGCGTGGTGCATTCCCACCAACGCGGCATCGGTTATGAGTATGACCGCCACTTCGCGCATGCCGCGGCCATGTATCGCCTGTTTGGCTGGCGCGAAATCACCGGCCGGCGGCAACTGGCGCGGCTGCTCGCCGCGACCATCCTTGACGACGCGAAATATGTCGTTAAAAATCAGCCCGGCATGGCGCGGAAACTGGCCCAACTCGCCGCCGCGCCCTTCCACGCGCCGGCGCGCGTCCTGGGCACGTACCGCGGGGCGCGGCATGAGCAACGGCGGGCGACAACGCAGGTGGGCGCATGAAAATCATCCTGACGGTCCATCAGTTTCTCCCCGAGTATTCGACCGGCACCGAGCTCATCGCCTACCACCTGGCGCTGGAACTCCGCAAGCTCGGCCATGAAATCATCATCGTCAGCGGACACTCCGAATCCTCCGGCGACGGCTCCGTCCGCGTCAAGGTTTACGACTATGACGCCTTTCCCGTCCACGAGGTGCGCCATACCGGCGAATGGCGCTGCCCCGGAACCGGTGCCGCCGGGGAGGTCGGAAAGCGCCAGGGCGATTTCGCGCTGGAATATGACAATCCGCAGCTCCGCGGCTGGTTCGCCGATTTCCTCCGCCGGCAGCGGCCGGATATGGTCCACTGCATCCACCTCGCCCGGCTCTCGGCCTCCCTGATCGACGCATGCAAGGAGCTGCGCATACCCTGCATTTTCACCGCCACGGACTTCTGGGCGGTTTGCCCGATGATCCTGCTTCGGCTCCCGGATGGGTCGATGTGTCCCGGCCCCGATGCCGACGGGGAAAACTGCGTCCGGCATATCCATCAGGCCGCCGAGGCCGGCCAGGTCACCGCGCCCCTCTTCTTCAACCGAACGCAGAGCGCCGGCCTGCTCCTGGCCCGCGTCAGCTCCGCCGCCGCCGGACGCATCCACCGCCCCCTGCCCGAAGTGCGGGCCCGCGTGGCCTTCATCCGCGACCGTTTTCAATCCCTGGCGCGCATCCTCGCCCCCTCCCACATCGTGCGCGACCGCTTGGCCGCACAGGGTTTTCCCGCCGAGCGCATCGTCTGCCTGCCCTACGGCATCCACGTGCCGCCCGGCCCGGCCCGGGGCAAATCTCCACGCGGCGAGCCGTTGCGGGTCGGCTTCGTCGGCCAGATCGCCGAGCACAAGGGGTGTCATGTCCTGATTGAGGCCGTGAAACTGCTCCCCCCGGATCTCCCCATCCGTGTGCGGTTCCACGGCGAACTGGCCTACAATCCCGCATATGTCGCCCGCCTCCGAAAACTGGCCGAGGCCGTTGAAGCACGCGTCGAATTCGCCGGCGTCTTCAACCACCAGGATGTCGGCGCGGTGCTGGGCGATTTGGATGTCATCGTCTGCCCCTCCCTCTGGTACGAAAACACCCCGCTGGTGATCTACGAGGCGCTGGCCGCGGGAGTCCCCGTGGTCGCCACCGATCTCCCCGGCCTGTCGGAGGCCGTCCAGCCCGAGGTTAATGGCCTGCTGTTTCCCCTCGGGGACGCCCCCGCCCTCGCGGCCATCCTGCGCCGCCTCGCCGGCGACCGCGACTTGCTGGCGAAGCTGGCCGCCAACACCCAGCCCCCGCTGTCCACGGCCGACCATGCCGCCCGGGTCGCGGAAATCTATCGCGCGGTCATCGCCGAGGCCACCGCCAACCCGCAGGCCTCTGAAACCCGGCCTCCGGTCCCTGCGCCCCCAGCACCCACCGCCGGGGGCCGCCGCGTCGCACTTCAGGACTTGTCGCCCACGCAGGAGCTCCAGCCCCTGGGCGAAGCGCAGCGCTGGCGCGCCACCGGCACGAACCCGCGCTTCACCGCGCCGTGCCGGATGCCCCCGGGATGGCTCTATCTCGTGCTCGATCTGGAGACTACCGAACACGCCGGGCCGGCCACCCTGTTTCTGGACACCGGCGCCGGCTTTACGGAAACGGCCTGCCTGAAACTCGGAACGCCCGTCGGCGGACGCCTGCGGATCGATCTGCATTGCCCCAACCCCCACCCCGTCCGCGCCTTGGGCCTGCAACCACAAACCTCGCCGGGCGATTTCACCCTCCACGAATTCCACGTCCAGCACCTGTCCCGGCTCCGCTTCCTCGCCCGCGCCGGCCGCAACCTCCTGTGCCGCCGCTGGGCCGGACGCAGCCTCATGCTCAGCCTCTTCAAGGCCGCCGGCTATCTGCTCCGCCGCGGGCCCCGCGGCTTGGCCGACAAACTCGCCTCCGGCATGCTTACGCCCACGCCGTCCCAAGCCACCGCCTATGAGCGCTGGTGCGCGGCCCACCGCCTCACCCCCCCCCACCGCGCCGCCCTCGAGAACCAGGCGCGCGCCCTCACGGACGGCCCCCTGTTTTCCGTGCTCCTGCCCGTTCTTGAGGCCTCCCCCGAGAGCCTCCGCCAGACGCTGGATTCCCTCCGGCGGCAAATCTATACGCGTTGGGAATTGTGCGCCGTCGTAGCGGACGCGCCGGCCCCGCTCCGCGCGACGCTCGCCGAACTTGCCGCCGGGGAGGCGCGCCTTCGCATCATCGACCACCCCGGCGCCCGGGACGGCACCGCGGCCTGCAACGCCGCGCTGGCGGCCGCCACCGGCGATTTTTTTTCGCTGCTGGATCCGGGCGACCAACTCGCCGAACCAGCGCTACTGGCCGTGGCCCGGGAACTGTCCGCCCACAACCAAACCGACATACTCTACGCGGACCAGGACCAGCTTCTCCCCGACGGCACGCGCGCCGGTCCCATCTTCAAGCCGGGATTTTCGCCGGAATTTCTGCTCGCCGGCGACTATGTCGGCCGCCCCGTCTTCTATCGCACCGACCTGGCCCGGCACCTGGATCCCGGCGGGGGCGGAGAGGTTTTCCGAACGCTTTGCCAGGAGGCCCGGGAATATGACCTGCTGCTGCGGGCGTCCCGCGCGTGCGGCCCGGCGCGCATCCGCCGAATCCCCGAGGTGCTCTATCACCAGTTCGCCGGCACGCCCGCCGCCCTCAAGCCCGCGGCCCAACCCGCGGCCTATGCCGACGCCCGGCGGGCGCTGCAGGAGCACCTGCACGAGGCTTATCCCGGTTACCCGGCGACGCTGGAAACCGGTTCTCCAGCCGACCCGCACCGCGTGCGTTTTACCCTGCGTTCCCGGCCGCTTGTGTCGATCATCATCCCCAGCCGTTGCCGGCCGGTTCAAAGCCCCGGCGGCGCGGGCTACCTGGTGGAGCGGTGCATCGCCAGTGTGCTTGAAAAATCCACCTACCACAACCTCGAAATTTTTGCCGTCGACCGCCACGAGATGCCCCCCGAACTGGCCGCCCGGCTCGCGGCGCGCGGCGTGCAGCACCTCACCTATGACTTCGACTTCAACTGGTCCCGGGTGAACAACTTCGCGGCCGCCCGGGCCGCCGGGGAACACCTGCTGTTCCTCAACGACGACATCGAGGTGATTTCCCCGGACTGGATCGAGAGCCTGCTGGAATACTCGCAGTTGCCCCAGATCGGGGCCGTGGGCGCCAAGCTCCTGTGGCCCAACCGGACCATCCAGCACGCGGGCGTGATGATTCAGAAGCGAATCCCCAATCATGCCTTTGTCGGCTGTCCGGAGAATGTTCACACGGGCTATTACTCCGCCCTGGTGCCCCGCAACATGATCGCCGTCACCGGAGCCTGCCTCATGACGCGGGCCGACGTGTTTCACGCGCCGGCGGTCGGGGAATTCAACGAGGATTTCCCCCTCGCCTACAACGATGTGGATTATTGCCTCAAGGTCTGGCATGCGGGTAAACGCGTGGTTTTCACCCCCTATGCCGCGCTTTTTCATCTCGAATCGGCCACGCGGTCGCCCCTGGTCACCCCCGCGGAAATGCGCCTCCTGACCGCCCGCTGGCCCGCCTTCACCGCCGACGATCCGTTTTACAACCCCAATCTCTCCATGATCCACATGGATTATCGCGTCGCGGACCCCGAATGCGGCTGATCTACCGCGCCCGCCGCCGCCATTTCCGGGCCGCGGGCCACGGCTTTTTCAAGGTGCCACATGCCCGCTTCCCCTACACGCCTCTGGCTCATCCGCCACGGCCAGACCGACTGGAACGCCGCCGGGCGCATCCAGGGCCAGACCCCCACCGAATTGAACGCCCAGGGCCGGTGCGAAGCGGCGCGTCTGGCCGGCCTTCTGGCGCAATCCTCCCGGCGTTTTGCCGCCTGCTACACCAGCGATCTCCCGCGCGCGGCGCAGACGGCGCAGATTCTGGCGGCGCGCCTGGGCATCGGCGTACACCCCGACCCAGCCCTGCGCGAGCGCGACTTTGGCCCGCTGGAAGGCGCGTTCCCCGCGCAAATCCGCGCGGCCCGCGCCGCCGCGGGGGTGCCGCTCTCCGGCGACCTGGCGGATTGGACGGGCATGCCCGGCGTGGAAACCAACGACGAACTCTGGCTGCGCATCGCCGCGGCCCTGCGCGAGATTGCGGCGCGCCACCCCGCGCAGGATGTCCTGGTCGTCACCCACGGCGGTGTCATGGCCCGCGCCCTCTATCGCACCCTGGGCATCTCCGACGGCGCGCCCCGCCGCTTCCCCCTCTCCAACGGCATGGTCGCCATTCTCGAAGCGCATCCCAAAGGCTTTGGCCTGGTCACGCTCGCCGACATGCTGCTGCTGGCCGGAGAGCCTCCCGCGCCCGACACCGCCACCATGCCCCCGCCGGGATAATATTGGCCGGCCGCATTCACCCCCCGGAGACGGCAAATGGGTACAATGGACCCGTGCCTTGATAAGGAGCGCCCCCCATGCCTCCCACTTCCACCGCCACCTGTCCCAATTGCCACGCCACCATTACACCGGGCAGCCGCCAGTGCGTGATCTGCAAGCTGGAAGTCGCCAAGATGTCCGCCTTCGCCGCGGCCAAAAAAGCCGCCCAACAGCGCGGCTTTAAGACCACTGCCGTGGAAACCGCCGAAACCCCCGCCTGGCGCGATCCGGCCAACCTCGGCCGGGCCGTCAAAATCGTCTGCCTGCTGGCCTTCGTCGGCGGCATCGGCTGGCTGGGCTATCACTTCTTTGGCCCCAAACCCGCGCGCTACCTGCAATTCCCCGCCACCGCCCAGGCCGCCGCCACGGAGTTCATGACGCATATTGCCGGGGGCGACGCCACCTATGACAAGGCCTATTTCCTGGTCGCCGATACGGTGCGCGACACCAAGGCCAGCGACGAACGCGGCGACTACGTCCAGGTATTCCACCTGCTCAACCGGTATCTGGCGGCGGAATTCGGCGCCGATTGGATCACGTGGACCCAGTGCGTCCCCGACCCGGCTAATCCCGATGTCATCGTGGCCACGGTGGCCCTTGAAACGCTGCACATCCGGACCGCGCAACAGACCCCGGCGGACAAGATGCAGAGCCAGGGGGCGCATTACGGGATACTGGGCATCGACGAATTCGACGTGCAATATGCCGCCGACATGCGGCAGAATGCGCTGATCCGGGACATCTTAAACGGCGTCGCGGGCTCGGGCGCCGAGAGCAACTGGGATGCGGTCTTTGGCGCCAATGCGGCCAACCGCCACCTGCCGAAGTTCATGACGAAAATGATCGTCCTGCAATCCCTGCGAAATCCGCGCTCCGCCAATTGGAAGGCCGTCATCCAAACCGATCCGCTGCGCACCGACCCGGTCATCCAGGCGCGGCTGAAGGCGATCCTGACCGATGAGCGCTACGACAAGGATGTGCGCAACGCAGCCAAGGAAGTGCTGGACGACAAGGTGACGGACGAGGAGCGGATTGCGGTGGGGATATAAGAACCACGCGCGCCGGGTGTTGACCCAGCAGAACGCATTCCAGCCTCACCCGTTTTCTCCGGATTTTCGGGAACCGCCGGGCGTGTCATGCGTCTAATCCCCCGACTGCTTTATCGGAGGATTCACATGAAACGCCTGTCACTTCTGGCGGCATTGGTTCTCGCCGTCACTTCCGCCTCGCTTCCCGCCGCCGCGCCATCCGGCCCGGCCCCCGTCCCAGCCCCGCGCTTCGCGGAGCCTATTGCCAGCATGCCCATCGAAGTCTGCTTCGTCCTGGACACCACCGGCTCCATGGGCGGCCTGATCGCGGGGGCCAAGGTGAAAATCTGGTCCATTGCCAACAGCATCATCAAGGACAACCCCAAGTCGTCCCTCAAGATCGCCCTGATTCCCTACCGCGACCGCGGCGACGTGTACATCACCAAGGTCATCGACCTGACCGACGACCTCGACAGCATGTATAAGGAACTCATGGCCTTCAAGGCCGACGGCGGCGGCGATGAGCCGGAATCCGTCAATCAGGCCCTGCAGGATGCCGTCGAAAAGGTGTCCTGGGGCGAGGGCGGCAAGAAGGAGACCATCCGGCTGGTCTTCCTTGTGGGCGACTCGCCGCCGCACATGGACTATCAGGACGACGTGAAGTACCCCGTCTCGCTGGAAAAAGCCGTCAAGAACAACATCATCGTGGACACGGTGCAGTGCGGAAGCAATACGCGAACCACGCCCATTTGGCAGGATATCGCGCGCCGGGGCGAGGGCGATTACCTGCAAATCTCCCAGACGGGCAACATGGTCGCCATCTCCGCCCCGCAGGACAAGAAGCTGGCCGAACTCGGCGGGGAACTCGCCAAGACCGTGGTTCCCTACGGCAGTGCCGCCCAGCAGCGGGCCGTGGCCGACAAAAACGCCATGAACGGGGCGCCGGCATCCGAAGCCACCGCGGCGCGTCTGGTCTACAACAGCAGCGGCGTTGGCGGTCGCGGGGGCGGCGGCGGACAAGCCATCGGCGGCCGGGGCGACCTCGTGAACGACATGCAGTCCGCCAAGGATCTGGTCACCACGCTCAAGCCCGAGGAACTGCCCGACAACCTGAAATCCATGTCCCCCGAGGAGCGCCAGGCGTACCTTGACAAGCAACTCGCCCAGCGCAAGGCGGTCAATGACGAAATCGCCAAGGTCGCCGCGGAACGCGAGGCGTACATCAAGACCGAACTGGAAAAGGCCGCCGGCAAGGGCGATTCGTTTGACGCGCAGGTTACGCTGACCATCGGAAAGAATGCCGCCGCCGCCCGCAACGCCGCCGCGGCGCGGCAGAAGTAATAAAGGGTCATTCAGGGGCAGCAATCGAAGGCGGCTTTCTCGAGCCGGCCAAAGCCGCTACGCTATCGGCATGTCTGAGTCGCCCCGCATACTCGCTTTGGAAACATCCGGCCGCACGGGTTCGGTCGCCGTCGCCCAGGGGCCGGCGCTGCTGGCCACGCGCGAGTTGTCCTCCACGATGCGGCATGCCGTGGAGCTGATGCCGGCGATCCGCGACCTGACGCGCGAGCAAGGCTGGCGGCCCGAGCAGATCGAGCATCTTTATCTTTCACTGGGACCAGGAAGTTTCACGGGCTTGCGGATTGCGGTGGCCATTGCGCGGGCGCTGCATCAGGCCATCGGGTGCAAGCTCATCGGCGTTCCCTCCTTGGATGTCATCGCCCAAAACGCCCCGCAGGAGTTTGGGATTGTCATCCCGATCCTCGACGCCAAACGCAACCAGGTCTTCGCCGCCCGCTACGAACGCGACGCCGCCGGCACGCTGCTCCAAACCGCCCCCGCCGCCCTCGTGGATCCTATGGCATTTCTCGACCAAGCCCTCGCCCGCGCCGAGGAATTGAAAGCCTCCCCCAATTCAGACTTCAGACTTCAGACTTCAGACTTCAAAATCGCCCTACTCGGCGAAGGCCTCACCCACTTCCACCCCGCTCCATCCCCCATCATCGAACAACTCCCCCCCGCCCTCTGGCCCGGCACCGCCGCGACCGTCCATCGCCTCGGATACGCACTGGCACAACAGGACCACTTCTCCGACCCCGTCACCTTACTGCCGCTGTACATCCGCCTGCCGGAAGCGGAAGAGGTCTACCGTAAAAAGCACGGGCTTCCCGTCTGAGTTCATGCTACAATAGGGTCATGAATACCGTACCCGAAAACAACCTCAGTACCCAATCACGAAGCCTTCTCGTGCAACTCAAGAAAGAAAAGACCACGCGCCTCACCGATCCCGCCGGCCGACCAACGGCCTATTTGGTTGCCGCCGACGCGTTCGACGGGCTTCAGTCCCGTCTCCATCTTTTGGAGGGAATCGCTCGTGGCGAAAAGGCCATCCGTGAGGGTCGAACTTTCACCCACGCGCAAGCCCGGAAGAAACTCGCACGATGGCTCAAAAAATAGTCATTTGGACTGCTCCGGCTCTTGAAGATCTCGACGAGATTGGCGACTACATTGCGCTGGACAACCCCAGTGCCGCGGAAAAACTTATCCAGAGAATTTTTATTGCCGCCGAGCGCCTCCAACAATTTCCCAATCTGGGACGCAAAGTCCCCGAGCTACCCAGCCTGCCCTACCGTGAACTGATCATTTCTCCATGCCGCGTGATCTATCGCGTAGAACGGGAGAAGGTGTTCATCGTCTTGGTAACACGCGCCGAGCGCTTGGTCGAAGAACACCGCTTATGGCGATGGAACGAAAATTAGCCCCGCTCTGCATTCCGCCACGCATTCCGAATTTATGCTTCCACCACCAAATCATCCCGGTGGATCACCTCATCCCAATACGTCTCCATCTTCAGCAGCCGCGCGAACTCCCCGCTCTTATGCCCTTTGATCACCACCACTTCCGCCCGCGAATAATTACACAAGCCCCGCGCCACGGCCGC
>CAIPTQ010000038.1 GCA_903868035.1 uncultured Phycisphaerales bacterium
GGCGGTGACGGGGGTTTCGGGGAGCGGGGATACGTATGTGGTGACGGTGGCGGTGGGGACGGGGTGGGGGACGCTGCGGCTGGAGGTGTTGCCTGCGGCCACGATTGAGGATGGGTTTGGGCATGTGTTGGCGGGGACGGGGATGGACAACAGCCCGACGCTGGAGCCGGCGCTGGCGGTCAGCGGGGAGACGGCACGGGTGGAGGGGGATGCGGTGGCGCTGACGATGGGGACGGATTATTACGCGGTGCCGGAGGAGAGCGAATGGGAGGTGGACTGGGGGGACGGGGTGGTGGAGAACCAGACGGGGAGCATGCCGGTGTTCACCCATGTATATACGACGGGGGATGGGGAGTACAACGTGACGGCGGCGGTGACGACGCCGGGCGGGGAGTTTTTGTATAGTGATTTCATGCCGGTGGCGGTGGCGCCGGCGGTGCCGGGGGATTTCGCGGCCAGCATTCCGGAGAACGGGGCGGCAACGCTGACGTGGGGGGAGCCGTCGGCTTTGACGCTTTGGATGCAAGTGGATGTTGCGATCGATGGCGGGGCGTATACGCGCTACGCGGATGGAATTTCGCCGATTTGCCGGACGTACCAAATCACGGGGCTGCCAGTGGCCGCGGAGTATTCGTTCCGGCTGACGGCATACAACACCTGCACGGCGAAATCGGCGGTGCTGGCGGAGTCGATACAAGCGCAACTGGCGATCAGCCTGGATTCCGAGCAAATATCGAGGGTGATGGACACGGCCACGTTCCGGATCGTCGCGCCGGACGCGGGGGTCGGGCTGTATGCCGTGCAAATACAGGAGCGGATACACGACGGCACCGGCATTCATTATTCCGGCAATTGGCATGACGTTTACCAAGCTTCGACGCTCCCGTCGGACACCAACGGCAACTATATCGCGCTCAACTTGCAGATCGCCAGCAGCTACAAGGTACGAGTCGTCGAAACCACGCTGGATGCCCGCCAGGTAGCATCGGCCGCCATCGAAATAGAGACCGTAACGCCCGATGCCAAAAACATCGTCAGCGGTCTGGTGGTTGATTCAATCGGATGGGTGGTTCCAATCATACCGTATGTAGACCAAAACGAAGTATGGATCTATGCGCGTTCACCAGATAACTATTATCCCGATCAATGGATTTGGTTCAATAACGCGGTCGGCGGGCTACATGCCGACGAGTTGTGCATCGGACTTTATCCCGACATGGTAAACAGCGACATCATCGACGACACGGGCATGACGCTGCCGGCGGCTTTCCCGACGATCACCGGCGTGCGCGACGCGGACACCGGGGTGGTGACGCTAACGGGCTGGACCGCACCGGGCACGGACTACACGCTCTGTGCTGTTCGCTTAGACACCAACATATATCTTTCCGACAGCGCGGCGGCCAGCGTTTCGGGAGGTGCCGATTCCATCACCTTCACGCCCTACAGTTTCACGGAATGGCTTTTGCCCAATCAGCCGGCGGGCGTATATGCGATGGCGGCAAGGTACAACAACAGCCCCTGGAACTGGGGGCGGCTGTCCAATCGGCTGATGGTGGGTGACGCGCCGTTTGCGCCGACGTTTGTCGTGGCCGTGCCGGAGACATTGGGCACGGCCCAGCATGTCAACCTGGCATGGGCGGATATCAATGCGTCGGAGTCCTACTATCAGGTGCGGCGCTGGGACACGGTAGCCCAGGAATGGGAATATGTGACCGTGGGCACTTCGGAGTCGAACCAAGTGGAGGGGACAACAGTCGTCGATACCAGTGATTTGTCACGCAATCCGTTGCTGGTGTATCAAGTGCGCGCGGCGCGGGTGGTGGGCGCGGATACATTTTATTCGTACTGGGTCACCGCGACGGTGCCCATCTACACACCCCATCCGAGGCTCTCGGTGAAAGATAACGCACCGGGCGGTGATACTTACACCGACATGTACAAGGGCATCATGGGCGTGGTGGAAGACTACATGGGTCAAGCCTCATTAGACATAAGCCTTGAACACGCACCATTCGAACCAGTGTTGGATGTTTACACTTATACTGTGCTGAACGCCAATGGCGGCATGGTGACTACAGGGCGTCTTGCACCCACGGGCATCCTCAATTACACGTCGAGTACGTCGGGGCTTTACACAATCCGAGTCACAAGTTCGGCAGATCCGACTTATGAGCCGAGCGTGCAATTTTACCTGGCCTTTTTGGGCATCTACTGGAATCAACCATACGATAACGATACGCTCAATATCAAGTATAGCGACAGAACCACTGTGGTAAATTACAATGATGATATTTCGCGAGAGACGATAGATATTTACGCTGGTCAGCACATGTCATTCTCCTTTGATACGGACGTGACGGGAAGCATGATCGAATCACATAGTTGGTACGTTGGCGTGACGACGGTGCATTACGTGAAGGATTATCTTGTCGAGACGTCGATCTTGCACACCCGTAATGCGACAAACTCTGACAAAGCAAGTGTCATACCATTAACATCGTCCGACCTTATTGGGGACCAGTTAAATTTATACCCTATACAAGACTTACCTGGAAAAGTCTTCGGCCTCACACTTTATACGAATATAAATGGCCACACCGTGGTGTTCAACAACCAAACAACTTTCAACGTACATAAACCGGGACAGAGCATTTGGACTGGTCAAGGAACTACCGTGAAAGGTAAGGTACTTGATTATTTTAATGTCGTCGCTGATGTATCTCCAACTCGCATGGTCGGAAACGACTTAAAAGAATATTGCATGTGGGAAACAACTGTACCCAAAAGGAGTACGGAAGGCTACCAGGGTACGATAAGTTGGATCCAGTTAATTAATGTATATGAATATTACGACGGTTATGGTTATTGGACAACAACCACTAACGGACAATATGTGCTTGATGGACGGTATCCATATAATACTAATCTTGGCTTACTTAATCCATATGATGAACCGCAAATGGGATTGTTTGGGTCAAACTACTTAAGGATGGATATGAAGTTTAAGGATTGGTTGATGTGGACACCGCCAGGTAGTGATAGCATTGCAATACCATTACAACAATGGGGATGGAACGTAAATGCTTTGGCAACTTGGGACTATTTATATTACTGCTGGAATGTTCATAGATATTCAGTTATTATTCAAACATCAATTACCGGCACGAATACCACAGATTATCCCGAATGGGATGCAATTAGCACGTCATATTATTAAGGAGCATTTATGATGCTCAGTTTCCGAAAATCTAATTCGTATTTATACCTTGGAGTCATATGCGCATTCGTGATTGGCATTGCACTTCTGACGACTTTCATTGGGAAAGGAATTCTGATCCAAGTGAGTGACAATCCCACGGGTGGTCACATAATCAGGTATTACGAGTTTCAGCAAGGATGTATCGTTTTCCACCATTTTGGTGGAGTGTTGACAGTGTATCATCGCTTTGGTCAGCCACCCCCATTTACTGGTATTGACTGGTCTTTCACTTCCCGTGATCCCGTTTACAATACCCCGGCGGAGCAACAGTTTCGAATTGCCAATTGGTTTGCCGCCATTCCATTTGCGGTCTGCGCATGGTGGTGCCGAAAGAAATATCACCAGGTGCAATCACGCGCTATCGAAAACCTCTGCCCCATCTGCGGCTACGATCTGCGTGCCCACAAGCCCGGCCAGAAATGTCCCGAGTGCGGCACGGAAATCCCCAGATTCGGGTGGCGGCGGCCGACCTGATGGCGCAATTCCTGGGACGGACACGGAGCCGCGGCGGGATTGAAGATTGGTCGCGGAGCGGTGCCGGCATTGACGAGGGACGGGAATTTGCGGCTCGCGGACGAGCCGGGCATTGCCATGCCGGGCTAGGCCAGGCCGATGGCGCGGCCGTCGGGGAGGACTTTCATGCGGGCGGCGGCGGGGACTTTGGGGAGGCCGGGCAGGGTGAGGATGTCGCCGCAGATGACGACGACGAAGCCGGCGCCGGCGCTGATGCGGAGTTCGTTGACGGTGACCTTGAAGCCGCGGGGGCGGCCGCGGAGCTTGGGGTTGTCGGAGAGGCTGGCGGAGGTTTTGGCGATGCAGACGGGGAGGTTGCCGTAGCCGTTGGCGGTGAGGAGCTTGAGGTCATCCTCGGCCTGGGAATCGAAGACGACTTCGTCGGCGCCGTAGAGCTGAGTGGCGAGCTTATGGATTTTTTGGGGGAGTGTGTCCTCGAGTTCGTAGAGGTAATGGAGTTTTTTGCCGACACTGCGGGCGACGACCTGGAGGACGGCCTGGGCGAGTTTGACGGCACCCTGGCCGCCGTCGGTGTAGTGGTCGGCGACGACGGCTTCGACGCCCTGGCGGGCGCAGAACTGGATGATGCGCTCGAGGTCGGCGGGGGAGTCGTCGGCGAAGTGGTTGAGGGCGACGACGGGCGCGAGGCCCAGGAGCTGGATGTTTTCGATGTGTTTAGCGAGATTGCCGATGCCGCCGTCGGTGGTGAAGCCGCCGTGATAGGCGACGGCCTTGCAGGTGGCGACGATGACGGCGGCCTGGGGGGTGAGGCCGCTGCCGCGGCACTTGATGTGGCAGAATTTTTCGGCGCCCAGGTCGGTGGCGAAGCCGGCCTCGGTGACGACGAAATCGGCGAGCTTGAGGGCCAGGCGGGTGGCGATGGCGGTGTTGGTGCCCTGGGCGATGTTGGCGAAGGGGCCGGCGTGGACGAAGGCGGGAGTGCCTTCGAGGGTCTGGACGAGGTTGGGATGAATGGCGTCGCGGAGGAGAATCTGCATGGCGCCTTCGGCTTCGATCTGGCGGGCGAGGACGGGGACGCCCTTGTAGGTGAAGCCGACGACCATGCGGCCGAGGCGGGCACCGAGATCCTGATAATCGCGGGCGAGGCAGAGGATGGCCATGACTTCGCTGGCGGGGGTGATGTTGACGCCGTCGCGGCGGGGGACGCCGTTTTTGACGCCGCCGAGGCCGATGATGATGTCGCGGAGGGCGCGGTCGTTGAGGTCGATGACGCGGCGGAGGACGATGCGGCGGGAGTCGAGGTCGAGATCGTTGCCGTGCTGGAGGTGGTTGTCGACCATGGCGGCGAGGAGGTTGTTGGCTTTTTCGACGGCGTACATGTCGCCGACGAAATGGAGGTTGATGTCCTCGGCGGGGACGACCTGGGCGCGGCCGGCGCCAGTGCCGCCGCCTTTGAGGCCGAAGTAAGGGCCGAGGGAGGGTTCACGGAGGCAGATGGCGGTTTTTTTGCCGAGGAGGCGCAGGCCGTCGCCGAGGCCGATGGTGGTGGTGGTTTTGCCCTCGCCCTGGGGGGTGGGGGTCATGGCGGTGACGAGGATGAGGTTGCCGTCGGGCAGGGCGGCGCGGGCCGTGAGTTCATCGATGGGGATTTTGGCGATGTAGCGGCCGTGGAGGAGGATTTCCTCGGGGTCGAGGCCGAGTTCGCGGGCGACGTCGCCGATGCGGCGTGCGGGCAGACCGCCATGATCGCCATTGAGGGACATGCAAGCTCCTGTATACAAGCACGCGGCGGGGCCACGGGGCGGAGGGTCAACGTTGGCCGGCGAGGGAAGGCTCCGCCGTCACGGGGGCCGGGGGAGTTTCGGCGTTGAGGGGAAGGATTATAACGGCAGTGGTGCCGGCGCCGAGGGTGGAATCGAGGCGGATGGTGCCGCCGTGGTTTTCGATCCAGCGGAGGGCCTTGGCCAGGCCCATGCCGCGGTTGCGGCCGGCGGACTTGGCGGAGAAGAAGGGTGCGAAGGCGTTGCGGGAGACATCCTGGGACATGCCGACGCCGCGGTCCTGGACCTGGATGAGGAGTTGTTGATCGAGGGGATCGACGGAGAGTGTGACGAGGACTGCGCCGGGGGTATTGGGGTGATCGGCGGTGGCGTCGGGTTCGGCGGCGGCGCGGGTGGCCTGGAGGGCGTTGAGGAGAATTTCGGCGAGGGCGTTGCGGACCTGGCGGTCATCGCCGCGCATGGGTGGGAGATGGGGCGCGGCGTCCACGCGGACGGGGATGTCCTCGCCGGAGGGGCCGGCGCGTTCGGCGGCGGCGTGGAGGGCCTCATCGACGAGGGCGGCGATGTCCAGCGTGGCCATTTTGGGGGAGACGGGTTTGGCGAATTCCATCATGTCGGTGATGATCTGGCTGAGGCGCTGGGCCTGCTGGGCAATGACGCCGGCCTCGGCCTTCATGCCGGCATCGGCGAGTTTGGCGGCCAGAAGCTGGGCGCGGCCGGAGATGACCATGAGGGGGTTGTTCATTTCGTGGGCGGCGCCGGCGGCCATTTCGCCAAGGCTGGCGAGGCTCTTCTCGCGGACGCGCTGTTGCTGCATGGCGCCCAGCTCGCGGTTGGCGGCGGCGAGGGACTCGGTGAGCATCATTTGCTGTTCGCGGAGCTGGGCGGTGCGGAGGGTCATGCCCCAGCTCTGGCTGACGAGTTCCATGTCGGAGACGCCGGCGACGGGGTTGGCGGCGCCGTCCTTGGCGACCCAGACGATGCCGCCGACGGGTTCATTGCCGCAGAGGAGGGGCATGAACCAGGCCTGGCCGGTGGGGGTCGTGCCGCCGGTGGCGCCGATGCCGAGGAAGCCGCGGGCGCGTTCAAGGAGCCAGTCGGCCTGGGGGCTGGCGGGGCGGGCGAAATTCTGATGGGCGCGGCCGACGCGGTGATCGCCGCCGTAGGCGGGCATGGTCATGAGGAAGCTGTCATGGACCTGGCGGGAGGCGTCGAAGAGGAGCACTTCGCCGGCACCGGTGCCGGTGCCGCCGCCGTAATCGGGGTCCTGGGAGAAGAGGGCCAGGCGGTGGGACTCGAGGAAGGGATGGGCGACTTGGGCGATCTCGGTGAGAAGCTGGGCGGGGCTGGCGGCGGGGACGATCCGCTGATAGAAGCGGGTGAGGAGCTCGAAGCAGTTGCTGCGGTTGAGAAGCTGGCGGTTCTGGACGCGGTACTGGTGGTTGAGGCGGCCGAGCTCGGCGTTGGCGTTGGCGATGGACTCGAGGTAGACCTGCCGGGATTCAACATCGTAGAGGCCGATGGATTTAGCGCGGGCTTCGAGGGCGCCGGCGAGTTCACCGGTCATGGCGTCGATGTCCCGGGTGGTCAAACCGAGGTGGGCGGCATATTGCTCGACATCGTAGGGGAAGAGGAAATTGCCGGAGAAGCCGATGTGCTGGCGGCGGACGAGGAGATCGGCGAGACCCACGAGGAGGACCATGGGCATGATCATGGGGGCGGCGGCGGAGGTGGCGCCGGCGGCACCGGGGGCCGGGGGCGGGGGCGGGGGGGCGTTGCCGTGGAACCAGATGGACTGGGTGATGATCTGGGGGAGGTTCCAGGCCTCGGCGAGGCGTTTGCCGGCGAGGGTATGGTCGATGCCGATGGCGCGGCGTTCGATATCGGCGATGTCGCCGCGGGTGAGGGTGGCCATTTCGACGACGCGGGCGAAGGATTTGGGCATGACGGTGTCGAAGGCGACCTTGCCCATGTCATGGAGCAGGCCGCAGACGAAGGCGTCGGCGGGATTCAGGCGGGGTTGGACTTTGGGGGCGAGCATTTCGGCGGCGGTGGCGACGGCCAGGGAGTGCTTCCAGAAGTCGGTGCGCTTGAAGAGGGGCTCGGTTCCCGCGGGGGCGGCGGAGGGCTGGGTGAAGGCTTCAAAGGCCTTGACCGAGAGGGCGAGGTTGCGGACGGTTTCAAAACCCAGGAGGACGACGGCCTGCTGGACGCTGGTGACGGGCATGCGGACGCCGGCGGAGGCCGAGCCGGCCAGGGAGAGGAGCTTGCCGGTGAGGGATTGATCGGCGGAGAGGAGCTGGACGACTTCGCTCATGCGGGCGTCGTTGGAACTGGTGAGGGCCAGGAGGCGCACGACGACGGCGGGCAGGGTGGGGAGCGCGTCAAGCTGCTGGAGGACGAGTTCGACCTTGCGGGTTTTGATTTCGTCGGTGATGGGGGCCTGCGACATGGAGCGTCCCGGGGAAAAGAACGAACAATGAACAATGACCAATAATCAATGAACAATGATCATGGGGGCATTTCAGGCGAGCTGCAGAAGTTCGGCCATGCGCTCGATGAGCTTTTCGATGTTAAACGGCTTTTTCACGAAATCATCGGCCCCGGCCTGCAGGAGTTCGTTGATCTCATCCTGATTGACCACGCCCGAGACAATGATGATTTTCATGTGCTCGAACTTGGGATTGTTGCGCACGGTCTGGCAGACGACGTTGCCGTTGATGTCGGGGAGCATGTAATCGAGGATCATGAGGTCGGGCTGGAATTCCTGGGTGAGGACGCCGGCGTCATAACCGGAGGCGGCGGATTTGACCTCGAATCGGCCATCGCGGTTGAGGACGTCCACGAAGAGTTCGACGATCTCGGCATCATCATCGACGACGAGGACTTTGCGGCGACCGGAATCGAGGTTGTCCAGGGGAATGCCGTTGTCTTTCATGAACTTGACGAGGGCTTCGCGGGGGATGCGGCGGAACTTGGAGCCAGGGACGCGGAAGCCGCCAAGGCGGCCGGCGTCAAAGCAGCGGATGATGGTCTGCTGGGAGATTTTGCAGATTTCGGCGGCCTCGCCGGTGGTGTAGACGTTTTTAGGCTGTTGGTCGGGAGGTAAGACGGGGTTGGGGAGGGGGGCGGTAACTGGGATTCCGATATTATTGGGGATATTCACGGCAGACTCCATTCGGCTTTGGGCCGCTAGATTGGGTAGGAGGCAGGCAGTTTACCCTGCTTACCTGAACTACTCAAATTTCCTATCTTATCATCGGCTAGTAAACTGCGGAAGATTAAACGCGTAGGTGGAGAATCAGGTAACGGATTGCAGCATAATATTCGCATAGATGTTTATACTAATCATTGACTATCTTACTGTGTGTGGTAATATATCGTTAATGGTTGCCGATCACATGGGAGTATTTGATGGGCCGCAAGGATCGGGTTCGAGAAGATAGACTGGTTGTGTACAGTCGTCGCATTGGGAAGCCGGAAGATTGGCTGCACTTTGTCCATTTTCCATACTTCACCAGACGATGGCATGATTCGGGCTTTGATGATGATGACTTGCGTGCGCTGGAGATACTGATCATGGTGGCCCCCACAAAAGCACCCGTGGTGCCCGGTACGGGAGGATTGCGGAAAATCCGGTTCGCCCGCAGAAACACGAATCGAGGAACCAGTGGCGGCGCGCGTATCGGGTACGAGTACTTTCCCGAGTTCGATGCCGTCGGGACATTTGCGGTGTACACGAAGAACAAACAAGACAACTTGACGCAGGAACAGAAAAAGATCATTCGGGATGGGATACAGCGGTTCGGGCAATGGCTGGAGAACACAGAAGGGCTGAGCAAGCAAGGCGGAGCACAGGGTTGAGACGCCATGAAAGGATGACGGCAATGACTGGAAATAAACACGAAACGCACGAGAAACTGCCCCCACAGACATCGTTTGGCGATGAAGTGGTACACAGCTTTCAGGATTTCTTCGCGCGGGTGGACCGGGGCGAACCGATCACCCTGCGGACGGTCGCGCTGGATCTGCATATCCAGGACTACACGCCGGATGAGATTCGCCAAATTCGCCTGGAACTTAATGTCAGCCAGGCAATCTTGGCCAAGCTGCTCGGGGTATCCATTCTTACCATCCAATCCTGGGAACAGGGCACGCGGAGGCCGTCGCAAATGGCCTGCCGGTTTCTGGACGAAATTGCCAAGTCCCCGGATCATTGGCGGCAGCGCTTGTCGGACGCGATTGTGACGCAACAACCAGCATCGGCATGAGCCAGGGCCTGGCATGTTTGGACGCGGGACTCCCGGGAAAATACCGATACATAAGTTGCGCATGCGGCGCCGCGGAATTAGCCGGACGCATGTTGCCGTGCCGGGATGGGACCGATACGATCCATTCTTTCCCGTTTTCCGAGGGCTTTCATGGCCGTTGAATTGCCGATCCATTTTTTCACGCTGGTGCTCAACGGCGAGCCGTTCATCCGGTATCACCTGGAGCGCTTCAAGGCGCTACAGGGCCCGTGGCACTGGCACATCATCGAGGGGCTGGCGGAACTCAAGCACGACACGGCGTGGAGTTTGCAGTACGGGGCGGAGATACCGGCGGAGGTGGCGCGGGAGGGGCGTTCGGTGGATGGGACGGCGGAGTATCTCGACCAGATCGCGCGGGAGAATCCGGGGAACATCACGCTGTACCGCGCGCCCAACGGGCGGATGTGGGACGGGAAGCTGGAGATGGTCAACGCCCCGCTGGCGAATCTGCCGGCGGAGTGCCTGCTGTGGGAGGTGGATTCGGACGAGCTGTGGACGACCGCGCAGATCACGAAGCTGCGGGAGCTGTTCATCCGGTATCCGACGCGGACGGCGGCGGTGTTTTACTGCTGGTATTTTGTTTCGCCGAACCTGGCGATCAACCGCAAGCGGCGGTATCCGGAGATCGAATGGCGGCGGGCGTGGCGGTATCAGAAGGGGATGAAGTGGCTGGCCCATGAGCCGCCGGTGCTGGGGTCGCCGGTGGCGGGGACCAAGACGTATGCGGACGTGACGACCATCCGCCCCTTCACGCCGGCGGAGATGGAGCAGGCGGATCTGGTGTTCCAGCATTTTGCGTACGTCATCGAGCCGCAGCTTACGTTCAAGGAGAAGTATTACGGGTACAAGGGGATCACGGAGCAGTGGCGGCGGCTGCTGGCGACCACGAATTTTCCCGTGGCGCTCCGGCAGTTTTTTGACTGGCCGTGGGTACACCCCAATGCGCAGGTGGAGCCGGTGGACGTCTGCGGCATACGGCCGCTGGCGCACGTGAACGAGGCCGGGGAGTGGCGGATGGAAACGGCGCCGCCGCCCAAGCCGTTTGCCGCGCCGCGGATGGCGCCGGGGGCGCGGGCGCCGCGGGGGATTTTGTATTTGACATGGGGGGACGTGGATGCGGCGCTGCAGCGGTCGATCCGGTCGGTGCGGGCGCTGTATACGGACCTGCCGATCCATGTGCAGCAGATGCCGGCGGGGGCGAGCGTGCTGGACAAGGCGGGGATGTTCGCGGTGTCACCGTTTGACGAGACGCTGTATCTGGATGTGGACACGGTGGTGATGGACCGGTTGGAGTTTGGCTTTGAGATGGCGCGGCGGCATGGCATTGCGTGCGCGATCAGCGATTGTCCGTGGGCGCGGCGCTATACGGGGCTGTCGGGGGACATGGTGGACTATGACACGGGGGTGATCTTTTTCACGGCGAAGGCCAAGGGGGTGTTTGACGCGTGGCAGGCGAATGCCAAGGCCGTGAATTCGTCGTTCCGCAGCCTGAACGCGCAGAACCAGGTGGTGCAGGCGCCCGCGAAGGACCAGGCGGGGTTTTCGCTGGCGCTGGCGCAGAGCGCGACGCCGCCGTTCGTGCTGCCGATGAACTGGAACTTCCGGCCGCGAACGCAGCGGACGTGGTGGGGGCCGATCAAGGTGTGGCATGATTATGGCGAGCCGCCGGCGGGTTTGGCGGGGATCACGCAGGAACAGGCGCGGGGGGAGACGATTATTCGGTATTTGAAGTTCAACACTTGACGCCGGGTGGATTCGTGCCGGCGCTGGTGACAATGGCCGCCGTAGTTTCTATGTTTGCTCATACGTACATGTCGGCCACGTAACGGCAACGAACATGTCGTGCAGTGTGAATGACGTATTTGATGCCTCACAAGCTTTTGGGCCACATCACCATGACCTGCGGTCTCCGATGTTTGACCGCATTTGCTGCTTCGGCTCAATGTGCCCGCCCGATAACGATGTTTGATCAGTGAGGCGGGCTATTTGGTTAACGTAAAATTAACATCCTTTGCCGGCCCCGACTTATTCTGCGCGATGCGGATTTCGTTTGCGCCATCGAGATAGGAAATGATACTGTTCTTGGCGAAGGGGGATCGGAGCGCGTAGGTTCCATCTGCGCCGGTGAGGGCGAGCGACTGGTAGGTCATGTGTCCATCGTCGGAGACCCAGGTGGCGTAGATGCTGATTTTATCGGCGGGGCTGCCATCGGCGTGCGCGACGCGCCCGGAGATTTCCACCGTTGGCGTGAGTGGCAGGTCGAGGGTCGGCACGGCCTTGGCATCGAGTTTCACGTTATCGATGGTGAGCAGCGGAAACTTCTGGCCGCGGGGGGTGCAGGTGAGGGTGCCGGGGCCGGGTGGGAGATTGCGGAAGTCGTAGGTGCCGGTCCAGTCGGAAAGTTCCATGCAGAGGGTGTCTTTACCGGCGAGGGTGATTTCGAAGATCGGCATGTCGCCGGCCTGGCCGGCGCGCGGGGAGGGCTTGCGCGGCGCCAGGATGGAGCCGCGCAAGACGGGTTGGGCGGCGGGAGCCGGGGCCAGGGCAGCGGTGGCCTTGTCCCAGGCGTCGGCCAGCGGGGTGCCGCTTTCGAGGGGCTGGGGGGCGGAATCCTGGGAGGGGGCGTTTTGCCGGTTCCGAGCGCCCCCCATGGCCTGGTTGGCGATGCGCACGGCCACCGTATGCGGCTTGGTCAGATCGGGCGTGCTTTGCTCCCATGACATGGGGTAGCTTAAAGTGCCCCCGACGGATAACGGCCCGTTACCCCCTTCATAAGCCATCCCTGTTCGCCGAATCGCCGTGCCGTCAATTACCAGTTGACCCGACGCGAGGGTGATTTCATCGGGCGCAGGATCGCTTTCTAAAGCGCGCGAGACATACGCCACCACATCCGGCAGACTGCCGGCTTTCTGCGGCTCCATCTGGGCTATGCGCACGCGCGGCAGCTTGGAGAGATCCTTGTGCGGATCGATGGTGAGTCGAATGACATTGGAGCGCCGCTGATCGTTGACGATGAATGCCGCCACATACTGGCCCGCCGGCACGGAGGGATAGTCGCGCAGGTGGAAAGTGAACAGCATCTGGGTGGTCCCCGTGCTGAACAGACTGCTCGCATTGTCTGCCGGTACAGCGATGGAAAGCACGCGATGGGCGTTGTCGGCGGTTCGAATTTCGAGAACGGCCGTGCGAACGCGTTCGGGCTTCGGCGTGCCGGCATACATGCGGTCGCCGATGGTGACAAGATCCACATCCTGCAGTGTGAGCCAGACGTCGTCACGGGGGAATTGTGCGACCCAGCCGCCCTGCCCGACAATGCGATCCGCGGGTATGTAGGGATCAACGCCTGGAGGCGGGCCGCCTTCATCGGGTGGGCCTATGGTCTGTCCACTGGCCGCGGATAGAAGCCCCGCGGCGAGGCCGACACAGGCGAGGCTCAAAGCCGCGCGCCAACGATTTCGCATCTTGCCAAACATTTACTTCCTCCCGTTTGTGGTGTTCCGATCATATCGCGCGCCAGCCACCGGGTGCAAGGATGTGTCCCGAGCCTTGGGCGAGCGTGTCCGCTATTGAATGACCAGTCAGTATTCCCGAATGGTTTCGCCAGTGCGGGCGTTGAGGAGTTCGGTTTTCTCGACATGCACGAGTATCGCCTTGCCATCGGGCGTGAACAATGCCGGCGAAGGCACCAGCGTGTTCTGGCGGCTCGAAATCCGGCGCAGTTCCTTGCCGGTTTCCAAATCCCACACCGACAGGCCCGCCAGATACGGAGTGTTGGGCTTCTCCTCCGGCAGCCAGCGCGCGACGGCACGCTTGGCGTCCGGGCTGAGGACGGCGTCAAAAACGCGACCCGGTTGTTCCAATTTCGCAAGTTCCTTGCCGGTGGCCACATCCCACAGACGCACGGTCTTGTCACCCGAGGCGGTGAGTACGAGTTTGCCATCTTCGCTGAAGCGCGCTTGTTTGACGTAGCCGGCATGGCCGGTAAACACTTGTACCGGTTCGCCGGTCTGGGCGTTCCAGGTGCGGGCGGTCTTATCGCCGGAGGCTGTGACCACAAGTTTGCCATCCGGGCTGAAATGGGCGGATTCAAAGACGCTGTTGAGCACGCCCGGCACGGCCAGGTGGCAGATTTCCTTCCCAGTCTGGGGATTCCAGATGGAAATTCGATCCGTTTGCCGCGTCAGGATCGAACCCCCGAGGGGGTTGAACGAGGCGGAGTGTGGTTCGCGATCCACCGGCCACTGGAACAACTCGCGTCCCGATTCAACGCTCCACAGGCGCGCCACGTGATCATATCCCGAACTCAACAGTTGTTTTCCGTCAGGACTGAATTGAATAGTCTGCACAATATGCAAATGGCCTGCAAATGTGCGGATTTCCCGGCCGGTGGCCGTATCCCAAAGCCGCACCGTCGGATCGCGTGGCGGTCCGACTTCCGCGCGATCCGAACCACCGGCAGTGGCGATGAATTTGCCGTCGGGACTGAACACGGCGTCATTCACCGAATCGATATGGCCGAAGAACTGCCGCACCACCGCGCCGGTCTCCAGGTCGCAAATCATCGCCGTGCCGCCGGGGGCCGGTGCCAGGGGAGAATCGATCCCTGCCGTGAGGATTTGCCTGCCATCGGCACTGAATGTGGCGAACCAAAGTGCGGAAGCCGCCAACGCGGGACGCGTGGCGGGAACGGGTTGGGCGGAGAGGATGAGGGGGAGGCCCAGCAGAATGATGGCAGCCGAAGGGAGACGCATTGGATGACTCCTTCTTGTTTAGCGCAAGACATTATAGCGGAAACGAGCTATCGCAGTGCATTGACACCCATAAAGATCACGGCATGGTTCCATTCCTTGTCCACGCGCTCAAACATCCATGCGAGGCCGGGCGTTTCCTTTAACGTCCTTTGCTTCAACGCGAGCGCTTCGGCGGCATCCCCGTGATAGGTCAGAATCTCATACCGCAACGCCCCGAGGACGGGACTGAAGAATATCGACACTTGCGGCGCTGCGGCGTCGAATACCGCTGGGTCGAAATGCCGCACGGCCAGGCGTGTCCATTCATCTATGTCCAATCCGGCATTGGCTACCGGGTCGGGATGAAACCGCGAGCCTTCCACAAACACCGCGTGCAGCAACCCATCCATCGCCAGAGACTCCTTCAGGGCGGTGGGGGCGTCCTTGGCAAGAGGCTCCGCTTGGAAATCGATGGGGTATTTCCACAGCTTGCCGGGGGTCTTGACATACGGTTGTTCCTGCTCGGTGGGCTGGCGAATGGTGATCTTCGTTGAAGTCAGTATATGGGGTTCCGCGGGTCTTTCCTTGCGCCCCAGGATCAACTCAAACTTGTATTCGCCGGTGGCGGGAACATCCTTCGGAGAGGCCACACGGAAGAAGGACGTCAGGATTCCGTGCGCGGATACTGTCAGCCGCGGGGGTGGCGTCAGGCCGGGCCTTTGGGCGCTGTCGGCCGCGGCAACGTTCACGTCCCCGATCACTTGCCCGGTCTTGAGATCGAGGAAGCGAAACTGGAATCCGCGCATGACGAAAGGGTAGTTATTGTCGATATCGCGGGCCAGAAACTCCACGCCGGCGTCTGTGTCGTTCTTGATGGTGACTTTGAGCCATAGCGGCGTGCCGCTGATCCAATCGCCGGGCAATTCGACGGTCGCCGAGAGATTCGGGTCAAATGCCATCGTCGCCGGCACCGCCCCCAAACCGGATCGCATGGAGGAAACGCCTTGGGCCGAGACGATCAACGGCAGGCCCAGCATGATGACGGCGGCGGCCAGAGGGAGACGCATGAGATAACTCCTTTCGTTTGGAGCAAGAGATTATAGAGAAAAGCCTGGCTAAATTAATGGGCGGTGTGCTCTTTGAGGATTCGTTCGGCTTCTCCGCGCACGATGTCGTCTTTGTCGGCGGTCATTCGTTTGAGGATGGCGTCTGAGTCGGCACCGGGCTTGGTGGTGAGTCGCTGCATGGCGGTGAGGCGCACGCGGGCATTGGGGTCGTCGAGCATGGTGGCCAGGAGTCTTTTTGCGTCTGGATTTGAGCTGCGGGCCAGCGCGTGTGCTGCTTGCACGCGGATGTTCACTTCGGCGGTGGAGGAGTTACCTATGTCTATGCCACGGGTGGTCATGCCGATTTTGAGGCCTTCAAGTGCGGCATCGCCTGGGTAGCGTGCGAGCTGGTCGAGGGCGTTGAATTTCATTTCGTAGTCGCCAGTCTGCACGGCCTTGACGTACCAGGGAATGACACGCTCGTCGTCGATGAGGGACAGCTTGCCCAGCGCTTCCATGGAGGCATTGCCGCCGGGATGTTCCAGAAGTTGCGGACCGTATTGTTCGATGAGTTTTGCCGCGGTGTTGGGGTCCATGGGCTGGGCCTTGAGCGGCACCTCGAGCGGTGGGAAGGTGATCGTGCCGTACCAATCCTGTGTGGAGTTTTTGGGGACGACCTTGTTCTCCGCCACATCGAGGCGGGCCTTGAAGAGCCAGATTTTGCCGTCGTCCTGGAAGGTCATCGTGTTCGATGGTCCGAGGTCGATCATTCCCGCGGCACCGGCGGGGACACCAGCGCCGCCCGCGAGGACGGGGAATGTCAGAGTGCCGCCGGGTGGAAGTGTAATTTCGAAATGTTGGCCCATCGGGCCGCTGTAGACGCCGACGCCTGCGTTTGGAAGTGCGTTGCCATCCTTGTCGGCGACGGTGCATTTCAATTCAGGTGTGTCCCAGACAAAGTGCAGCGGGTTTATCACTTGGGAGACGTTGCGCAGCTCAAGTTGCGGCACGATCATGGTGGTGCCGTTGAAGACGCGGGTTCGATTTAAGGCGAGGCGTGCCTGTAGGCCGTTGACCGGAGCGGACCAGCCGTCGGCGGGCGTGGTTTGGGCGGATACGAGGAGCGGCAGGCTCATCATAATGACAGCGGCGGCCAGAGGGAGACGCATGAAATGACTCCTTCCTGTTTGGCGCGAGTCATTATAGCGGAAAGAGGACGATCAATGCGTCATTCCGCAGTTTGAAGTTCAACACCAGATACTGGTTTGCGAATTGAACCTCGACGGCACGACGACACGACGTTGTCAAATATGGCGGTTGGTGGATGTACGGGTGTTTCCTTAATTTCTACCTCGACCTCCTATTTCCGCTTGGCGAAGCACGCTTGGTTTACTAGAATCTTTGATCCGGTGGTAATCGGAGAGTTTCTGAAAGGACCATTTTGTGACGACCACGGTGTCTGCCGCACCCCCTTCAACCGTCAAACCGGAGCCCACATCCGCCCAGCTTTTGGACTGGTATCGCCAAATGTCCATCATCCGGCAGTTTGAGGTGAAGTGCGCGCAGTCGTATCAGCAGCAGAAAGTCGGGGGGTTTTGCCATTTGTATGTCGGGCAGGAGGCGGTGGCGGTGGGGTCGATCGGGGCGGCGCGGCCTACGGACTATGTGATCACGGCGTATCGCGACCATGGGCATGCGATTGCGCGCGGGATGGATCTGGCGTCGCTGTTTGGCGAGTTGTACGGGAAGGAGACGGGTTGTTCGCGGGGGAAGGGGGGTTCGATGCATTTTTTCGACAAGGCGCGGAACTTTTTCGGGGGGCATGCGATTGTGGCGGGGCATGTGCCGCTGGCGGTGGGTTTGGCGTGGGCGGCGAAGTATCGCAAGGAGGACCGGGTGACGATGTGCTACTTTGGGGATGGGGCGATTAACCAGGGGTCGTTTCATGAAGCGCTGAACCTGGCGGGGTTGCACAAGCTGCCGTGCATCTTCATGGTGGAAAACAACGGGTACGGGATGGGGACGCAGGTGGGCCGGGCGTCGGCGGTGTCGGACCTGAAGCTGCGGACGGGGGACGCGTATGGCTTGCCGGGGAAGGAAGTGGACGGGATGGACTGCGTGGCGATGTACCAGATGACGCGGGATGCGCTGGAATACTGCCGGGGGGGGCATGGGGCGATATTTCTGGAGGTCAAGACGTACCGGTATCGGGGGCATTCGATGTCGGACCCGCAGAAGTACCGCACGAAGGAGGAAGTGGGCCGGTTTCAGGAGCATGATCCGATTGGGCGGCTGGAGAAGGTGTTGCGGGCGCGGAATTTGGTGGATGACGCGAAGGTGGCGGCGATCAACAGCGAGGTGCATGAGAGAGTGGAGGAGGCGCATGCCGCGGCGGATGGGGCGGCGTTTCCGCCGAGCGAGGATATCTGGAAGGATGTATATGCGAATCCGTTTCCGCCGTATGTGGCAAGGTAATTGGTAATTGGTAATTGAGGTTTCCATGCCCGTTCTGCAATTCCGCGAGGCGCTCAATCAGGCGATGTGCGAGGAGATGGATCGCGATCCGGATGTGTTTTTGATCGGGGAGGAAGTGGCCGAGTATGACGGGGCGTACAAGGTCTCGCAGGGGATGCTGGCCAAGTACGGGCCGATGCGGGTGGTGGATGCGCCGATTTCGGAGGCGGGGTTCGCGGGGCTGGGGATTGGGTCGGCGCTGGTGGGGATGCGGCCGATCGTGGAGTTCATGACGTTTTCGTTTTCGCTGGTGGCGTTCGACCAGGTGGTGAACAACGCGCCGAAGATGAGGTACATGTCGGGCGGGCAGTTGAAGGTGCCGGTGGTGTTCCGGGGGATATCGGGTCCGGGGCAGCAGTTGGCGGCGACGCATTCGTGGTCGGTGGAGGCGATGTACGCGCATGTGCCGGGGCTGAAGGTGGTGGTGCCCACGACGCCGGCGGACGCCAAGGGGCTGCTGAAGACGGCGATTCGGGATGATGACCCGGTGATATTTTTGGAGAACGAGGCGCTGTATGGGAACAAGGGGGAAGTGCCGGCGGGGGAGTTTCTGATACCGCTGGGGCAGGCGGAGGTGAAGCGCGAGGGGAAGGATTGCACGGTGGTGGCGTGGGGGCAGGGCTGCCTGACGGCGCTGGCGGCGGCGGAGCAGTTGGAGAAGGAGCATGGGATTCATGTGGAGGTGGTGGACCCGCGGACGCTGCGGCCGCTGGATTTGCCGGCGATATTGAAGTCGGTGCGGAAGACGGGGTACTGCGTGACGGTGGAGACGGGGTATCCGACGTGCGGGGTGGGGGCGGAGATTTCGGCATTGGTGCATGAGAATTGCTTTGACGAACTGGACAATCATGTGATCCGGGTGGCGGCGCTGGACGTGCCGATGCCGTACAGCAAGCCGCTGTTGCAGCAGGTAGTGCCGGGGGTGGCGCGGGTGAAGGAGGCGGTGAAGCGGGCGGTGTATTTCAAGGGGTGAAGAAGGCTCGCGGCGAGCGAACATACGCCGCGCGCTCCGCGGCGAGCATTCCAAGTAAAAAAACGCCGTAAAAGAGGCCATTTCGGGGGTTGTGCGCGAAAAAATGCGCGGCATTCCACATTGCGGATAATATACGAAAACCATTGTTGTTATTGGGTGAAATGTGTTTTGGGGCGGAAAAAAAGTCAACCAAAGTCGACCAAAGTCAACACTAAGTTGACATAAGTTGACACAAGCTGGCGAAAAGTCGACGGAAGTCGGTCCAAGTGGACGCACGTTGGGGCGATGCAAGGGACGGGGCGATGAGCGACACGCTGGCGGGAATCCGGATCGCATGCCATAATTCCGCCAACAATTCCTGCTTGAGGTCCGGCTTGCCTGATGGAGGTTTTATGCAATTTCGGCACATTTCGTTGATGGCGGTTCTGGCGCTGGCGGTAGCCGGTTGTGCGGCGTTGCCGCGGGTGAGTCAGCCGGTGCGGTCGGTGCGGGCGGCGGACGGGGTGCGGGAGACGATGTTTCCCAAGGCGGACATGATGCGGATCGGGGTGTATTACTATCCGACGTCGTGGCCGGAGAGCCAGTGGGCGCGGGACATCGAGAACATCAAGAATCTGAACCTGGAGTTTGTCCACATGGGGGAGTTTGACTGGGCGTTCATGGAGCCGGAGGACGGGAAATTTGATTTTTCGTGGCTGGACAAGTGCGTGGAGTTGTGCGCCAAGAACGGGCTGAAGGTGGTGCTGTGTACGCCGAGCCCCGCGCCGCCGGTGTGGCTGGCCAAGGCGCATCCGGAGGTGCTGATGGTGGATGCCGCCGGGCGGCGGATGGAGCATGGCACGCGGCAGCAGGCGACGTGGTCGAGCGATGTCTATCGGGCGTATGTGGGGCGGATCACCGAGCAGTTGGCCAAGCATTATGCGGGCAACCCGGCGGTGTGGGGCTGGCAGTTGGATAACGAGCTGTCGCACTATGGGAAGGAGCCGGAGTTTTCGGAGGCCTCGCAGACGAAGTTCCGGGCGTGGCTGAACGCCAAGTACGGCACCATCGAGGCGCTCAACCGCGACTGGGGGACGGCGTTCTGGTCGCAGCATTACCAGAATTTCGAGCAAATCCGGCTGCCCAATCAGGCGGAGCTAGTGGCGCAGATCAATCCGCATCAGATACTCGACAGCCAGCGGTGGTTTGCGGATGAGGCGGCGGATTACCTGCGGTTCCAGACGGACATCCTCCGGCAATACTGCGGCAATCGGCAGTGGGTGACGACCAACTACATGCACGATTTTCCCAACGTCAACCCGGTGCTGACGGCCAGGGATTTCGACCTCACGACGTTCACGATTTACCCGGCGCACGGGAACCTCAACGAGGGGCCGCTGGGGTATCGGCTGGGGTCGATGGCGACGCTGTCGTTCGCGTATGATTTTTTCCGCACGATCAACGGACACGGGGGCGTGATGGAATTGCAGCCGGGGCAGGTGAACTGGGGGGATGTGAATCCGCAGCCGTATCCGGGGGCGGTACACATGTGGATCATGCGGGGGTTCGCGCTGGGGACGGACGTGGTGTGCAGTTACCGGTATCGCGAGCCGCTGTCGGGTCCGGAGTTGTATCACTATGGGTTTATGGGGACGGACGGCGTGACGCCGACGACGGGGGGATTGCAGTATCAGCAGGCGGCGCAGGAGATTCAGATGCTGCGGACGCTGCGCGATCCGGCGGCGAGGCGTCCGGCGGAGTATGCCGCCCGGCAGGCGGCGATTCTGTACAACTTCGACAATCGCTGGGACCTGGACAACCACAAACAGAACGTGCGGTGGGACACCTATGCACATATGCTCAAGCAGTATCGGGCGCTCAAGCGCGTGGGCGCGCCGGTGGATGTGATCACCGAGGAGAAGGATTTTTCACAGTATCCGTTCCTCATCTGCCCGGCGTATCAGTTGGTGGATGAGAAGCTGGTGGCGCGGTGGAAGACGTATGCGGAGAACGGGGGGAATTTGATTTTGACGTGCCGGACGGGGCAGAAGGACCGGCGCGGGCAGTTGTGGGAGGCTCCGTGGGCGCAGCCGATACTGGACCTGATCGGGGCGAAGGTGTCATTTTATGATTGTTTGCCGTCGCCGAACGTGGGGAAGGTGGATGCGGGCGGGCAGACGTATGAGTGGGCGTCGTGGGGTGAGAGCCTCAAGCCGAACGAGGGGACGACGGGTTTGGCGCACTATGCCGACCAGTATTACGCCAATGACCTCGCGGCGGTGACGCGGAAGCTGGGGAAGGGGACGGTGACGTACATCGGGGTGGATTCGCTGAACGGCGACCTTGAGGCCGCGATGATTCGCGGGGTGTATGAGCGCGCGGGCGTGAAGGCGCAGAACTTCGAGGATGGGTTTGCGGTGGATTGGCGGGACGGCTTCTGGGTGGCGACGAACTTCACCGAGAAGCGGCAGACGATCCCCGCGCCGGCGAACGTCAAGCTGCTGGTGGGCGGCAGCCGGGATTTGGGCCCGGCGGGGGTGGCGGTGTGGCAGGAGCCGTGAGGGGCCGCATTATTTCGCCCGGGCCGCCTTGACATTTTCGATGAATTGCCGGGCCATGGCGGCGATGGCGCCCCAGTCGCCCTTGCTCATGGCATCCTTGGTGACCAGGCTGCCGCCCGCGCCCACCATGACCGCGCCGGCCTTGATCCACTCGCCGACGTTCTTGACGTCCACGCCGCCCGAGGGGGTGAGCCGCAGGAAGGGCATGGGGGCGAGCAAATCCTTGATATACCCCGGACCCGCCAGGCTCCCCGGATAGACCTTGACCAAATCCGCCCCGGCATTCCAGGCCGTGAAAATTTCGGTGGGCGAGAACGCCCCGGGGATGGAAATTTTCCCGAGCCGGCGCGTGGTTTCGATGATCGCCGTATCCAGTATCGGTGAGACGACAAATTCCGCCCCGGCATGGATGGCCGCGGCGCAGGTGCCGGCGTCCAGGACGGTTCCCACGCCGACCACGCATTGGCTGCCGAGCAGATCGACGAGTTTTTCGATCCCCGAGATGGCCTTGGGGGTGGACATGGTCACTTCCACGCCGATGACGCCGCCCTCGATGAGGGCCTTGGCGATATCCTGCAATTGTTTGTCCGACTGGGCCCGGATGACCGCGACCACGCCGCACTCGGCGAGCTTTTGGAAGGCAACTTCTTTTTTCACGAATCAACTCCTAAACAGGTAACTGCCAGAGGGGAGAACATAATGGAAATCGCCGCGCCGAACAAATATTCTTGTTATTCTTGTTTTCTCATTCGTGCTGGTCGTTGGTTCCAGATTCCTTGTAACAAACCCTGTCCGTCGTCCATTTATCTCCCGGAGGCCCCATGACGGACCAGCAACTGCTCGCCAACTATCAATCCGGTGACGCCACCGCCCTGTGCGAACTCATCAGCCGCCACCTGCCCATGGTCCATGCCGCGGCTCTGCGGGAAGTCCGCGATCCGCATCTCGCCGATGACATCACGCAGGCCGTCTTCCTTGTTTTGATGCGCCGCGCGAAAGATCTTCCCCGCGGCACCGTCCTGGCCGGGTGGCTCTTCAAGACCACCCTCTACGCCGCCGCCGACGCCCGAAAACTCCAAAAACGCCGTACCCACCACGAGCGGGAGGCCACCGTCATGTATGCCACAACCGATTCCACTACCCCAGCCCTTGCCGAGGAAATCCACGCCCAACTGAACGCCGCCATCGCCTCCTTGAGCGCCGCCGACCGCGATGCCGTCGTTTTGCGTTACCTCCAGGGGCAACCGCCCGCCGCCATTGCCGTGGCACTGGGCACCACGGAAAACACCGCCCGCCAGCGCGTCGCCCGCGCTCTGGAGCGTCTCCGCAAACACTTCGCCAAACGCGGCAGCATCATCGCGCTGGCCGCCCTGGTCGCACTTTTAGACGCCCTGCCCACCCATGCCGCCCCAGCCGATCTCACCGCGCGCCTGCGCGACGTCGCCACCGGCAAAGCCCAACCCACCCCCCTGAGCCAGACCCTCGCACAAGGAGCCACCCGCATGGAACGCCAAGCCCGCCTCACCCGCAACACCCTCCTCACCACCGCGGCCGCCGCGGCCATTCTCGCACTGTGCCTGCCGCTGGCGCTGGCGCAGCGCGCGCCGGTTGCCGCGCCGGCAGGGGTTCCCGTGTCGCCCGCGTCTGGCGCTTCAATCGTGGCCTTGCCCGATTCCACGCGTGGCGTGCAACTCGCCCAAGCCACGCCCATCACCCCAACGCCGGCCCCAGCGCCCACCGCGCCCAAGTCCGATGCCCAGGTCATCCAGGCGGCCGTCGACGCCCATACCGCCTTCGCCGTTGACGTATACCAGCAACTCAACAAAACCCAAGCCAACGACAATCTCTTCCTCTCCCCCTTCTCCATCTCCACCATCATGGGCCTCACCGCCGCCGGCGCCCGCGGCAACACCCTGGTCCAGATGAACAAGGTTCTCCACCTCTCCGATCTTGAAGCCATTCATGCCGGCGTCTCCAAGATCACGCATCAACTGACCGACATGCAGGGCGGCAAAAAGCCCTATCAACTCTCCATTGCCAATGCCCTGTGGGAGGATCAGACCAATCCCTTCAAGCCGGACTTCCTGGCGCTCTCCCAAAAATACTACGATCTCTCCGGCCTGACCACGCTCAGTTTCAAGGACAATCCCGAAGCCGCCCGCGCCCTGATTAACAAATGGGTGGAGGATAAAACCCAGACCAGGATCCAAGAACTTCTGCCGCCCCGTTCCATCACCGCCGACACCGGCCTGGTCCTCACCAATGCCATCTATTTCAAAGGCGAGTGGGTCACACCCTTCGATCCCATCCCCGCCGGGCGCGGTCGGCCCACGCCGGTCTTCTACGTCACGGCAACCAAGACCGTGCAGCCGACCAACATGCAGATCACCTCCGAATACCCCTATTTTGAGAACACCGATCTGCAAGCCGTTTCCCTGCCTTACAAGGCGGTCCCCGGCGTGGGCAACGCGCAGCAGGTGTCGATGGTGATCGTCCTGCCCAAAAAACGCGACGGCCTGGCCGCGCTGGAAAAAACCATCACCCCCGAAGCCCTCGCCCAATGGACCACCGCCCTGGCCGCCACCCGCATCGCCGTCACCCTGCCCAAGTTCACCATCACCTGCCCGACCAAACTCACCGACACCTTCAAAACCATGGGCATGGCTGATGCCTTTAGCGAGTTAACCGCCCATCTGGAAGGCATCTCCACGCCGCCCCCGGGCAAGGTGCTATTTATCAGCGACGTCTTCCACAAGGCCTTCATCAAAGTCGACGAGAAAGGCACCGAAGCCGCCGCGGCCACCGCCGTGGTCGGTGGGCTCGGCGGCGGCATGCCCCGACCGGTCCCCATCTTCCGTGCCGACCATCCCTTCTTCTTTTTCATCCGCTATGAGCCGACCAACTCCATCCTCTTCATGGGCCACCTGGTTGATCCATCCGCGGGCGCCAACGCCGCGGCTCCGGCGCGCGGACCGGCCCGGGGACCGGCACAACCTGCCGCTGGTCCACTGCTCAAGCAACCCAAAGCGGTGGCCACCGCCGCGCTGGAGATTGCCGCCACCACCCGTGCCGATACCGCATTTGCCAGTCCCACGCGCACGGGTTTTATGTCCGATCTGACCGCACTGGAAACGGCAGCCAAGGCCGTGTTGAATGACCAAGAAACTGATCCCGCGGTATCGCAACAGTTGAACCTCGCCCTGAGTCAGGCCCTCAACCAGGCGATCACGCGCACCGCCACCATCGCCAATCGCGCCTCGGAATCAACCGTCAACCAGGACAAATCCCGGCAACTGGGCGACAAACTGCGCGCCCTGGGGAATTTATGACACTCAACCAAAAGTGATAATGATCACAATTCAGGGAAATCGTGGAACAAATACCCCGTTCCCGCGTCTAATTCATAGCTATTCTCCATCATCCGCGTGATCGGTATGATCATGCTTCCATTACCGGCCCGGGGTGATAGTCATGGATCAGAAGCAACTGAAAACCGCCGCCATTTCGGCGGGTGCCACGGTCTTCATTCTGCTGGCGTTCGTGGTGGGCATGAAACTCGCCGGCGGGCCGGCGGCCAACACGCCCGTTGTGGAGAACCAGGCCCAGACCGATGCCAGAACGAGTGCCGAGCCGTCAAAAATCGCCACGACCGATCCCCCGTCCAAGACGCCTGCCGACGCGCAAGACGCCATTGTGGACCGCCTGATCACCTCCGAGGGCCACCTGCAGGCCGCCCTCGCCTCCCTCAACAAAGCCTCCGGCAACAACAAGGGCGGCTACGACATCAAAGGCCGGGAGGACCTCGCCCAGGCCATTGCGGACATCACCCACGCCATCGACTACGCCAAAACCCACGCCGAAATCGCCCCGCTGCCCGCGCCCGAGGCGCGCCTGGATATCACCGCCCAGGTGCAGGTCAGCCGCAACCACCCCAACGCCGCCCCGAACCTCGGCCGCGCCCTCGATTCGCTCAGTGCCGCCCTCGAGGAACTCCACAAAACCCCCGGCGGCAACATCGGCGGCTTCCGCGACAAGGTGCTGGCGGACATTCAGCTTGCCGCCGCCGACACGGCGATGGGCATCACGATAGCCGGCGGCGGCGGGCGTGGGCCCCAACCTAACGTGAGAACCCCGGGACCCAACATGAACACTCCCAACATGAATCTAACAGGCGTCCTTGTGCCCGACTCGGCGACGATCCGTCTCCAGGCGCTGCAGGCGGCGCTCTCATCGGCCGCCGACAATCTCAAGCAGGCCTCCGCTGCCGCCAAGGCCGACTTCCTCGACCAAACCCTCGCCGACGTCGCCCATGCCTCCAACACCGTCGCCGCGGCGCTCGATTACGTCAAGACCCATCCCGAGGCCGACGCCCTGCCCCCGTCCATCAGTCCCGACCTGCCGCTATTCGATCCGCCCAACGGCTACGGCGTACCTTCCCGTCAGGACGTCAAGGCCGTCTATCCCACTCTGGCGTCCGCCAGCAATGTCCTCCTCGGCGGCATCCGCCAATTTGCCGCCGGCCCCACCAATGCCGGCCCCGTCATCGGCGAACTCGGCGGCTTCCGCGACCGGATCCTCCAGGATGTGAGCATCGCCTCGTGCGATCTCATCACCGGCACCATGGCCAAATTCAGCGGCAAACTCACCGCCCCGCTGCTCCCCGCCAAACCCAACCTCCCCGGCGCCAAACCCGGATCCATCGCCGGCGTCATCATCGCCCCCGATGGCCATCCCTTGCCCAATGCCGCCGTCCTGTATGAAACGCCCAATCCCGATTCCACCGGCAACCCGCTCATCCTGGCCACCATCACCAACGACAAGGGGGAATTCGTCATCCATGACCTGCCCCCCGGCAGCTACATGATCAACGTTGATGCCATGGCCAGACTCAATGGCGGGGCGCTCGAGCGTGCCGTCGGCTCGAAATCCGCCGTCGTCAAGGAGGGGGCGCAAACCAGTTTCGATTCGCCGCTGCAACTCCACAGAAATCCCAGCCGGGGTGTGGGCGGCGCTGCGGGCGGGGGATAACGGGTTGGGCGCAAGGGTATGTTAATCAATAAACATCTGGCGGCGCTCAGTCTCTTTGGATCGTAAGGAAACAGACCATGCGACAGACCGGGAAATGGTTAAGCCTGCTGGTCACTTTCGGATGGGCGGCGGCCATGCCGCTGGTTGCCGCGGCGCAAACGGCGCCCGCCGCACCACCCAAGGTCGAAATCCCCTGGGATTGGTCCGGCGTCATCGGCACGGGGCAAAGCCTGGCGGTGGGCCAGGGCGGAAGGCCGGCGGCATCCACGAAGCAGGCGAACAACAACCTCATGCTCGCGACGGGCAAGCTGCCCTGGCCCATCGATCCCGCCGACGCCACCCTGGCCATGGTGCCGCTGATCGAACCCATCGGCAGGCTGGCCATCGGTTATCCGAGTTCGTGGCCGACGAACATTTCGGGCGAGACCCCGCATGCGGCCATGGCGGACGAGCTCACGGCCCTGGTGAAAGCCGCCGCCGGGCGGGACTACATCGGCGTCCATGGCGAAGTCGGCGAAAACGGCCAGGGCATCCGGTTTCTGAAAAAGAACCCCGACCAGCAGGGCGTCAACGGCCACGCTTATGAGGCCACGATGGTCGAAACCAAGGCCATCACCCGCCTGGCCAAGGCCGCCGGCAAGACCTACGGCGTGGGCGCCATCATCGTGACCCATGGCGAAAATGACGCGGGCAATGCGAAATACGAAGAGCAGCTCCGCCAGTTGTGGCAGGACTACAACACGGACCTGCCGGCGATTACCGGGCAGACGCAGAAGATACAGATGATTGTCTCGCAGCAGAATTCGACCAACAACCGGTCGGCCTCCACCCTGGCGCAATGGAAAATCGGGGTGGATTATCCCAAGGAGATCGTGTGTTCGGGGCCCAAATACCAGTATCCCTCCGGGGACGGCACGCATCTGAACACCGAGGGTTACCGGGAACTGGGCGAAAAATTCGGGCAGATTTATTTTACGCGCGTGATCCTGGGCCAGGACTGGCAGCCGCTGCAGCCCACCAAGGCCGAGCGCGACGGCAAAGCCATCACCGTGCAGTTCCACGTACCCGTCAAGCCGCTGGCGTGGGAGAGCACTTTTGATGCACCGCATCCAAGCGTGGAGGAATGGAAGCTGGGAAAAGGTTTTGAGGTGAGCACGGCCAATGGGCAGAAGATCGCCATTGAATCCGCCGAAATTGCCGGCGATGCGGTGGTAATCACCTGCGCGGCGGACCCCGGCGCCAAGGCGCTGGTGAGCTATGCCATGAATGGCGACCGGACCCGGATGGCCAAGCCGTTCGCGGGCACGACGCGCTGGGGGCTGTTGCGGGACTCCGATCCGTTCCAAGGGGCGGTCACGGGCAAGGCCCAGCCGAATTACGCGGTGGCGTTTGAGATGTCCGTCCCTTGAGTCGAGATATTTATGTTGGGATTAATCAACCGATGCATTTTGAAGGATGGTCTGATGAAACGAATACTGGTAATCGCACTTGTGGCTTGCTTCTCGGGCTCCGTCGTGGCGGGCACGCCCACACCAGCCCCAGCCGGGACAGCCAGCGCCCCGGCAGTGAAGTTGCCCGCGGACTGGGCGGCGGGCTTGGACAAGGAAGTGCCGCTAACCGGCGGCGGCAGCGTCAAACCTTTGTGCCTGAACCTGTGGGACGGTCCCGCTCCCGGCCAGGTGTTGACCGCCAAGCCGGAGGTGGATGATGGCACCGGGCGGATTCGGGGCGTGAGCATCCCCGGCGTGCTCGTGTATCTGCCCGCGAAGGATAAACTCGCGGCGTCCGGCGGCACGTGCGTGATTGAGTGCATGGGCGGGTCGTACGATCACCTGACGCGGCTGGTGGGGGCGAACAACACGGTGAGCGTGATGGTGCCCAAGGGCATCGCCGTGGTGTCGCTGAAGTACCGGCTCAAGCCCGTTTCGACCGACGTCGAGAAAGATGCCGTGGCCGATGGCAAGCGGGCGCTCCGCTTTGTGCGGGCGCATGCGGCGGAGTGGGGGATTGATCCGGCGAAGGTGGGGTTGCTGGGCTGGAGCGCCGGCGGCAATCTCATTCTGAGCCTCTCGACCCACCTCGAAAAAGACGGGGCGGGTGATCCGCAAGCCAAGGATCCCGTCGAGCGCGAAAGCTGCCGGCCGGATTTTGTCACGATGCTCAGCCCCTGGCCCAACGGGAAGAAGATTGACGCGTATCCGGCGACCAAGGAGGGCCAAGGCATGCCCCCGGCGTTCATCGGCTCGGCCCGGGACGACACGACGGCCCCGTTTGCCTTCGCCCAGGCGATCAAGACAAACTGGGCGGGAATGGGCGGGAAGGTGGAGTTCATGGAAGTGCCGACGGGGAACCATGGGGCGTTTGAACCGTTGACGGGTTCGGCGAAGGATTGGATGGACAAATGGCTGCCGTGGCTGGAAAAGAATGGGCTGTGGAAAAAGCCGTGAGGAAGAAATGGAACCCTTTTCGCCCTGCAAGCCGGGTCGGGGTACACTGTGTCACCATGGGCAGCGATGGCGAATATCCGAACATGCCGGCGGCAAGTGACGGCCAGGCCGCGGAGGCGGCGCGCGGGGGTGTGGGGGCGGCGGGGGGCGAGGGGGCGGGGTTGCTGGGGTATGCGTCGGGGATGCCTCGGCCGGCGGAGGCGGGCGGGGGCGCGGGGGAGGCGTATCGGGAGGGTCCGACGCTGATTGCGCTCCATGGCACGACCTTGCCGGCGCGGTGCATCTTGTGCGGGGGCGCGGGGTTTGCGGCACCGATCCGGCTGACGCTGACGTGGGATGCGTCATTCCGCCTGACGCGCGTTTCCACGCCGCAACTGCGGCAGAAAGCGGCGGTGCATGCCTACCTGTGCGCGGGGCATCGCCGGGTGTGGGCGCGGGCGCGGCGGATCGGGGTGGTGGGGGCGACGGCGGGTATGTCGCTGATGAGCATAGGGCTGGCGCTGGGGGTGTGGTCGGAGAGTTCGGATATTCCGGCGTATACGCCGCTGGGGATCGGGCTGACGCTGGCGGGGTTTGCGGTGGTGACGGCGGCGTTGTTTTATTTCACGCTGCGTTCGCGGACGCTGACCTGCCGGCGGATTCAGGAGGGGTATGTGTATCTGGAGGGTGCGGCGGGGGCGTTTTTGGAGGGGTTGCCGGAGTTGCCGGCGGCGGGTGGGAGATAGCCGGGGAGGGGACGTGCCGGGGTAACGACGAGGGGGTGATCGGGGCGACATGAAAGCGGGGGGGATTGGGGGTACAATGGGGTGATGTAAGATGAGGTGTGTGATGACACGGCGATTTAGTGCGCATTTCCGAAACGGGGTGTTGGTGCCGGACGAGAAGGTGGAACTGCCGGAGAACCGGACGCTGGCGTTTATCGTGGAAGAGGCCATGGACACCACGCAAGCGCCGCTACAACAGCCCGTTTTCGATGATCCGCTCGATCCGAAACCGGCGGGGGGGGTGGAGTTGGTGGATTGGTGGGGGCGGCATCGCCTGCAGATTGATCCGGTGATTGGGGACAAGATCGCGCGGGCCAAGGCGTACGCGTATTACGAGGAACCCGACGATGAATCCTGAACCGCCGGCGCGATCCTGATACAATTCAGATGCTCAACGAGGTGTACCATGACCCAACGGTTTAATGCCCATTTTCAAAATGGCGTTTTGATACCAGACGAAATTGTCGATCTCCCGGAGAACAGGACTCTGGCGGTCGTCGTGGACGAAACCGCGGTGGCCAACCATGGCGGCCTTCAGGGGGCTGCCGACGATCCGAATGATCCCAAACCCGCGGGGGGCGTCGCGTTGGTGGCGTGGCGGGCGCGGCATCGTCTGCAGGTCAGCGCGGATATAGCGAAGATTCTGACGGACCCGGAATTTGACATGGAAAACAGTTGAGGGAATCCCGTGCCGACACGACCGTATCCGCCGCCTGGCGAAATCAGTTTTATCGATGCCAATATTTTGCACGCGCACGTCATCGCACAGGGCGCCGTGTCGGTTTTTGCCAGCGGATTTTTGGAGGAGGTTTCCGCGGGGACGCGAACCGCGGCGACACATGCCAACGCCTTGGCCGATGCCGTGCATAAGATCATGTTTACCGAGGCGGCCACGCATTTTAAGCGGCCGCGATCGGGGCTTCTTTCCTGGATACAGCAGTATCAGTACCGGATCAAAGAACTCACAGTTTTCAAAGAAGCCGCGGACGAATTCGCGGTCCTCCCGCTGCGCCTGTTGCCCGTGGATGCCGGAATGATCGCCACCGCCAGCGCTGTGGCGCAGCGGCATGGACTGCTGACAGGGGATGCGATCATCGTGGCCTTGATGCACGCCCATGGCATTCGGCATCTGGTCACCAACGATGATGACTTTGACGGGATACCGGGCATTACGGTCTGGAAACCCCGCTGATTCAAGTTCTCACTTTCCGAAGGAATTCTCTGTGCCCATTGAACTTCCCCCGCAGTATGATCCCAAGTCCGTCGAGCAGGCCATTTACCAGCGCTGGTTGGCGGCGGGGGCGTTTCATGCGGTGCCGGATGAGCGGCCGGCGGCGCGGCGATTTTCGGTGGTGATACCGCCGCCGAATGTGACGGGGGCGCTGCATCTGGGGCATGCGATCAATGGGACGATTCAGGATGTGCTCACGCGGTATCACCGGATGAAGGGGGACAATACGCTGTGGATGCCGGGGATCGATCATGCGGGGATTGCGACGCAGGCGGTGGTGGAGAAGACGATATTTGAGAAGGAGAAGAAGAACCGGCATGACCTGGGGCGGGAGGAACTGGTGCGGCGGATCTGGGAGTGGAAGGAGCAGTTCGGGACGCGGATTTTGAATCAGTTGCAGTCGATTGGGGTGTCGTGCGATTGGGAGCGGGCGCGGTTCACGCTGGATGAAGTGTGCGCGCGGGCGGTGCGCGAGGCGTTTTTTAAGATGTTCAAGGATGGGTTGATCTTCCGGGGGAAGCGGCTGGTGAATTGGGATACGCACCTGCAGACGGCGGTGGCGGATGATGAGATTTATCATGAGACGGTGAAGGGGGAGATGGTGTTGATTAAGTATCCGGTGGCGGACGAGAAGCAAGAAGCAGGAAGCAAGAAGCAAGAAGAATATTTGGTGGTGGCGACTACGCGGGCGGAGACGATGTTGGGGGATACGGCGGTGGCGGTGCATCCGGAGGATGGGCGGTATAAGCATTTGATCGGGGGGCATGTGATTGTGCCTTTGGTGGGGCGGCGGATACCGATTGTGGCCGATGGGCTGCTGGTGGACCCGGCGTTTGGGACGGGGGTGGTGAAGGTGACGCCGGCGCATGATCCGAATGACTATGCGACGGGGGTGCGGCATGGGCTCGCGCAGATCAACCTGCTGACGGCGGATGGGAAGGTCAATGAGAACGGGGCGGGGGAGTTTAGGGGGCAGAAGTATTCGTATGTGGGACTGAAGTTTGCGACGGCGGCTCGCAAGGCGGTGCTGGCGGATTTGGAGGGGCTGGGGCTGATTGTGGAACGGAAGGTGCATGAGCATGAGGTGGGGCATAGCGATCGGTCGAAGACACCCATCGAGCCGTACCTGAGCGATCAGTGGTTTGTGCGGATGGGCGATGTGGGAGGGGCGTCCGGCACGGAAGGTGCGGGGAAGGGCACGGGAGTTCCGGGGAGGGGCACGGATGGTCCGGGGAGGGGCACGGAAGTTCCGGGGAGGGGTACGGATGGTCCGGGGAAGGGCACGGATGATCCGGGGAAAGGCACGGAAGTTCCGGGGAAGGGCACGGATGGTCCGGGGAGGGGCACGGATGGTCCGGGGAGGGGCACGGAAGTTCCGGGGAGGGGCACGGATGGTCCGGGGAAGGGCACGGATGATCCGGGGACGGCCAAAACCGCGTTTTTGACCTCAAAAACGGGGGTGGCGGCCTCCGGGAACGTGGAATCGAAGGGTGGCATCGCATTGGCGAATGGCACCCGGGCTTCCGGGCTGGCCCAGGCGGCGATGGATGCCGTGCTGGATGGGCGGGTGAAGATCATGCCCGAGCGGTACGCCAAGGGGTATCTGGATTGGCTGGGGCAGAAGCGGGATTGGTGCATTTCGCGGCAGTTGTGGTGGGGGCATCGGATACCGGTGTGGACACAACATTTCTGGAATAAGGCGGCATTCGATCAATCGTTGTTCGACTTGAGAACGTGGATGCAGAGCCATTCAGATGAGGTCGCTTGGCAACCCGAAATCAAAAACGATTCTCTAAACGGGTATGGAAGCATCTACGTTTGCCTTCGTCGTGACGATGCGACGTTAATTAGCGATCTCAAGAAGATGTCCTTTGATATCCAAGACCCCGACGTGCTCGACACGTGGTTCTCGTCGGCGTTGTGGCCGATTTCGACGATGGGGTGGCCGGCGGAGGGGACGAGTGAGAAGGCGGAAGATCAGTTGCTGCCGTATTTTTATCCGACCTCGGTGTTGTCCACCGCGCGGGAGATTTTGACGTTGTGGGTGGCGCGGATGGTGATGTTTGGGTTGTATTGCCGGGGGGACGTGCCGTTTAAGGATGTGTATATTCATGCGGTGATCCAGGATGGGGAGGGGCGGCCGATGAAGAAGTCTTTGGGGAACGGGGTGGACCCGGTGGACATTGTGTCATCGCATGGGGCCGATGCGCTGCGGTTCACACTGGCGGCGATGGCGACGGAGACGCAGGATATCCGCATGCCGGTGGTGAAGGACGCCAGGACGGGGCGGAACACGTCGCCGAAGTTTGATCTGGGGAGGAATTTTGCGAACAAAATTTGGAATGCGGCCCGGTACATTTTGCTGAACATGGGCGAGATTTCAGATTTGAAATTTGAGATTTCAGATTTGAAAGCCCTTGAGGATCGGTGGATTCTTTCGCGGTTGCATCAGACGATCCGTGCCGCCGAAGCCGCGATCAACGCGTACCGGTTCGCCGACATGGCCGAAGCCCTGCGCAGCTTCTTCTGGACGGACCTGTGCGACTGGTATCTCGAAATCGCCAAGTCGCGCATCAAATCCGGCGATGCGCAAGCGCAATCCGTGCTGCTGCATGGCCTGCAAACCGCGCTCAAACTGCTGCATCCGGTGATGCCCTTCATCAGCGAGGAACTCTGGAGCAAACTCCCCACCCCATCCGGAGCGGCGGGCATGCTCATCACTACGCCCTGGCCGCAATTCGACCCCGCCCGCATCGACCCCGCCGCCGAATCCCAGCTCGCGCTCATTCAATCCGTGACCAGCGCGATCCGCGAGATACAGAACCGCTACCCCGCCGCCAAGGGGAAGGACGTCATCCTCGCCCCGCGCGACGCGGCCACGCAGCAATTGATCGAACAATCCCGCGGCATCATCGAGGCGCTGGCGGGTTCGCGGATCGCCGAGAACTCACCCACTGCCGCCAAGCCGGAGAACGCGGCGGCCAGCGTGCTGCCCGAGGCGCAGATTTACATCGCCGGCGTGATCGAAAAGGGCGCCGAGACGGCCAAACTCACCAAGCGCCAGGCCGAACTGGAAAAATTCATCGCCGCCGGCAAGGCCAAGCTCGCCAACGCCGCCGCCGTGGCCAAGGCCCCCGCGAATGTCGTCCAGGGCTGGCGCGAGCAACTGGCCAAGCAGGAGGAAGAACTGGCGGCGGTGATGAAAAACCTGGCGGAGCTGGGGAGTTGAACGATTGAATCATGGAGTCCATTGAATCCATTGAATCATTGAATCATTGAGTTCCCATGTCTCGTCCGCAGCAAATCGTCCTGAGCCTTCTCGCCGGCGTGCTCATCGCCGGCTGTTTCCTCGCCGGCTATCTCCTGATGCCTCCCGAAACCCCGACCCCCGCGCCTCCCGCCACGCTTGCCGCCACCCCACCGCCGCCGGCCACCGGCCCGCGGTTGGTCATCACCCAAGCGCTCTACGGCGACCTGCCTGACGGCGCCGCCGCCGACGTCACCGCGAAAGTCGCCAAGCTGCTCACCCACGATACCCTCACCGTGGCCGCCACCAACGACAACTTCGGCGACACCGCCCCCAACATCGTCAAAAAACTCCGCGTCGACTACACCTTCGACGGCATCCCCCACACCCGCATCGTCGGCGAAGACGAAACCCTCAAGATCGCCCCCGGCCCGCCGCGCCTCGTGATTAAAAAAGCCGTTTACGGCGACCTGCCCGACGGCGCCGCCGCCGACGTCACCACCCAGGTCGCCAAAGCCGCCGATTCCGATTCGCTCTCGATCGGGGCCACCAACGACAACTTTGGCGACACCGCCCCGAACATCGTCAAGAAACTCCGCGTCGAGTACACCTTTGACGGCCAAGCGAAGTCCAAGACCGCCGGGGAAGGAGAGACGCTCACCATCTCCACAACGGGGGAGTAATCCTTTGCCTTGCCCCATCCCCCACGGCTACCATACTACAACCACATTCCAAAGGAGCGCCCATGTCCCTCGCCTCCCTCATTTCCACCGGCACCAAAGTCTGGCTTGACTCCATCGACCCCGCGCTGGTCGCCCAGGCCCGTGCCGGAGGCGTTACCGGCGCGACCTCCAACCCGCTGATCGTCGCCAACCTCCTCCAAAGCGGCCGCTTTGATGACCGGCTTGCCGCGCTGTTGGCCCAGGGGAAATCCGACGAGGACATCGCCTGGTCGCTCACCGATCAGCTTGTCACCGACGCCCAGGCGGTATTCCTGCCCGTCTGGCAGGAAACCCGCGGCAACGACGGCTACGTTTCCTTCGAGCTCGACCCGCTGCTGGAAGACCCCGCGTGCAGCCTGTCCTATGTCCAAAAGGTGCAACGCTATGTGGAGCTGGGCAAGCAGTGGGGCCTGGGGCGGCGGAACCGGATGATCAAGGTCCCGGCCACGCCCGCGGGCATCGACGCGCTGGAGTCCCTCGCTGCGGCGGGCATCCCGCTGAACATCACGCTCATTTTCACCGCCCGCCAGTACGAGGCCGCCCGCAATGCCGTGTGGCGCGGTGCCCAGGCCCGCGGCGGCAACCAGGGGGGCATCGCGTTCTTCAAGTCCGGCTACTCGATCTTTATCAGCCGTGTGGATGTGTACACCAAGGAGCGCGTCCCGGGCCTGTCCCGCGCCGCCCAGGGCCTCGTGGGCATCGTCAACGCCAAACGCCTGTGGCGCGCCAACCAGGCCTTCTGGAAAGACAAAAACCTCGCTCTGGCCCAGGAAATCATCTTCTCCTCCACCGGCACCAAACTGCCCGGCGACGCTGCCGACAAATACATCGCCGCCCTGGCCGGCAGCGACATCCAGACCAACCCCCCGCAAACCATCGCCGCCGCGGAGGTCGCAGCCGACCCCTACACGCGGCTGGTCGATATCATGCCCCCGCGTCATGTCCTGGATGAAATCGACAAAAAAGTCGACCAGGACCATATGGAAGAAATCCTCCTGCAGGAAGGCACCGAGAAATTCGCCTCCCCCTTCAAGGCCCTGCTCCAGCTCATCGCCCAGAAACGCCGCTCCTGACCGTTTCGGGCCACTGCGGGCCTCCGGGCCGGGTTAAGTTGACGCGGTGGGGAAAAATGCCGATAAATGGGGGCATTGTAGGAGACACGCGTGAACAATGAACTGATGATCATGCCGTACCAGGATGTCACGGTGGTGAGCTTTCAGAACGTGTCGGTGCTGGACTCGGCGAACATCGAGTCGCTGGGGCGCTCGCTGCTGGAGTTGATCGAGAAGCAGGCGACGCGGAAACTGGTGCTGGAGTTCACGGCCGTGCGGTTCATGTCATCGCAGGCGCTGGGGGTGTTGCTGCAGCTCAAAAAGGCGATGGATCAACTGAAGGGGAAGATCGTGATCGCCGGCATACGGCCGGAGCTGCACAAGGTGTTCAAGATCACGAACCTGCAGAAGATGTTTATCTTTCACGGGGATTTGGACAAGGCGCTGCAGGAATTCAATGTGTTCGTGCCGCGGAATTGAGGGGTTAGTGGTTAGTGGTCAGTTGAACGGCGGCACGGGGAGGTTGTCGGCCTGCAATGCCGCGACATAGGCTTGAATGGCCTCCTTGATATTGGAGAGCGCCTCATCCTGGGTAAGCCCCTGACTGATGCCGCCCGGAAGACTGGGACACTCCACGACCCAATAGCCGTCTTCTCCCGGATGAATAACAACTTGGCGCATGCTGGAACCTCCACTTGAATTGTAGCGTTATAGGTGCCATTGGATGACGAGAATTTTATAGACCCAGGCAAGCATGAGGAGGGTGAGGCTGCCGTAGGTCCAATAGCGCCAGTACCAGCCGAGGGTGAACATCGAGGGGCCTTTCCAGGAACCGGTGATGATGCCCAGAAGGGTCAGGGGCAGGAGGATGGCCCCCAACAGGGCGACGGCAAAGCCGAAGGGCTGGGTGACAAGGGAGGCCAGGGGATGGGCGTGGGCGAACCAGGTGACGGCGGTGGTGCAACCGCAGGTGGGGCAGGGGATGCCGATGGCCAGGGGCCAACTACAGGGGGGGAATCCAAGTTGTTGATGGCTGCCGATGCCGGTGGGGTTGGGGTGAAGTCTAAGGGCGACGGCGAACATGGCGGCACAGATGAGGAACACGAAGGCACACCAGACGCGAACTTCCAGGCGGAGATGGGCGGCGGATTTGGGCGCAAGGGCGGGGGGCGGCGGGGCGAGAGTGATGACGGGGGCCTCGGGAGGGGTGGGTGAGGTGATATCGGACATGA
>CAIPTQ010000039.1 GCA_903868035.1 uncultured Phycisphaerales bacterium
GGGGGTGGGGAGCCTGCTGATCGGAGAGAGCCTGATGCGGAGCGGGGATGTGGGGGGGACGATGAGGGCGTTGAAGGGGCGGTGAGGGGATTTTCGATTTTTGATTTGCGATTTCGACTGATTTTATGCGGTTTTTTGGGGGGGTGCGCGAATATTTTGCGGAGTTCGCGAATGTGGTATTATGCGTGAATTATAGCGTGGATATTGGGGAAAACGAGAAATTGGGTGGGTGAAAAGTCGACCAAAGTTGACCAAAGTCGACAGCAAGTGGACAAAAGTTGACACAAGTTGACGTAAGAAGCGGGTAAGTTGACGCAGGAATACGCACGATGGGGCTTGACATACGTGCGCCATGCATTATAATTCCCCATAGATTTAGTAGGAATAGCAGAATGATTATTCTTTTTCGTCTGAACCCCCTCCGTATGCCGGCCTTCCGGGCACGGGTGTGTTGACGGTCCCCCCCCTCCCCCCCCATTGCCGGCGACACAAACCAGCTTGATGCAAAATTAACGCGATTACCATTGGACCCTCATGGCCGGGGCGTAGACTCTGGCATCGGAGAATTTTTTATGACCACCTTGATCCCGCACACGATTCGGATTCGGATGCCGCAAGCCCAGCATGTGTCCCTGATTGGGGACTTCAACAACTGGCATTCCAACTCGCACCCACTGTTGCAGGTGGCGCCGGGCTTGTGGGAACGCGCGGTGAGCCTGCCGGCGGGGAGACATCGGTATGCTTTTTTTGTGGTGGAGGATTTGCGGAAGAACGGGGGGGCGCTGCGGACGCGGGTGGAGGGTGAGGGGGCGGTGTTGTGGGTGCCGGAGCATCCGGAGCAGGCGGTGAGCGTGACCTCCTATCCGGCGCGGGTGGTCGGGGAGCACAGGGAGGCGGCGTAGACGCCGCGGACAGCATGTGGAAAGGTAGGAACTCCTCCGCCAGCGGGTATGCCGGTCATCGGCATGCCCGCATTTTTTTGGGATTTTCGATTTTCGATTGAGGTTTCGGGGGATTTTCCCGTGAGGGGGGAGAGTGTTATACTGGGAGCAAAGGAGTACCCATGACGACGACAGAATTAGAGTCCAAAATGCTGGCGATGGAAGCGGAGATCGCGGAATTGAAGGAGCGGCAGGAGCGGTCGGAAATTGAATCGGACCTACGCATAGGTGACGCGCAAATTGAGCGCGGGGAATTCATGCCGGCCCAGCAGGCCATTGAAATGTTGCGCCGCAAGCATAATATTCCATCCAAATGAAGTACGAAGTCAACATCACTCAGAAAGCGCAGGATCAGCTTGAGGCTGCCCACGAATGGCTTGCCGAGCAAACCCCGCAGCATGCGCCCGAATGGTACAATGCGATGGCCGATGCGATTGCCTCCTTGGCCGAGCATCCGGCGCGCTGTCCGAGAGTCGATCCCTACGGTGATGTGCGTTATTTGCTCGTCGGGGATAAGCATCACGCATATCGCATTTCTTTCAAGATTCGCGGGCAGTCAGTTTACGTATATGCCATTCGACACGCAGCGCGAAAAAATTGAGGCGGTTTGAACCCTATGAAAAAACTCGATCGTTTTTTGTTGCGTGACATTCTCTCCGACGGCCAGGCCGGCACGGTCTACAAGGCCGAGGAGGTGCTCCCCGGGGACATTCGGCGGTGGGTGGCGCTCAAGGTGCTGCCGGGGGCGCCGGGGGGGGTGATGACGGGGGATACGGCGGAGGAGAAGCACTTCTTCGGGGAGGTGCGGGTGCTGGCCCAACTGGCGGTGCATCCGCATGTGGTGACGATCTACTCGATGGGCGTGACTGACGGCTACCCGTGGCTGGCGATGGAATATTCCGGCACGACCCTGGCCCAGCGCATCGGCGAGGGGCCGGCCGATCCGGCCGAGGTCCTGCGGATGCTGGACCAGGTGGGCCGCGGCCTGCACGTCATGCACGGCCTCAAGCCCCCGCTCATCCACCAGGACATCAAGCCGGCGAACATCCTGGTGGACCAGGGCGGGAACTACAAGGTGACGGATTTTTCGCTGGCGACGGTGACGGCGGCCGACAAGACGCACGGCCTGGCCACGGTGCGCTATGCCGCCCCGGAGCTGCTGTCCAACGAATTCGGCCGCGTGGGGCCGGCGACGGACCTGTACGCCCTGGGGCACATGGCCTACGAGATGGCGCTGGGGGCCAAGCTCCACCGGGCGCAGTTTCCGGCAGTGTTCGAGGGGAACCCGAGCAAGGCGCCCCCGCCGAACAAATGGATGATGTGGCATGCGTCGATCGGCATGAAGCCGCCGGCGATCAGCGAGGCGGCCCGCGGGTTCCCCGGGGCGCTGTCGGAGGTGATCGCGCGGCTGATGGCCAAGCCGCTGGCGCAGCGGTACGGCTCGGCCGAGGAGCTGCTGAGCGACCTGGCGGTGCTGCGACACGAGGTGGGTGGCGGCGGAGCGCCCCTCACGCTGGAAGCTCCGGCCCATACGCCGGCACATCCATCCCCCCCACCGTCCTCGATGGAGAGCGCCCCGGCGGCCAGAGCGCCGGGTGCCGCCGCGCCGGGCGCGGCGGCGGGCATGGGGGGACGCTACTGGGTGCGCCTGCGCGGCCGCGTGACCGGGCCGTTTGACATGGCAACACTGCAGCGGCAGTTGCGCCAGGGACAAATCTCACGCATGCACCAGGTGAGCACCGACCAGGTGACGTGGAAATCGGCGGCGGATGTGGAGGGGCTGTACGGGCCGACAGTGGTGTGACGAGTGGTTGTTAGTTGTCAGTTGTTAGTTGTTAGTGGGTAGAGGAGCGGATTTTGAGGCTTCGAGGTTGGTGGTTTTTGCTGGCGGTGCTTGGTGTGGGATGCGCGGGCAACTCGGTGCCACCGGCACCACCGGCGGCATCCGCGCCGGCACAGGATGTCCTGCACGTGGGACTGCGGCGGAGCAGCTACGGCTATGCGGCGAAAAACAAGGATGATGCCTGGTGGATCGCCCAGGCGAAGGCGTATGCGGCGCAGTTTCCCGGGGCGGTGCCGACGATCATTGAAATCGTGTCCAACTATGATGACAGCGGGGACGCCAACATCGAATTTCTGGCACCCGCGGGGTACAGGGGGGACAGGGCGCATATGCGGTTCGGGAATGGCAGCCTGGATCACCAGCGGGCGCTGGCGGCGTATGACCAGGCGGGGGTGAAGGCGATCCTCGAGTTTGAGCCCGGTGCGGCGGACGTGCCCGCGTGCTTCGATCTGGCGCAGGCGGCATTCGGCAAACACCCGTGCATCATCGGCTACGGGATCGACGGGGAGTGGTACAAGACAGACGCGGGAACGAACAAGGAAGGCATGCCCATCGGTGATGCGGCGGCGCAGGCGTGGATGGAAAAGGTGTACTCATTCAACCCGGGGTACACGCTTTTTTTGAAGCACTGGAAGCCCTCGCACATGCCGCCGCATTACCGTGCCGCGGGCCTGTGGTTTTTGAACGACAGCCAGGAATTCGCCACGGTGGGCGAATGGATGGCGGACATGAAGAAGTGGGGCGGCGCATTTGCGGGGAGCGACACGGGATACCAGTTTGGCTATCCGGCCGACGGCAAATGGTGGAGCGGGTTGCAGAACCCGCCGCGGGAGATGGCGGCACGGCTGCGGCAGGAGATCGACTCAACGCGGTATGTGTTCTGGGTGGATTTCACGGCCGGGAAGGTGGCGTTTGAGAAGTGAACAGTGAGTGGTCAGTGGTCAGTGCGTTACAGTACGATGCTGCGCACGACATTGAGCGGGGACTGGCTGGGAGTATCCTTGGGGTAGATCGAACAGCGCATGAATTCGCACAGCGTGCGCGCCCCGATGGACTGGTAGATCGCGTTGGTGCGGGGGTCGTCGACATCCGTGAGGATGAAGCAGTAGCGCAGGCCGCTGGCCAGCATCTGGGCGCCCAGGGCCGCGCTGACGGCCTTGCCGTAGCCCTGGCCGCGGAACTCGGGCGGGGTGTAGACGAAATTGATCGAGGCGCCGTTGGGCGTGGGGGCGACCCAGGCGGCCATGGAGACGGGGCGCGGGCTCTTCCAGAAATACAGCAGCCGCTGGGAAATGAGGGTATCGACCACGCCGTCCACGGTGCGGCCTTCCATCTCGAACTCGGCCTCCGCGATGAAGCCCTCGACCCACTCGCGGACCAGGGGCCGGTCTTCCGGCGCGGCGACTTCCAGGTGCCCCTGGCTGGGGAGGGCGTAGTAATTGCGCGCCAGTTGATAGATGCGCTCGGCGCGGCCGAGTTCCCAGTTCTGGCCCGTGCGCTTGGCGTAGGTATGGCCCAGGAATCCGGCGACGTGGCCGGGGGCGTGGATGTGCTTGAATTTCCAGCCGGCGCCGATGCTGTGATCGACTATGAGCTCGATGACTTCGTGCGTCGCCCAGGACATGCAGAGTGTTTGATTGGGCAGGCCCACGCCGGCGGCGAGGATGGTGTTGTCCTCCTCGACGGTGAAAAAATTCAAGCCCGGTTGGGGACCGCCGGCGATGATATCCGGCAGCATGCCCAGGAAGTAGTTGTTCTCGCCTTCACGGATGGAAAGCCAGCGCTTGGCACGCAGGTCGAATTTCCTGGGGTCGGTATATGTCACAACGCGGGGAGCGTTGAATTGCACTACAAACATAGAACGTATTCCCAGTTGAGCCGCCATAAAAGTTGGACACAGGATGCAACGCGGCTATCGCACAGTTGTTGCAGCCTTTAAGTATAATCACAAGTCTGGCCTTGTCCTTGGGATTTTTTGAAAGATTTTCATAGGGAATTCCAAAAATGAAATTTTCATATTTGGGCGAACGGCGGATTTCGGTTATCTAATCGGGTACGATAATATGGATGCCTTGATAAAACCGATGCGTATCGGACCCTTGGGTGCCGGGTTGTGCAACCAAGTGATGCAAGCGTGTGTTGTTCGGTCTTTGGGAGGCCTCGGGTGAGTGAAACATTGACACCGGAATCCCAGCTTCAATCCATGTCGGCGCCCGCCAGCGATGATGTGCAGGAGAACGTCGCCATCCCGCTGGTAAAACGGGTAACTTGTCCGCATTGCTGGCATGAGTTCCGCCCCGAGCAGGTGCTGTGGGTCGCCCAGCACGAAGAACTGATGGGGGACTCGGTGCTCAAGGAGGAGGCCTCGCGATTTTTACCCACACGCTTCACGCTCGAAGGGCAGGCCCTCGATGCGCGGGAAATGGTGTGTACGGCACTGGCGTGTCCGGCCTGCCATCTGGCCCTGCCACGGGTGCTGCTCGAAAACGAGGTGACGTTCATCAGCATCATCGGGTCGGCCGGGTCCGGTAAGTCCAACTACCTGGCGGCCATGACCTGGGAGCTGCGGCAGCGCCTGGCGCGGGATTTCGGGATCATCTTTGCCGACGGCGACAAGGAGGCCAACTGGATCTTGAACCGCTATGAGGAAACCCTGTTTCTGCCCGAAGACCCCGAACGCCCGGTCGTGCTCGACAAGACCCGGACCCAGGGGGACTTGTACCGCTCGGTGACGATCAACGGGCAGGAAACGCAGTTGCCCAAGCCGTTTTTGTTCAGCCTGCATCCGGCGGCCAATCACCCGCGGGCGGCGCGGCGCGCCCGCATGGGGCGCATCGTCTGCCTGTACGACAACGCCGGGGAGCATTACAACGTCGGGCAGGACACGGCCCTGACCCCCGTGACCCGGCATCTGGCGCGGTCCAAGGTGCTGATGTTCCTGCTGGACCCGACCCAGGACCCGCGGTTCCGGGCACGCTGCAAGGCGATTTCGCAGGATCCCCAGATTCTCGAACCGATGCAGACGGTGCGGCAGGAGACGATTCTTAGCGAGGCCACGATCCGGTTCCGCAAACATGCGAGCCTGAGCGCCCACCAGAAGGCCAGCCGCCCCCTGCTGGTGCTGGTGGCCAAGTCGGACATCTGGGGATCGCTGATCGAAGGCGAGGATCTGATCGCCGAACCGGTGACGCGGGCGCTCAAATCGGAGGCCCACCTGGCCGTGCTGGACCTGGACCGCATCGACCGCATCAGCGGGAAGGTCCGCGAGTTGCTGCTGGGCGTGACGCCCGAGGTGGTCAGCACCGCGGAGGATTTCGCCGACGAGGTGGTGTACATCCCGGTGAGCGCCCTGGGGCATTCGCCGGAGAAATATCCGGACAAGAACGGGCTGCTGATTAGGCCCAAGGACATCCATCCGCGGTGGGTGACCGTGCCGTTGCTGTATAGTTACGCCCGCTGGGCGACGGGCCTGATCGCCGGCGTGGGCAAAAACAAACGGAACCGGACGGAACCCGTAGCGTAAGCGAGGGCGAGCCGTCTCTCGCCACAAAGGCGGCACCTTCGCGCAGGCGAGGCAGAGCGTACGAGGATGCTCGATGAGCCATGAGATTTACTACACCTCCGCCCCCGAAGGCCTCAAGCCTGGCACCAGCGGGTTCTGCACCGTCGCCGCGTCGGATAACATCCCCAAGGCCCTCTGGGACCGCCTCGAAACCCTCTCGGCCTACCGCCACCAGTTCGGCGCCGGCGGCGCGCCCAACCCCGTCAGCCACGCCCACTGGATTTTGAACATCGCCGGCAAGACCCACCATGTGCTCTCGCGGATTTGCGATTCGGGCGTGGATCATACCCAGCGCACCAACGCCTTCGCCCATCACCTGGTGCTCGAACCCGCCGACATTGCCGCGGCCCAGGGCGGACCGGCCTGGCTGCTCGAACAGCCCGGCGTGATGATGGACCGCTGGAACGGGCAGGTCGGGGCGCTGCGCCCCAGCCGCCTGGCGCAGGGGGACATTTTCGCCGCCTCGCGCGTCTGCCACGCCTGGGCGGCCGCGACGGGGGATGCCGGGTGGGGCGGGCTGCTGGCGGATGTCTTCGCCAAGGTGCCCACGCGGCCGGTGTGCATCTTGTTCGGACCCGGGCAGGATGTGCTGCCGCTCATCGCCGAGGCGATCGCTCTCCTCCCGCCGGCGGCACGCTGGAACGTGACCTTCAACACCTATTTCACCAGCATGCCCACCAGCGCCACGTGCCTGTGGCGCTGCTGCCTGGCCGGCACGCAGGCGGCCCAGACGGGCCTGCGCTACGCCGCCGGCGGCCTGGTGCTGGACTTGACGGATCGTTCGCGTCTGCCGGCCTTGCCGGCGGGTCCGTATGTGACGATGGCGCGGACGGGCCAGGCCGCCGAGGCGCCCCGGCCGGCCGCCAAGACCACGCAGCCGACGCTGGCGGAGCTCAAGAACAAGGCGGGCCTGAAAGCCAAGCCGGGGTATCAACCGCCGGTGTTCGATCCGGAGGGCGATGCCGAGGAGCGGGATACCGAGCGGCGGCGGGAGCGGACGTTTGATTTCGCCCCCCCACCGGAACCGGACCGGACGCGCCCGCCCCTGGAGGATTCCTCATATGACCTGCGGGAGGAAGCGCCGGTCGGCGCCCGCGGTGCCGTGCCCAAGGGTCCGGGGCGGATGATGCGCCGTGCCGAGGAGGCCCTGGAGGAATCGGAGCGCGAGGCGGCGCGAGCGGCGCGGCGGCGGCGCAAGCAGGTGCTGTGGCTGTTCGTCGGGGCGCTGGGGGCCATCGCGCTGGGGTGCGGCCTGGTCTTCATGGCCGGCCGCAGCGGCGCGCCGCCGGAGCCTCGGGGCGCCGGCGCCACGTACCGCGCCACCCGGCCGGTGGATACCACGCCGATCTTCATCGTGGAGACCGAGCCGGCGACCGTTCAGACGACGGTCGCAACCACCCAGGCGCCGGCGACCGTGGTGGCCACGACGCAGACGCCGGCCACCATCGTGGCCAGCCAGACCCGGCCGGTCTATCCGGAAAAACTGGAGTTCACGACCGCCTTGCTCAAGCCCACCCCCAAGGGGCTGACCAACATGCAGTGGCAGCAACTGGCGTTGCCCGCCGACACGCTCGACCCCCTCCCGGTGACCGGCCTGCGGCTGGCGTTCTTTGCCCGGCAAGCGGACCAACCTGTCGCCGCCGGTGCGGCTACGTACACGGACAAAGTCCTCGGCACGCTGACGGCCGAGCCGGACGACGCCAAAAAGGGCGTGCGGATTTCCTGGAAGCCCCCGGGCGGGTCGGGCAAGGATATCCTCTTTGTGGCCTTGGACCAGGCCAAAAAGCAGGTCGAAATGCAGTGGACGCTGGACGCCAAGAACCTTCCGGCGGCTTCCAATTTTGTGTTCTGGACCCTCCAGAACAGCGCGTTGGTGTTGGAGAGTCCGCGCGAAACCAAACAGAAGATCCTGCTCAAGCCGCTGGCGCTCAAGCCGCTGGTTTATACCGGCACTCAGCCCCAGCCCTGGCCGGCCGATCTGCCCGAATTGCCGGCGGGCGTGGCCATGGCGGCGCTGCCGGGGCTGCCCCCGGGCTGGACGGCGGCCAATGTCACGGCGGATAAAAACCCCCAGATTAGTTTCACCAAGCCGACGAGCGTTCTTAATATCGATCCGGTCAAAAATCCCAGCGTGAACGCCTTGTTTCTCCTGACCTTCAAGCCCGGCAGCGGCGGCGGGCCGGCGACGGTGGAGAGTACCTACGCCGCCGCGCTCAAGCAAACCCGGGACGATCTGACAACGGCCCAAAAGGAGCTTGATGACATCAATAAAAAAGTCGATTCTGCCGCCGCCGCCACGCAGGTCGTGGGTGACGGGGGCGGCACTTTCGCCAAACTCAAGGCCCAGCAGGAGGAAGCCCGGTTGTTGGTGAACGCCTGCGCCGCGGCCGTCGCCGCCTATAACGAGTTGAACGAGTTTGACATTTCCTTCGATCTGGCGGACAAAATGCGCCTGGCCACGCTGCATTTCCAGCGGACCAAGGCGCCTTGATACAGGAATCCAGCCCATGGCGGACTATCAGCGGGTGATCGAATTTCTCCGGGACGTGCGGCAGGGCGCCGGCAGCGGCGGCCTCCAGGCCGTGACCGAGGAAATCGCCCATATGGCGGCCGAATACGCCGCCCTGTGCGCGGCGGCCAACGACCGGCTCCGCAAAAGCACCGGGTACCTCCAGCAGGGCTTGCGCAGCGAGGCGATCCATATCGCCGAGGAATCCCCCAACCTCCTGGATTTGGTCTCGCAGCTCGACCTGCCCGACCCCGCCTCCTGGGCCGAGTTCTGCTCGAACAACAACCTCCCCGTCCCCCCCGCCCTCCAGATGGAACGCGCCGCCCAGCTCAACGAGGCCTACGCCCAGGATCAGCCCATGGAGCACCTGCTGGCCCGGCACCGCCTGCTGGCGCTCTCCCGGGCGCCCGTGCGGGAACGCCTCGACGTGATGCGGAAAATCGCCCAGATGGACCCGGCCAACGCCACCTGGGAAAAGGACATCCGCATCTTCGAACGGGCCCGGCTCAAGGAACTGCCCAGCGCGTTCTACAACGCCGTGAAAAATCACGACAACCACGCCATCATGGGGCTGATGCAGGAACTCAACGGCCAGCCGTGGTTCGAGGCGCCCTCGGCGGAATTTCTCACCTCCGTGACCGAAGCCAGCGAACGCGTCCAGCGGCAGGGCGTCGAGGCCGAACTGCGGAAGCTCGTCGAACCGCTGCGCGAGGCCTACGCCGCCCGCTCGCTCCAGGAATGCCAGGCCCTCGTCCAGCGGTGGAAGAACGCCATGGCGGCCGCGGGCGTGGCCCACGTCGCCGGCGAATTGCTCGACGAGATTCGCCCGGTCGTCGCGTTCATCAGCGAACAGACGAAGCGCGACGAGTATATCAAGCGTTTCCAGGACTCCTGCAAAACCTTCACCCAGATGCTCGACGCCGGCGCGCCCGATGTCCAGTTGGAGGCCGGTTACGCCCGCCTCAAGGAATTCAAGGCCGAGATTCCCGAAGACCTCACCCGCCGCTACCTCAACCAGCGCCAGGGCCGGCGCCAGGACGCCGACCGCCGCCACAAGCTGCGCCTGGCGACCATCGCCGGCGTGTTCCTCGTGATCCTCGTCATCGGGCTGGTCGTGGCGTGGATTCTGCTCCGCTCCTCCAACGCCGAAAAGTGGGCCCGGCAAATCAACGCCGCCGTGGCCCTCCACACCGAGGACGGCCTGAAGGAGGCCCAGAAGCACGTCGATGAGCTCCAAGCCTCCAACGCCGCCCTGCTCAAGGAGCCGGTCGTGGCCAAGGCCGTCTCGGCGCTGCAGGTGGCCCAGCAAAAGTTCGCCACCGACGCGGCGAACCTGAAGGCCGAAACCGCCAAGGTCGAAAAAACCCGCGCCGCCGCCGCCCTGGTCCTCGCCAATCCCAACGCCGCCATGGAGGAGATTCGCGCCAGCGCCGGCGAACTCGACCCCGTGCTCAGCCAAGCCGCCGAAATTCTCAAGGAGGGCGAGTGGGCCGACCCGGATGGCCAACTGCGGGCCGCGCTCGCCGGGGCCGTCTCGGTCCGCCGGAATATGCA
>CAIPTQ010000040.1 GCA_903868035.1 uncultured Phycisphaerales bacterium
CAGGGCAATCAGCAGCAGCGGCCAGCGGCTGGGGGGATTGTGCAATTTTATGTCACTCACCGCGGGTCTCCTTCCGGCGGCGGCATCCTGGGTGCCGCCTATGTGGATTTTAGCAGTTTTGAGGGTGAACTGGGGTAGCGGACGGGATAGGGGGGGCGAAAGCACGCTAAAGCGTGAACTCCGAGCCTGGGCTTTAATCTGTTGGTTGGCGTGGCTACAATCATTTTCAATGATTTCCGAAGCCGAAAAAATTGTGCCCGAATCCGGGGCATGCACGTATGCACCTTCGTTTGACATCCAGGCGGTGGTTGCGGGGAGGGCGCGGCTGGGGGAGGAGCAGGTGCTGGAGTTGTACGAAAAGGCGCCGCTGACCGATCTGGGGCGGTGGGCGTTGGGGGTGGTGCGGCGGCTGCATCCGGAGGACTATCGCACGTATGTGATTGACCGGAACATCAACTACACGAATATCTGCACGGCACGCTGCACGTTTTGCGCGTTCAAGCGGAATGACAAGAATGCCGGCGACGCGTACACGCTGAGTCACGAGGCGATTTACAAAAAGATTGCGGAGCTGGTGGGCATTGGGGGGACGCAGGTGCTGATGCAGGGGGGGATGAATCCGGAATTGCCGATGGAATACTATGAGACGCTGTTGCGGGGGATTCGGGAGCGGTTTCCGGGGGTGCATATCCATGCATTTTCGCCGCCGGAGTTTGTGGAGTTTGCGCGGTTTTTCAAGATGCCGGTGGGGGAGGTGTTGCGGCGGTTTAAGGCGGCGGGTTTGGCGACGGTGCCGGGCGGAGGGGGGGAGATTTTTGCGGAGCGGGTGAGGCGGCGGAGTGGGCCGGGGAAATGTTCGGGGGAGCAGTGGCTGGAGGTGATGAGCGAGGCGCATAAGCTGGGGATGCATACGTCGGCGACGATGCTGATCGGGCATATCGAGGATATCCATGACCGGATTGATCATATGCGGCGGATTCGGGAGCGGCAGGACTGGGCGCTGGACCTGGCGAAGCATCGGCGGGACGCCGATGCCACGGCCACGGGGAATTACACGGCGTTTATTCACTGGACGTATCAGCCGGAGAATACGCCGCTGGACCGGAAGCGCAAGTGGAATCCGGAGCGGGGGCCGTTTAGGTTTGACGAGGGGCGGACGGTGTGCCTGGCGGACGCGCATGAGTATCTGCGGATGCTGGCGCTGGCGCGGCTGTATTTGGACAACATCCGGAATTTGCAGAGCAGTTGGGTGACGATGGGGCCGAAGATCGGGCAGTTGGCGCTGTATTTCGGGGCCAACGACATGGGGAGCGTGATGATGGAGGAGAATGTGGTGTCGTCGGCGGGGACGACGTATAGGTTGGGTGAGGAGGTGTTATGCCGACTGATCCGGGATGCGGGGTGGGTGCCGTGCCAGCGGAATCAGTATTATGAGGTGCTGCGGCGGCAGGAGGGGGCGGGGAGCCCGGATTTGCGGGAGCGGGTGGCGGGGAAATTTGCGCCGCGGCAGCACCGGATCACGGCGGAGGAAGCGGCGGCGTACAAGGCGGCGGGGGTGAGCGGGGGGATGCCGGTATCGTTGCCGGTGTTGGGCGATACAAGACCGATGTAAGGATTTCAGGGTGTGGGACCGGCGAAGGCGCCGCGATCGGGGAAGAACATGCGGGTGTATTCGGAAGTCATGGCTTCGGTGTGTTGGACATAAGTGCCGGCGATGGCCGAGGGGGGGTGGTCGAAGACGATTTGGTTGAAGGGTTCGGCGTGGCCGTCGGCGAAGCCGACGTTGCCGTTGCCGTTGTGGCGGTTGGAGAGCATGTCGCCATTGGAATATGCCGGCGCGTCCATGACCTCATCATTGAAGAGCGAGTTATTGTCCTCTTCGATGAAGGTGATGAACTCCATGGGCGACTTGACATTGATCATGCGGAGGGGGTCGCTCCAGGGGAGTTGGCCGGCATTAAAACGGTCGCGGAAGCGCCCCATGGAGTTGAGGACGGAGTTGACGGAGTAGCTGAAGTAGCCCGGGGCGCCGACGCCTTGTTTGACACGGGGGTCGCCGGAGGAGGTATCGAGCCACAGGGGCGTGGTGGCGCCCGTGCCGGTGCCGGTATAGGTGCGGATCATATCGGGCAAGTCGGCGGGACAGATATAAGCCTTGGCGACATTTTTGTTGAGTATGGGGATGGGCTTGTCGTTTGCGGTGGCCATGGAATAACCAAACGGGAGCGAAGGTCCGCCCATGTAAGACCAGAGGGCCCCGAATTCCAGGCGCCATTGATCGCGGAATTTAGCCTCGGTGAGGCTGAAGCGTGGATCGCAACCCGGTGTCAAATCGGGATTGTACATGATGGGGATGCCGGACTTGGGCATAATCAAGCCGTTGAGGGGCAAGGCGTTGTCCCATTCAGTCGTGTAAGTGGCCAGGGCGGTGATCAGGCCGCGGATGCGGGTGAGGCAGACGGAGCCTTGGGCGCGTTGCTTGGTTTTGGCCAGGGAGGGGAGGAGGATGGAGATGAGGAGCGTGATGACGGAAACGACGACGAGCAATTCGATGAGGGTGAAGGCGGCATGCCGCCGGGCGGGCCGGAGTGGGGAGGGAGAACAGCGGGTGATCATGCTTTGCTCCTTGAGCAGGTGCCTAAGTGGCTCAACGCACGAGCGTCCCGGTAGGTGCCGAGAGTACCGGAAAAAAAACGATTGGGCAATGAAGCGGTGTCTGGGGGGATGGGGGAATGGCGGGGGTGGACAGTTGCAAGATCATATGGGGCATGCAGTTGCATCATCCAGCTCCGGTGGGCGGTGGTTTTTGCGGGTTGCGGAATTTTGGGAAACCGAGTTGACAGCCCGAGGGCGGGTAGTAACATATCCCTCCCCTGAGGGTTGCCGGCCGGGGGATTTGTTTTCAGGGCCACAAGGACGTTGGCCGATAGATTTTCCGCCGGGAGGCCCATTTTTGTGGGCCTTAAAAAATTCATGACGCAGGGTTGACAGGGAACCCAGTGTCCTTTATAGTGTTGAACTCGCAAGAAATGGACCACGGGTTCTTTGAGGAAACAGGAGTATTCGGTTGCCCATCCGCCACGAAAAGGCACACCTCACCCGCTAGCCTGTCGAGACTCCCCCCACAAGGTGACTCGCCGGGGAACCGGTGAGAGAACTAAAAGACCTCGCAAGAGGCGAGAGTTTTTCGCACCTGCCTGCTGGCCGAATTTGCCACCAGGCGCGTGCCAACGACTCGGAGAGATCTGTTTCGCTGGATTGGCCGCGCGGGCGAAAGTTCGCGGGGCTGAAAAGGCTCTTTGACAAGTGAAGAATGCGTGATGTGGTAATTTAGGCTTTTAGCGAGCTGAGGCATTTTCTACCAGGAGGTGCCCAGAGCGCTGACACGCCGATTACGAATTCCACATTTCACCAAAAATTGTTGTAATCATTGCCGCGGACGAGCCGGACACTGGCGGACCTTCACGGGCCTGCGAGCGGAAGGCGAGGCTGTGGCGATGACATGAGCGCAAGAAGTTGCTCCACTATCCCATTGTGGAGCGACCGTTACAAATGGTAGTAGACCGCGACTTTGGACTTTTCGCAAAACGCTGTACCAGGCGGATTGTGGACGATTCCGCTGGCCTTCACGGGTTGGTGGTGGACGGTTCATGGTCAATGTGGTCAAGCTACTAAGGGTATACGGTGGATGACTTGGCGTACAGAGGCGAAGAAAGACGGTGTAACCTCCGAAATGCTCCGGGGAGCTGGTAAACAAGCTGTGATCCGGAGATATCTGAATGCGGCAACGCATTTTACGGCGGCCTGAATGCATAGGGCCGTGCGAGCGAACGCAGGGAACTGAAACATCTCACGTACCTGCAGGAACAGAAAGAGAAATCGATTCCGTCAGTAGTGGCGAGCGAACGCGGAAGAGCCCAAACCGGGGGTAACCCCGGGGTTGCGGGCCTCAATGTGGGAGCCGATTGATTAGCCGAACACTCTGGAAAGGGTGACCATAGCGGGTGATAGTCCCGTAGGCGAAAATCAAGAAGCCCCTAGAGGTACCAGAGTAGCACTGGACTCGTGAAATCCAG
>CAIPTQ010000041.1 GCA_903868035.1 uncultured Phycisphaerales bacterium
AGCCCCCGCAGGACGACACCTCCCTCGCCGGCATCATCGACACCATCGAGGCCATCATCATCGCCCTCATCGTCGCTCTCACCTTCCGCGCCTTCATCGTCGAGGCCTTCGTCATCCCCACCGGCTCCATGGCCCCCACCCTTCTGGGCGCCCACTTCAAGGTCATCTGCCCCATGTGCGGCCAGGAATTCGACCTCGAAGCCCGGCTCGAATCTCAAATCCGCTACGACAAGGGTCGGCCCTACGTGGCCTCTGTCGGCAAGTCCGAACTGAGCTCCAATCGCACCGTCCCCCTGGGCGAGCCCACCGTCCTGTGCCAAAACTGCTTCTACTCCATCGCCGCCCGCGAGTTGCCGCAGTATCTGCTGACGACGCCGCTCATCCGCGATGACAGCCAGCGCGGCGAGCGGAATGTCCCCCTCGCCTGGGCCAACAACGGCGACCGCATCCTCGTCCTGAAATACCTCTACTCCATCATGGAACCCAGCCGCTGGGATGTCATCGTCTTCAAGGAACCCCAAAAAGCCCAGGACAATTACATCAAACGCCTCATCGGCCTTCCCGGGGAAACCATCCAGATCATCAACGGCGACATCTACGTCCAGCCCCCCGGCAGCCAGGACCCTTCCGACCGCGTCATCCAGCGCAAGCCCCGGGAAATTCAGCAATGCCTCTGGCAGCCCGTCTACGACAACGACTATTACCCCTCCGATGCCGGTAAGCCCCGCCCCGACATCGTCTTCCATAACGACATCAAATGGAAAAATCCCGTCTGGACCAATCCCTGGCAACCCTCCCCCGCTTCCGCCGCCGATTGGGCCCCGCCAGGCCCCATCATGGCCTACCACGGCCACGGCGGCACGCTCCAGTTCCATCCCCTCCCCAACGGGGCGCCCGCCAGCTTCCCCCCCTATGGCCTGAACACCCTGGGTTACAACAGCGACTTCTATCCCGATGACATGATCGTCGGCAACGGTGAGTTCGCTCCGCGCTCCGTCGTCGGCGACCTGCGCCTGGAAACCCTTTGGACCCCCGACGAACCCGGCGGCGCCACCAAACTCAACCCCGCCATTTCCCTGACGCTGGGACGGCCCAATAATTGCTTCCGGGTCACCTGGGGGGCCGACGGCCTGGCCCTCTTCCGCTATGACCCGGCCAATCAGCGGTATGTCCCCGTCAACAACGCCCAGATCGTCTCCCTCGCCGGCATCGGCGCGGCCTACCCCGGACCCGAGCTCGGCAAGTCCTACCGTCTGGCCCTCAACAACGTCGATCATGCCATCCAGTTTTCCATCGACGGCACCGAAGTTCTCTGGTTCGAGGAACACTGGGACGCCCAACAGGCCCTGGCCGACCTCGAAAAATTCCCCGCCGACTGGACCAACTCCCCCTCCGCGGGGCCCGCCTTCTGGGATGCCGCCAACAAGGCCCGTGTCAACACCCTGATCTCCATCGATGTCAACAGTCCCTGCCGGCTCTCCCACCTCAAGCTTTTCCGCGACCTCTACTACACCCAGGTCACTCCCGCCCATGAAAACAGCGTCGCCAACAAATTGGGTGTCCAACAATGGCGCGCCACCGCCACCATGGACAACCCCCTGACCCTCGGCCCCGATGAGTTCTTCGCTATGGGCGACAACTCCCGCCGCAGCTCCGACGGCCGCCTCTGGGATTCCGTCCATCCCCCCCTGGGCGACCTGGCCGTGCGCCCCGGCATCGTCCCCCGCCGCTATCTCCTGGGCAAGGCCTTCTTCGTCTACTGGCCCGCCGGCTTCACCCCCGTCGATCCCAAGTCCCAGATTCCCTTCCTCCGCGATTTCCCCCTCGTCCCCAACACCGGCGACATGCGCATCATTCGCTAATCCCGCTGCCTGATTATTAGGCTTAATGGGGGGTGTTTTGTCATACGGTCTATACAATATTGCGGCATCGTAGCAAAACCCTTACCTTCATATTATGCATTCCCTTATTGTTTGTTCAGCATTTCACACGCCCATAGCGATAAACGACTAATAAATCCGCAATTATTTGATGAAATATTATACATTTCTTGCACCTATCACCCCCGCTCCTCGCGTATATATATAAGTGCGGGAACTTGCGTGTGCCCGCCCGCCAGCACCTTGGCAGTCACCCTGCGGCCAAATCGGCAGTCTTTGCGATAAATACCAAGGCACCGAAAAAGGCCGCAAATGATGTAACCGGCGGGTGTTACGCGGCATCCAGTGGAAAGATGCCGGAATTTGACGCACGGCATCGCGTTTGTTCCGTACCAACCATGGGCCGACCTGCGTGTCCGCCCGGAAGGAGCTAGTCATGTTGACCACATTAACCCCCACCCTGGCCATCCCCCCCATCCCCGCGCCGGCTCACAAAGTGGAACTGGCCGCCAAACACCACGCCGCCCTCGCCGGCCTCTCCGAAGCGCAGCGCGACCTGGTTCTCGAAGCCGTCACGGTCAACCTCGACTACGTCAAAAACGATCTATTCAGGAAAGCCTCCGCCGAGCGCGAGCTGTTTGAAGGACCGGTCATCGCGCTGGCATCCACCAGTTGGTATCACCCGATGATCGATGACGAACTCATCGCCTCGGCCGCGCCCAGTTCCAGCCTGCTGACCACCGCCCAGGAAAAGCACGTCTTCCTGCGTTACAACTTTGCCCGCATGCGGGCCCAGGCCGCCGTGCGGAAGTTCCGCGCCCAGCCGGGCAAGCAGGCGGCGCGCGACGCGGCGCACTGGTACGGCCGCGTGCGCGACACCCGTGCGATCATCACCCAGGCCAATCTGGCGCTGGTGCTGGCGATGGCCAAGCGCACCCGCATGAGCGACGTGGACTTTGGCGAGCTGGTCTCCGAAGGCAACATGGCCCTGCTGCGGGCCGTCGAGAAGTTCGACATCGCCCGCGGGTTCAAGTTCAGCACCTACGCCTGCCGGGCGATCCTCAAGGCCTTCAGCCGCATCGCCATGAAAAACAACCGCTATCGGCAGGCGTTTCCGACGGAGTTCGACCCCACCATGGAGAAATCGAACTACCAGGAGACCTGCCGCGCGGACGTCGAACAGGATGCCGTCGAGGAATTGCAGCGCATCATCGGCGAGAACCGCGCCCAGTTGTCGGACGTCGAGAAGACGGTGATCCAGGCGCGCTTCGCCGTCAATCGCGGCCAGGACGCCTCCGCCATGACGCTCGAAGAGGTCGGCCGCGTGATCGGCGTGACCAAGGAGCGCGTGCGGCAGATTCAGAACAAGGCGCTGGAAAAACTCCGTACCACAATTGAGAACGAAGTGCTGACCCGCTAGCCATTTTCCAGAATATCCGCCGCCGCACATTCAACGCCCCTCCATAATATGGAGGGGCGTTTTTATTTCATGCGTATCCCGCCCACATGATTATCAGACGTGCGCCATGCATGTATAAATACCATATACAACAAGGGACGGGATTATCACACCCTCAACCATGGCCCGCGGCAATTACCTGTTGACCAGGCCCGGTGCCGATAACAAGTAAACGAGTATATATGCTAATCACTTGATTATATTGCATCCGCCGCACGCCGGCAGCGCTAGTATTGGCAGAGAAAAACTTTCCCCCGGCACTTGCTTATCGCCAAATTGGTGGCATGTTTCCCTGTTGGAGGCCCGCCCCAGTCAGGAGTTCTCATGAAACTGCGCATTTCCTTCGGCGCCGCTTTGCTGGCGCTCGGTCTGGTTTCCGCGGCGCGGGCCAATATGATCGCCAACCCCGGCCTGGAAAAAGATTCCTCCACGCCGCTCAATCCCTTTGGCTTCGTCACCGTCAGCCCCACCCTCAACAGCGCCGCCCTGACCGGCTGGACCGTCACCTCCGGCACCGTGGACCTCGTGCCCAACACCTACTGGCAGGCCGCCGAGGGATCGTACTCCGTGGACCTGGTCGGAACCCCCGGCATCGGCGCGATCGCGCAGACCGTCGCCACCGTGCCGGCCACCAACTACACGCTCATCTTCGACCTGTCGGCCAATCCCGAAGCCGGTCCGTTCGGCGAAACGGGCACCACGAAAATCCTGCGCGTCGAGGCGCTGGCCGCCAACGGCACCAGCGTGCTGGCGGCGCATGATTTTCCGATCACCGCCGGCACGCGCACCCGGCTGGACATGCAGTGGGTGACCAACGCCTTCACCTTCACCGCCGCCGACGCGGCCTCGATCCTCCGGCTCAGCGCCCTTACGCCCCTGAACCTGCCCGGCGGCGCCACCGCCGCGAACATCTTCACCGGCCCGGTCGTGGATAACTTCAACCTGTTTCCCAGCAGCGGCAGCGTGGCCACGCCGGAACCGGCATCACTGAGCCTGCTGGGGCTCGGCGCCGCGGCGTTGCTGCTCCAACGGCGGCGCGCGCCAGTGTAGTGGTTCACGTAGATGACATCTTATCAGAGCCGCGCCCGTCAGGAAGCGACCATTGGAATCCCATTTGGGGGCGGCGTAATCTCGATTTTCATAAGACACCTTAATTCTGAGACACTACACTAGCGCGGGGGGCGGGGGTTCATCGTCCGCGGTCCAAAGACCACGGTCGCACGGGAGTGGCGGCGGATTTGCGGGTGACGGTATACTGTGGGCCATGGTGCCATTGATTGAACAACATCAATCCGAAATCGCCGCCCTGTGCCGGAAGTACGGGGTGAAGCGGCTGGAGCTGTTCGGCTCGGCGGCGCGGGGGGATTTTGACCCGGAGAAGAGCGACGTGGATTTCTTTTATGAATTCGATGGCGACACCACCGGTCTGGCGGATCGGTATTTTGGCATCCAAGAGGATCTTGAACGACTGCTGGGCGTGAAGGTGGATTTTGTCAGCGCCAAAGATGTGACCAATCCCTATTTTCTGGAGGTGGCCAATCGCCACCGGACGGCGCTCTATGCAAATTGAATCCAAGAAATTGCTTTTCGATATGCAGACGGCGGCGGGATTGATCGCCAGCTTTCTGGAACAAGCCACGGCCGAGGATTTCAGGAGCGATCAACTCTTGCGCTCTGCGGTCTACTATCAATTCACGATTGTCGGGGAGGCGTTGACCCAACTCCGCGAACGGGATGCGGTGTTGGCGGAAAGGATTTCCGAATATGCCAGAATCATCGGTTTTCGGAACCAGGTGGTCCATGGATATGGAAAAATAAACGACGATGTCACATGGAAAATCATCCAGGACAAACTGCCAATCTTGCGGCGGGAGTTGGAGCAGTTGCTGGCGGAATGATTCGCGGCCGCCTGCCCGCTCGTAGAACATCACAGTTTCTTTTGCAGTTCGGCAAACGGTCTTATTCGGCCGCGGCGTCACACCGCATTCGTCGGCGACAAGCCATGCAGGGGAAATACCGTCTGGATGATTCGCTCCACCGTCTCCCGCACGAGCGGCTCGACGGCGCGGCGCTGCTCGGGGCGCACCGGCAAGTCGTGGTCCCGCAGGCCGCCGGCCCATTCCGTGCTGCCGAGCATCACGCCGCCCATGCCGATGCTCGGATCGTATTCCTCCTCCCCGCAGAGGGTTTGCCAGGCGAGGGACCAGCCGCGCACCGTGTGCTCCACGTGATACCCGCCGCCGCCGGTGAGCAGCAGCGGCACGTCAAACGCCAGCAACTGGTGCATCAGGTCCGCAAAAATATTGTTGGTCAGCCGCAGATGCGTCAGCGGGTCGCCCGCCAGCGCATCCATGCCCAGTTCGACCACGATGACGTCCGGGTGAAACGCGGCCATCAGCGGCACGACGGCGTGGCGGAAGGCATACATATAGGCATCATCATACGTCTCGGCGGGCAGCGGCACGTTGACATTGTAGCCCCGGCCCGCGCCGTCGCCGATCTCATCCTCGAAGCCGCCCCAGGGATACAGCGTCCGGCCGCTTTCATGCAGGGAGATGGTCATCACGTCGCGGCGTCCGTAAAACGCGGCCTGCACGCCGTCGCCATGGTGCGCGTCCACATCCAGGAAGAGCACGCGCTTGCCGTGCCCGGCCAGGCGCAGGCAGGCGAGCACCACGTCGTTGACATAGCAGAAACCGGAGGCTTTTTCCGGAAAGGCGTGATGAAAACCGCCCCAGGGCGAGAACGCGATGGTCGCGTCGCCCGCGAGAATCAGGTCGGCGGCGGTGAGCGAGGCGCCGGCGGCCAGGACGGCATAGTTCCACAGGTCGCGGAAGACCGGCGTGTCGGACGAGCCCAGCCCCGCGTGCAGGCTGGCGAGCTGGAGGTCGCCGGCGCTGGCGCGCTGCAGGATATCGAGATAGCGGGCGGGATGGAATTGCTCGAGGGCGGCGCGGGACGCGGGCGCCGCGGCCACTTCGCGCTGGTGATGGTTGTGCAGCAGGCCGAACGAATGGAGCCGCTCGCGGGTTTTGGCGGCCCGGCTGGTGTCAAAGGGGCAGTCGGGCGGATAGTTCAGGGCCGCCAGTTCCGGCGAGAAAATGAACGCCAGTGTCTGCGTCATCGCCTGGTTTCCGCTACGGCGGGCGGAGCCGCGTCCCGCCGCCGAGGCGGGATGAGTTGTCCGTGCCGCGTGATTGAATCACTCGAACGTCAGGTCATAGTGATACACGTCGCCCATCATCTGGCTGTGAATGTTGCAATTGGCGTGGTTGAAGACCATCTGCATGGGGCGGTTGGCGCGGAGGACTTCGGCGGTGAACCCGCTGATGCCGCTGCGCCGGGCGATCTTGGCCAGGTGGTTCAGGAGGAACGTGCCGATGCCGCGCCGCTGCCACTTGTCCTGCACCACGAAGGCCACCTCGGCGCGGTTGGTTTTGGGGTCCAGGTAATAGCGGCCGACGGCCACGATGTCCTCGCCATAGGCCTCGGGAACCGTGGCGGCGATGGCCACCTCGGTGCGCGGATCGACGTAGGTCATTTCCAGGATTTGCTTCCGCGGGATCGCCTGCATGTACTTCATGAAGCGGTAATAAATCGTCTCCTGCGACAAGTTGTAGAACAGTTGGCGCAGGCGCGGTTCGTCGGTCGGATGGATCGCGCGGAAATGGATCTGCGTGCCGTCCTTGAGCAGCATGCTCGTGAGCAGCTCGTGCGAACCGGCGACGAGCTTGGTTTCCTTGTCGAGCAGATCGGCCGGGAGGAACTTCGAGTCGATCGCCTCGCGCAGCAATTGGGGGCGGAACTTGGGGTCGGCGACGCTCAGCAGCGCCAGGGCGCGCTCCTTGATGCTCTTGCCGTGCAGGTAGGCCACGCCGTGTTCCGTGACGACGTAATGCACGTCCGCGCGCGTGGTGACGACCCCGGCGCCTTCATGCAGATGGGTCACGATGCGCGACACGGTGCCGTCCTTGGCTGTCGACGGCAGGGCGATGATCGCCCGCCCGCCGGCGGACCGGCCGGCGCCGCGGTTGAAGTCCACCTGGCCGCCCACGCCCGAATAGAACTTTTCGCCCAGCGAATCAGCGCACACCTGGCCGGTGAGGTCCACCTCCAGGGCCGTGTTGATCGCGACCATCTTGGGCTGTTGGCTGATCACATATGAATCGTTGACATATTCGGTGGGGTGAAAGGCGAACAGGGGGTTGTTGTCGATGAAATCGTACAGCTTGCGCGTGCCCAGGCAGAAACTGGCGACCACCTTGCCGTGGTCGATTTTCTTGCGTTTCCCGGTCACCGCGCCGGACCTGACCAGGTCCACGATGCCGTCGGTGAGCATTTCCGTATGGATGCCGAGGTCGCGTTTATGGGTCAGTAAACCCGTCAGGGCCTGGGGAATCCGGCCAATGCCGAACTCAATGGTCGAGCCGTCTTCCACCAGGGCGGCGATGGATTCGGCGATCTGCGCGGCTTCCGGCGATTCCTCGGCATAGGTCACCTCCGCCAGGGGCGTGTCGATGGGCACCAGCACGTCGATGTCGTATACGTGCAGGGAGGTGTTGCCATGCGTCCGGGGCATGTTGGGATTGACTTCCGCGATCACCAGCGACGCGTTCTCCGCGGCGCTCTTGACGATGTCCACCGAGACCCCCAGGCTGCACATCCCGTTGTGATCCGGGGGCGTGACCTGGATCAGCGCCACATCCAGCGGCAACCGGCCGGACTTGAACAGCCGCGGTATGTCCGACAGGTGGATCGGCGTGTAGTCGCCCGTGCCCTGCTGGATCACCTCGCGCACGTTCTTGGCGATGAACAGGCTGTTGACCCGGAAATACTGGCACATCTCCTTGTCGGCGTACGGCGCCTCGCCGAACGTCAGCAGGTGGATGATCTCCGTGTCGGCCAGTTGCCGGGCGCGGCGGCTCAGCGCCTGCACCAGGGCGCGCGGCTCGGCGCAGCCGGTCCCGATGAAGACGCGCTGGCCGGGACGCAGGCGCTCGACCGCCTGGTCGGGAGTGCTGATCATGCTGGCGTATTTGAGGATCCAATCGGGATCGAAACTGGACGGCTTCGTGTTCATGGTTACAGGGGTTCCAGGGAAGGGAATAAAATTCAACTCAACGAGATACGGGCGTCGGCGACATAGGCTTCCGTGCCGACTTCGCCCACGATATACGGATTGATGTCCAACTCTTGAATCTGCGGGTAATCGGTGACCAACTGGCTGATGCGCTGCAGCGAAATGGCGATCGCCTCCATGTCCACCGGGGCCTGGCCGCGGGCGCCCTGCAGCAGCGCGTAGGACCGCGTGTTTTTCAGCATCTGCATCGCCTCGTCGGCGGTGATCGGCGCCAGATAAAACGTCACATCCTTCATCACTTCCACAAAAATGCCGCCCAACCCGAACATCAACATCGGGCCGAATTGCGGATCGCGCGTCATGCCCAGGATCACCTCGCGGCCGCGGGGCCCCATTTTTTCCACATATCCGCCGCGGATGCGCGCCTTGGGCGCCCGCCGCTGCACGCGCAGCATCATCAGGTCGAAGGCGTCGCGCACCTGTTCGGCATTGGCCAGGTTGATCCGCACGCCGCCAAAATCGGATTTGTGGATGATGTCCGGGGAGGAAATCTTCAGCACCACCGGATAGCCGATGCGCTCGGCGATTTCCACCGCCTGCTGGGTGTCTTCGGCCAGGCCGCCGGGCAGAATGCTGAAATCGTAGGCCTTCAGAATCTCCTTGGCCTCGACTTCCGCCACCTGCTTGATGCCCATCCGGCTGTTCCAGCCCAGCACGCGTTCCACGCGCCGGCGGTTGACCGGGAACCGCGCCACCATGCGCGGTGGACGCTGCCGCCACGCCGCGTAATCGCACATCGCCCGCAATGACGCCACCGCGCGTTCGGGTGACGGGTAGTTCGGGATGTTCAATTCCATGAGGCGCTGCTGGGCCTTCTGAACCTCTTCGCCGCCCAAAAACGCCGCCAGCACCGGTTTCTTGCCCGTATGCGCCGCAGCCAGCTTCTCGGCCAGGGGCAGCGGCTGGGTCATGTTCTGCGGCGTCACCACCACGATGATGGCGTCCACATTGGGATCTTCCTGCAAAATCGCAAAAGCCTTCACATAGCGATCCGGGTCGGCGTCCCCGATGACGTCCACCGGGTTGCCCACCGCCGCCGATGCCGGCAGGCCGAGGCGTAATTTCTGCTGCGTTTCGGCCGTCGGCGTGACCACTTTCAGGCCCGAAGTCTCCGCCGCGTCAGTCGCCATGATCCCCGGGCCGCCGGCGTTGGTGATGATCCCCACCCGTGTGCCCGCCGGCAATGGCTGCATGGCGAGCGCCTGGGCATAGTCAAACAGGGCCTCGAAATTCTCCGCTCGAATCACGCCGGAACGCTTGAACGCCGCGCCGTATGCCATGTCGGCACCGGCCAAGCTGCCCGTGTGTGACGCCGCCGCCTTGGCCCCTGCCTGGGTAACGCCCACCTTGAGAATGACCACCGGCTTAATATTGGCTGTTTGTTCAGCAATGCGTAGAAACTCATCGCCTTCCGTGATGCTTTCCAGATATCCGGCCACCACCGCAGTTTGCTTGTCTTCCGCCAAGGCCTGGAGAAAATCCACTTCGTTGAGATCGGCCTTGTTGCCGAAGCTCACAACTTTGCCCAGCCCCATGTTGCGGCTCTTGCACCAATCGAGAATCGCCACGCATAATGCCCCCGATTGCGAAATCACCGAGATGCGCCCGGATGGCGGCATCGACTTCGAAAACGTGGCGTTCATGTGATGATCGGTGTTGATAATCCCAATGCAATTCGGCCCCACCAACCGGGTGCCGCCGGCGCGACAACATTCCAACAGTTCTTTTTCAAGGGCGGCGCCTTCCGCGTCGACTTCCTTGAAACCGGCCGTGATGACGATCATGGCTTTGGCACCGGCCGCGATCGCGCTTTGCGCGGACGCCAGCACGAACTTCAACGGCACCACCAGCACCGCCAAATCAATCTTGACGCCCGCCGAAGCCAAGTCGGGGTAACACTTTACACCCAGAACATCGGCGGCTTTGGGATTGATCGGGATGATCTTCCCCTTAAATCCGCCATTCAGTAAATTCGCAACTATCTCATATCCGACCTTCCCCGGCTCACGGGAAGCTCCGATAACGGCAACGGTCTGAGGACTAAACAAGGATTCCAACATATGGTTTTAAGCTCTCCAACAAACGAGGTGCAGCGGTTATAGAGGGAAACGCCTTTCAGGTCAACGGTTTATGTGAGCATATTCACAATGTCCCTGGATTGCGAGTGCCGCGTCATGGCATCAGGGCACGGGCGCGGCTGGCCGCTGCAGGGCGCGTGTTGGCCTTCTGCCGCTCAACAAAACCCCGCACCGCGGCGTCGCTACCTACGGCAGGCCACAGTGCCGCCAGCGCATCCAGCACATGGGCGATGGCCACGTTCCGGCATTCGGCCGTTTCGTAGGTCGCCTGCTCGACGTGCAGCATCGCCGGCACAATGCGCGGCAGCAGATCGGGCCGCGCCTGGGCGATCAGCCCCGCGCCGACGATGGCGTTGGCGGCGCTGATCATGTTGGGGCCGCGGATGAAGGCGAGGTAGGCATCGAGGATGCCGGGGATTTTGTTGCGGACGTCTACGCGGGCCAGCGCGGCGAGGATCCGTTGGACGTTCCACCGGATAATCTTGCTCTCCGTGCCCAGCAGTGCCGCCAGGGCGGCAAAGTGCGGATAGACGCGGAACGGGTATTTCTCGGCGGTGGCGATGAGCGACTTGCCGGCGGGGAAGCGATCCGTGCCGCCGGGTGCCGCCAGCCGCCGCACGGCATTAACAATATGCGCCGGCGAAAGGGTCCGCGGCGAGCGGGCTTTTTTCACGGGGGCTGTTTTGGGCATGGGCGGCACCTCAATTCAGCCAACAGCCTGATAGATCGCGGGACGATATCGCGGCTTGGGTGCAGGCTTATGCCTGGTTTTGGCGGCCTTTAGCCAAGCGTCGCGTGCGCGTTCAACCTCGTGCAAAGCATCGGCGGGCGTCGCACCGAAGGCGGAACACGCTTCCAAGTCCGGAATGTCGGCGATGTAGCCGCCGTCTTCGACGCTGTAAAAAATGTTGATGTGATAATCGTGTCTCATGCGGTTACTCCTGCAACGTAAGATTATACCGTTCCACGATGCGCAGAAACTGGCGAATCTGGTAGGGTTTGGCCTCGGAACCAACATTTTGCAGATTGATCTGCTCGGAAATGATCGGATGTCCGAAAATGTGATGGCTGCCGCTGACGCGAAGCAGTCTAAAGCCGAAACCATCAACAAGGTGCACCATGTCTTCGAACCTCACGTTTGCCGGTGAGGCCATGATTTTCTGGAGGAGTTTTCGACGGTTCATGTTCACTTCCTCATGATCAGCCAAGAACTTTCTTCCACCGCTGCAACTGTGCCTCCAACTGCCTCACCCCCCCCGCCCCGGCGCTCACATAATTCTCCACCACCCGCTTGGCCCCCAGCACCGCGTACACCCCGTCATCAATCGCCGGGCACTGCCCCTGCAGCGTGTGCAAATCCAAGTCGCTCAGCCGCGTATACCCCTGCTCGTCGCACTGCGCCACCAGCGTCCCCACGATGCCATGCGCCGTCCGGAACGGCAGCCCCTTCTTCACCAGATACTCCGCCATCACCGTCGCATCCGCAAACCCCTCATCCAGCCGCTCGGCAATCCGCTCCGGCTGCAACTTCGTATGCAGCACAATCGCCGCCGCCATCGTCAGGCATGCCTCCACCTGGTCGTACGCGAAGAAAATGTACCGCTTGTCCTCCTGCATGTCCCGGTTGTATGCCAGCGGCTGCCCCTTCATCATCGTCAGCAGCGCCATGAGTTGCCCATACACGCCCCCGGTCTTCCCCCGGATCAGCTCCAGCATGTCCGGATTCCGCTTCTGCGGCATCATGCTCGACCCCGTCGTGAACGCGTCGGCGATCTTCATGAATCCAAACTCGGTCGTCACATACAAAATCCACTGCTCGGCCCACCGCGACAGATGCATCGCGATCATCGCCAGGTCGAACGCCAGCTCGCACAGAAAATCCCGGTCCGAAATCGAATCCAGCGAATTCCCGGTGATGTCCGCCATCTCCAAGAGCCGTGCCGTCTTCTTGCGGTTGATCGGCAGGGTGCTCCCCGCCGCCGCCCCGGCGCCCAGCGGCGAAATGTTCACCCGCTTGAGGCAATCCGCCAGCCGCTCTTTGTCCCGCTGCAGCATTTCGACGTAGGCAAGCATCTCATGGCCGGCCACAATCGGCTGCGCCCGCTGCATGTGCGTGAACGACGGCATCGGATGCATTCCCTGCGTGGCGGCCATCTCCACCAACGCCCGCTGTGCGTCGGCCAGCTTCTCGGTCAATATCCCAATCGCCTCCCGGCACCACAGCCGGATGTCCAGCGCCACCTGGTCGTTCCGCGACCGTGCCGTGTGCAGCCGCTTCCCCGGCTCGCCGATCCGCTTGATCAGCTCCGCCTCGATGGCCATGTGAATGTCTTCCTGCGTCACATCCGGGTCGAACTTCCCCCCCGGCTTGCCCCCATTGGCCTGAATGTCCTCTTGAATCGACTTCAGCCCCGCCGTGATGGCGGCCAGGTCCTTCTTGGACAGCAGCTTCACCGCATGCAGCATCGTGGCATGGGCGATCGACCCCAGGATGTCATGCCTGGCCAGCCGGAAATCAAACGACAGCGACTCGACGAACTGCACCGCCAGCGCATCCTGGGCGGCGCCAATGCGGGCCTGCCAGGATTTGTCCGGAACCGGGGCTTTGGATTTGGACATAAAAACTCCTTCGAGAGCGGTTTTCATGCGACCCTATCGTTTCTTCGCAAGTTTGTTCTCGCTGGGGCTTGCCTTTTCGCGGAACTTACCGCTACGAACGAGTGAAATCTGCTCTCGCGGGATTATAGTGCCAACGTGCCAGACTGGCACACTGGCCGGAATGCTTTCGACGGGCCACATGCGGTATTCTGTGGCGGAGGTGACAAATGGCTGAAGCAACCATACGGCCGCTCATCGCTGGGGCTTGCCTTTTCGCGGATCGCGCCGCCGCGGATTGCGCCGCTATGTCCGGCTGAAAAACGCGCTGCTTCGACCGGCGCATTCACGCCCTGGGTCAACCGGGCGCGGGAGCGCCCGCTCCACGTGTTCCACCCGGGCCGCCCGGACCGCGCCCCCCGCCCGGGCCGCGACCGCGGCCGCCGGCGGGCATCGTCGCGATGGGTGGTATGTTCGGTATCGCCGGAATAGTGGTGGACCCGCCACCGCTGGCGCCGGGCTGCGTGCCCGCGCCGGCGCTGATCGCCTTATGGCTGAAGACCCAGTTCCAGGCCGACAGGCTGCCCATGTCACTGGCCCGAGTGAAGAGTCTCATGGCCTCGTCGGGGTCTTTCTCCACGCCCGAACCCAGTTCATACATGCGGCCCAGGGCTTCCATGGCCCGCATATCCCCCAGTTGCGCCGCCTTGTCGTAATATGCCGCCGCCTGCTTGAGGTCCTGCGTCACGACCTTGCCGTCTTGCAGGTATTGACCCAGTCCCCAGTATCCGCCGCCATCATTCAAATCTGCGGCCTTCTTGTAGAGCCGGATGGCCTCGCCGTGGTTTTTCTGCATGTTCTGCATGCCCAGGCCGTTGGAATACATCTCCGCCAGGCCGGACATCGAGGGGCCATAGCCCAGATCCACGGCCTTCTGATACCATCGGAGAGCCTCTTGGTAGTCCGCCAAAACGCGGTTATTCTTGTAAATATCCCCCAGGGCGTCCATGGACCGGACACTCCCCGCTTCGGCGGCCTTGCGATACCAGATGATCGCCGTCGATACGCTCAGGCCCACGCCCTTGCCGTTGAGGTAGGCGTCGCCGATATCGGCCACGGCTTCCAGGTCGCCCGCGGCGGCGGCTTTTTGCAGCCAGCCGAAGGCCTCGGCCATCATGGGCTTGTCATCATCGTCGTTGCTGTAGGGATTGGCGCCGTCCGCCATCCGGGTCATCAGTTCTCCCAGGTCGCGCATGCCGCTGGGGGATTCGGCATTTGCGGCCTTCTGGAACCACGCCAACGCATCCTTGGACCCCCCCGGCCGGCGCCGGCCGTCGCGGTACAGTTCGCCCATCGCGGCCATGGCGTCGCCATTGCCCAGGTTGGACGATTCAATGAGCAATTCCACGGCCCGGTTCAGATTCTGCGGCACCTTGTCGTCACTTACCAGCAGATTGGCCGCCTGATACATGCTGTGGGCATCCCCTTTCTCGGCCCCCTTCACAAACCACGTCATGGCGGTCAGCGAATCGCTCGGCTTGGCCGCGATCAGCAGATCGCCCATGTAGCCCAGGGCCGATTCGTCGCCCAGCGCGATCGCCTTTTCATACATCTCGCGGGCCGTGGTATCGTTGCGTTTCAGGCCGATGCCTTCATGATAGTATTTGCCCAGCACCGCCATGGCCCGGCCGTTGCCGCGGGCCACCGCTTTGTTGACCCATTCGACGGCCGTCGCTTCGTCCTTTTTCACGCCCACGCCGTTGGCGAAGCATTCGCTGACGACCAGCATGTCCATGCTCACGCCCAGTTGGGCGGCGCACAGCGTGTTGCGGAGCGCCTCCGAATCGTTCTGCGGCACGCCCATTCCCCGGCTGTACATCGAGGCCATGATCTCATACGCCCATGGATTGGGCGTCTGGGATGATTTGATGGCCCATTGCCAGGCGTTCACCGGATCGGGCTTGAGATCCTTGCCGCCTTGCGCCAGGCAGTACGCCAGAGCGATCATGGCGCTGTTGTCGCCCTTGGGCGCGCCCGTTTGGCCGCTCTTGAGGGCCTTGCCAAACCATTCCTCAGCCTTTTTTTCATCCATGGGGACGCCCCGGCCATGCGCATAACTTTCGCTCAGGGCCACCATCCCCAGCGCCCCCGTGCCGGGCTTGGTGTCATCCAAGGCGGCTTCCTTTTGATACCATTCTATCGCCTTGGCGAAATCCTTGACCACGCCTCCATCGCCATCGTGATACATGTCCCCCAGCCGCTGCATGGCCATGGCATCTCCCGCGGCGGCGGCCTGTTCAAAAAGCGCCTGGGCGGCCTTCAGGTTGATCTCGCCCTCCCCGCTTTGGGCCTTAATTGCCTGTTGATACAGGGATTGGGCGTCAGCGCCGAACGCAAGGCCCTGGGCACTGCATACGACGGCGATTACCGCCGCCGCAACATACAAACGACTGGAGATGGTCATGGGGGCTCCTGTATTACACCTTCAGGTAGAGAAACTCGCGCAAAAAACGGCGGCAAGCGCCCGTAACCGGCTCCCGGGCAACACTGTCTCCGTTCTGCTTCCAACGCAGAACTTGGCGGTTTGTTGCGCTTCCTGCGCCCTGTTATTTGCTCTATACTGCCGCGCGGCATGGGCGGTCAATGCCTCCCACACCGTTATTTTTTATGCATGGAGTACCCGCAATGTTCGAAATTCTCGTCGCCGATTCCCTCGCAGCCGAAGGCCTGGCCATCCTCAAGGCCCAGACGGACGTCAAACTGACGGTCCAGGAAAAATGGGAACCCGGTGAACTGGCCCAGGCTATCGGCAAGTACGACGGCGTCATCATCCGTTCGGGCGTGAAAATCAAGGCCCCCGAACTGGCCAACCCCGGCAAGCTTAAGGCCATTGCCCGCGCCGGCGTCGGCGTCGATAACGTTGATGTCACCGCCGCCACCAAAATGGGCGTCCTGGTCATGAACACCCCCGACGCCAACACCCTCACCACCGCCGAACACGCCCTCTCCCTCATGCTGGCCCTCTCCCGCAAAATCCCAGCCGCCGACGCCTCCCTCCGCGCCGGCAAGTGGGACCGCAAATCCTTCATGGGCACCCAGCTCGCCGGGAAGACCCTGGGCATCATCGGCTTCGGCCGCATCGGCAAAACCCTCGCCAAACGCGCCCTGGCGCTGGAAATGAAAGTCGTCGCCTACGACAAGTTCTACTTCGCCCAAACCGCCCTCGATGGCCAGGTCACCATGATCAAGGATCTCGACGCCCTCCTCCCCCTGTGCGACTACATCTCCCTCCACACCCCCGGCGGCGAAACCATCCTCGACGCCGCCCGCATCGCCCAGTGCAAAAAAGGCGTCCGCTTCGTCAACGCCGCCCGCGGCGGCCTGATTGATGAAAACGCCCTCGTCGAAGCCATCAAGTCCGGCCACGTCGCCGGCGCCGCCGTTGACGTCTATGAGCCCGAACCCAAAAACGCCGCCGAGGAAGCTGTCTTCTTTGAAAAGCAAAAAGCCCTCTTCGCGCTGGGCGCCAAGGTGGTCGTGACCCCCCACCTGGGCGCCAGCACCGCCGAGGCCCAGACCGTCGCCTCCACCGACGTCGTCGCCGGCCTGCTCACCTATCTCCGCGGCGAGGGCCTCGTCGGCGCCGTCAACGCCGGCGGCGTGGAGGTCAACCTCTCGCCCCAGGAAAAAGCGTATGCCGACCTCGCCCAGCGCATGGGCGCCATCCTCGCCGCCATCGCCGAAAAAGGCTTCGACTCCATCACCCTCCGCACCAACGGCGAACTGCCCCGGCGCATCGCCAACACCCTCCAGCGCCTGGCCGTCATGGCGCTGCTCAAACCCTTCCTCACCGAATCCGTCAACGTCGTCAACGCCTTTCACCTCGCCGAGGCCCGCGGTATGACCATCCGCGGCGAAACCATGGGCCAGGCCGGCCAACGCGCCCTCCAGCATTCCATCGAACTCGAAATCACCGAAAAAGTTGACGGCCAAACCAAAACCCACAACATCCTCGGCACCGTCTTCGCCGACAACCAGCCCCGCGTCCTGGGCATCAAGGGCTACTGGATGGACATGATCCCCGCCGGTCCCATGGTCCTCATCGTCAATAAGGACCGCCCCGGCGTCATCGGCCTGGTCGGCAATACCTTCGGCAAGCTCGGCATCAACATCGCCGACATGACCATCTCGCGCCAGGGCGACAAGGCCCTCATGCTCCTGAATGTGGACAGCGAACCCTCCCCCGAGGCCCTGGCCGCCCTGCGGGCCGAGCCGGCCCTGGAAACCGTCAAGGCGCTCAAGCTGCCCCCGGTCGCCGTGCCTTCGTAAATCCCCGGCCCGGGGAGCGCCCTCCCCGGGCCTTTTTTTGCTCGGATTGATTCATGCTCCGGGACGTCAAATCCCCCGCCCTCCGCCCCCGCGCCCCGCGCAAGCCCCGGGCCGTCCGCGCCATCCCCGCTGACGACCGCTTCGCCCAAACCTTCGCGGCCCTCGGCGAAACCACGCGCCTGCGCATCATGCAGCTCCTCCCCCGCGAACAAATCTGCGCCGCGATGTACAACGTCGTCGAACTCGCCGGGGAACTCGGCCTCCGCCAGCCCACCGTCTCGCATCACCTGAAAATCCTCGCCCAGGCCGGCCTCATCCACGGCCGCCGCCACTCCAATAACCTCTACTATTACGTGGACCAGCAGGCCGTCGTCGCCTGGCTCAAGGAGGTAAAATCCCGCTTCGGCTGCGAGGGCTGCCGGGAGTGAATGTTCGTAGTGCCGTTTTCTTTTTATGACATATATGTCATAATGGGTGAAAGGACGTAGTGTCATGCAGGTTCTTCTAAGCGGAGATGCCCAACAATCCATTCTCCGGCTGCCCAAAGTCATTCGCCTGCGCATCCGGGCGATGCTGATGGAACTTGAACGCTGGCCCGCCGTTTCCGGCGCCAAACCGCTCCGCGACAACCTGGCCGGTTGGTATCGCAAGCGCACGGGTGATTATCGCGTCCTGTTCCGTGTTTCTGGCGCGACCATTTACGTCGAGAAAATCGGCCATCGGCGTGATGTTTACGAGGAGTAGATCATGAGCCGCCTGCCCGTCATCGAAATCGAGGGAAAACGTTACGTGCTGATCGCCGAGGCGCAGTACCGGAAGCTCATTGATACCAGCCACGACCATTTGCCGCCGCTGCCACCGGCGGATACCCAAGGCTACCGCCCCGCGTTGCCCTTCATCGACGCCTCCATCGCGCGGGACATCATCCGCGAACGCCGCGCCGCGGGCCTCAGCCAGCAGCAGCTTGCCGATGCCGCCGGCCTCCGCCAGGAAACCCTCTCCCGCCTCGAGTCCGGCAAACATTCTCCCACGGTGCGAACGCTTAAAAAAATCGAGACGGCCCTGAAAAAATCCGCGGCCAAGCCTCGTAGCAAGGGAATGTCCGTCCTGCAACCGATAAAGTGAAATGCCGGCTTGCGTGTGCGGTATCGGCAATCGGCCCTTGGTAATTGGCACTTGAATGTGGAGTCCCCATGTCCCAACCCGACGAAATGCTCAACAAGGCCGAACCCGGCCACCAGGACCTCTGGCGCATCTTCCGCATCATGGCCGAGTTCGTCGAAGGCTTCGAAACCATGGCTCGCGTACCCGCCGCCGTCTCCGTCTTCGGCAGCGCCCGCACCCAACCCGGCGAAAAATACTACCAGCTCGCCGTCAAAATGGGCGCCGCCCTGGCCCAGCGCGGCTTCGCCGTCATCACCGGCGGCGGCCCGGGCATCATGGACGCCGCCAACAAGGGCGCCCGCGATGCCGGCGGCATCTCCGTGGGCCTGAACATCTCCCTCCCCATGGAGCAAAAATCCAACCCCCACCAGACCATCTCCCTCACCCACCACTACTTCTTCGTCCGCAAGGTCATGTTCATCAAATACTCCCACGCCTTCGTCTGCTTCCCCGGCGGCTTCGGCACCATCGACGAGCTCTTCGAATCCCTCACCCTCATCCAAACCATGAAGATCGACCCCTTCCCCGTCATTCTCTTCGGCTCGGAATTCTGGACCGGCCTGGGCGAATGGCTCCGCGAGATGATGGCCGAACGCTTCCAAACCATCCACCAGACCGACCTCAACCTCTTCCACATGATGGATGACATCGACGAGGTCGCCAACTATCTCCAAAAATGCGAGGCCGGCCGCACCTGGCAGAAAACCCGCGGCTTCGTCCCCCTCGCCCCCGCCCAACAACTCAC
>CAIPTQ010000042.1 GCA_903868035.1 uncultured Phycisphaerales bacterium
CGGCACACCTGAGGAAATCGAACAGCAGGCCCGCAAAACCGCCGCCGCCAACCTCCAGTTCAAACTGGACCGCCTGAACCGCGCCCTGGGTGAAGGCATTTTCCAAACCTTCCTGGCCTACGAAATGGATCAATTCAACCGCATGGTGGACAACACGCTGGCCTTCGTGCGCGTGACGCCCGTCGCCACGCCCGGCGGCGCGGGCTTTCCGGGCCAGGCCGTCTCCGACGGCCTGCTGGCGCGCGATCCCGGCCGCCTGTGGCGCTCCGACACCGTGCTGGGCTGCATCGCCAACATGACGATCACCGCCCCGCGCTGGCTGTTCGCGGGCACGGCACCGATGCAATGGCGACCCGCCAATGCCGACACCTTCGGCGGATGGCTCAAGATGATGTGCTATCGACTGGCGTACCTGGTGTCGCTGACGGTGCTGGCGGTCTTCGCGCTGCTGATGCTGGCGCTGGCCGGGGCGTCGATCGCACGGCTCTCGGCATTGGAACTCGCGGGGATCGAGCGGGCGCCGCTGAAGGATGTCTTCCTGTTCACCATCCGGCGGCTGTGGGTGTTCGTCAAAGCGCCGGTGGCGCCGTTTCTGATTCTGCTGGCCATCGGGCTGGTGATGGCGGTGGTGGCGATGTTCGGGGCGTTGCCGTACATCGGGCCGGTGGTCATCGGGCTGGTGTTCTTCGCGTTTTTGGGCGTGTCGTTTGTGTTGATGCTGCTGCTGCTGGGGATTCTCGGCGGGTTCAACCTGCTGTACCCGACGATTGCCGTGGAGGGGGCGGACTCGTTTGACGCGATGAGCCGGTCGTTTGCGTACGTATACGCGCGGCCGTGGCGGCTGGCGTTTTACACGGTGACGTCGCTGGTGTACGGGGTGGTGACGTTCTTGTTCGTGTCGTTCGCCGTGTTCCTGATTTTGTTTTTGACGCACACGTTTGTGGGGTGGGGGATGGATTTATTCGGGGCGCATTACGGGGCGCTGTCCGGCGTGCCGGCACTGGAGACGATGTGGCCGACGCCGCAGTTCATGAACCTGGCGGCACGGGTGAACTGGTACGTGCTGAGCTGGCCTGAGTTTTTCGGGGCGCTGCTGCTGCACTTCTGGTTGTACCTGCTGATCTCGGGGATCGGGGCGTATGTGATTTCGTATTATTTTTCGAGCCACACGATCATCTATCTGCTGCTGCGGCGGTCGGTGGACGGGCAGAACCTGCGGGAAGTGTGTTTGTGAGTGATGGGTGGTCGGAACTGGCAGGGGGGGTTGTGGGGGATTGGAAAAATTCCCATAAGTTGCTAAGATGCCCCGCATCTTGAGGGCGTGTGCCTGAGCGGCCAAAAGGGACGGGCTGTAAACCCGTTGGCTTTATGCCTACGTAGGTTCGAATCCTACCGCGCCCAGTGTCAAAGCCATTCGTCGTCCTGACGTGGCTGTTCGCAAACCACAAACATTTCTTAAAGTGAATGCATTACTTGCCGGTCATCGGTTTGCCTCCGGGTGCCGAATGGTTCGTAACTTTTGACAATGACAACCGTGAAGCTACATGGCTTGGACTATTTTGCCCGGTTCAAGGGTACATTATTGTGCTGTAACCTCAAGCGACCAAAAGGTTTATGTAAAATTGAGCCGGTTCCATGTCGCTTTAAGGGGAAGGCATCAGGGCTAGAGGAGACATGTGATGAATGAAGATGTGAAACGTTGGTTAGTGAATGGTGCCATGATTTTGGCGGTTTTGCTCGCCGTCTCGCTGGTCGGCTGGGGCGTCATCAACAATTACTCTAAAAAGCCTGCATCCGACCAGGTCGCCGCCGTGGATACGCCACAGGTAACGCCACCTGAACCCGCCGTTGCCGCTGCTCCGGCCAGGCAAGGCCGCCAAGGGGCGCAGAATCCTGTGCAGCAAGGTGGCCGCCAGGGGGCGCAGAATCCTGTGCAGCAAGGTGGCCGCCAGGGGGCGCAGAATCCCGTGCAGCAAGGTGGCCGCCAAGGGGCGCAGAATCCCGTGCAGCAAGGTGGCCGCCAGGGGGCGCAGAATCCCGTGCAGCAAGGTGGTCGCCAGGGGGCGCAGAATCCCGTGCAGCAGGGCCGGAATCCCGGCGGTGTGCAGCAACCCGCACAGCGGGGTACACAGAACCCGCAACCGCAGCCTGGCGTCGGTCGCCGCGGCACACGTGGCGGTGCCGTGCAACCAGGTGTTACGGACCCGAACGCGATAGATCCCAACGTGGATCTCCAACCCGTGGATGACACCACCTACGTGGATCCGGGCGCCGGCGGGTAAAATCCTCGATGTTCCGCCTCCACCAAACACGGTATTCCCCGCGAGGGGAACAGTTCGTTCATTATTGCGTGTTCTCCATTATTCACCGTATGATGCCGCGCTGGACTTCCGTGGGCGGTCCTGGCCCGGCGTCATCGTCCGCGCATGGGCTGGCGTTGGTATAGTTGCATACGTTGCCAGGAGTTTCCCCATGAAACGTGTCTTTGCGGGAGCGGTTCTTGCCGTGACCCTACTTGCTTCCGCCGCTGACGCTCAAACCACCACCCCCGCGCCCGCGCCGCCGCTGACGGGCAACGACCAGCTTACGGTGGACACCGAGCATTTCCAGATTCGGATGCAGCACTACAACGGCCATCTCATCAGCCTCTCCTTCGGCGCGCCCACCACTATCAGGCCCTTCACACCCGGCCCCAAGGGGGACAATGCCGCCAAGTATGAGGAGGTTTATCCCACCGCCGGGGTGGAATATGTATTTGAGCCGGCACTATTGGCCGTGCATGCCGACGGGAACACCTCCACCGATCTGGCCTACGTACAACACACCATGCAGAAGCTCGACGACAACCGCACTGAAACGCGCATCTCCTTCAAGGACCGCAAATACCCCCTGTTCGTCACCCTCGTCTTCCGCGCCTACCGCGCCCAGGACATCATCGAACAATGGTCCGAAATCACGCACCAGGAATCCGGCCCCATCGTCCTGCAGCGCTTCGCCTCGTCGGCACCGAGCTTTGCCAATACGGTCGGGGCGACGCTGACGCATTTTGTCGGGGAGTGGGCCAAGGAAATGCATGAGGTGGAAGACCGCCTCACACCGGGCATGAAGGTGATCGACTCGAAGTTGGGGACGCGAGCGGATTACTTTCACTCCAAATCGTTCCTGCTGGCGCCCACGGCGTATGATCCGCCGCGCCCCGAGGCGGCTCGCCCGCCGGTCACCGAAACCACCGGCGAAGTCTTCGGCGGCACGCTGGAATGGTCCGGCTCCTTCCAATACGCCTTCGAAATCGAAAACCACCGCCTCCGCGCCGTCTGCGGCATGAACCCGTATGACTCGGCCTACCGCCTGGCCGCCGGCAAGCTCTTCAAGACCCCGGCCATGCTGTGGGGTTACTCCAACGCCGGCAAGGGGCAGCTTTCGCGCAACTTCCACCGCTGGGCGCGCATGTACGCGCTGCGGAATCCCACGCAGACGCGGCCCATCCTGTTGAACAACTGGGAGGCCACGGGCTTTGACTTCAATGAAAACCGCATCGTCGGTCTCTTCGACGGGGCGCGCAACCTCGGCGTCGAGACCTTCCTCCTCGATGACGGCTGGTTCGCCAACAAATACCCGCGCGACAACGACAAGGCCGGCCTGGGCGACTGGGAGGTCAACACCACCAAGATGCCGCGTGGCATTTCGTATCTGGTGGATGAAGCCAAGAAACGCGAGCTGCGCTTTGGCATCTGGGTGGAGCCGGAGATGGTGAATCCCAAGAGCCGGCTTTTCGAGCAGCACCCCGATTGGGCCATTCAGCAGGCCGATCGCACGCTGGACCTTTTCCGCAACCAGCTTGTGCTGGACCTCACGCGGCCGGAGGTTAAAGAGTTTGCGTTCCACATCGTGGACGACCTGCTGACCAAGAACCCCGAGATCGCCTACGTCAAGTGGGACTGCAACCGCTTCATCACGCAGCCCGGCTCGACGTACCTGAAGGCCGACGAGCAGCAGAACCTGTGGATCGACTACAACTGGGCCTTGTATGACATCATGGAGCGCATCTCCCAGGGGCATCCCAAGGTGCAGATCATGCTGTGTTCGGGCGGCGGCGGGCGCGTGGATTACGGGGCCTTGCGCTACTTCGATTCGTTCTGGCCCAGCGACAACACCGACCCGCTGGAGCGCGTGCGGATGCAGTACGGCTACTCGCTGCTCTTCCCGGCCGCCGTGATGAGCGATCATGTGACGCGCATGGGGAACCGGCCGATGAAGTTCTGCTTTGATGTGGCGATGTCCGGGGCGCTGGGGCTGGACATGGATTTGTCCAAGCTCAGCGCGGCGGATTTGAAAACCGCGGCGGCGGGAATTGCCGTGTATAAGCAGATTCGGGATGTGGTGCTGTTTGGCGACCAGTACCGATTTGAAGCGCCCACGCAGGGGCCGCGAACATCACTGATGTATCTGTCGGCGGACGGTTCACGCGCGATCGTTTTCGCCTATCAAACCGCCGCCGGCACGGCCAAGCCGCTGGCCCTCACGGGGCTGGCCGCTGCCCGCCGCTACAAGGTGCGGGAGTTGAATCTGCCGGAGAACGCCAAATCGCAAATCGCGCAGGATGGGCAGACGCTGACGGGCGCCGATCTCATGGGCAAGGGTTTGGACCTGCCGCTGAAGGCGCAATGTGACAGCGCCGTTGTGGAACTGACCGTGGCGCCCTGACCGATGGACCGTGGGCTGTGGACGGGGGGAATGGGTATGATGTGGCGGCACTTGACTGGAGGATACCGATGCGAAGCCTGCTTGCGCGATGCGTTACCGTGGCGGTTTTGGGATTATATGCCGGCGCTGCGGCGGGGCAGACCGTGCCGGCGGCGGTGGGGCCGATTGACCGCCAGGCGGTGGTGTCACGGCACAACATCGAGGTCAAGATGCTCAGTCCGATGGGGGCGATGGCGGTGGGCAACGGGGAGTTCGCGTTCAACTTTGACGTGACGGGGTTGCAGTCGTTCCCGGAATATTACGAGAAGTCGATGCCCATCGGCATCCTCTCCACGTGGGGCTGGCACAGTTTTCCCAATCCCGAGGGGTTCACGCTGGACAAGTTTACGATGACGGTGGTGCCCAAGTATGACCGCACGTTTGTGTATCCCAGCGCCAACACCACCACCCCGCCGCCGGATGCGGCATACCTGCGGGGGAATCCGCATCGGTTCGGGCTGGGGCGGATTGGGCTGGAGATGACCCATGCCGACAGGAGCAAGGTGGCGATCACGGACTTGAAAAATATATCCGAGAAGATCGACCTGTGGACGGGGATCGCATCCAGCACGTTTGAGGTGGATGGGGTCAAGGTACAGGTGACGACGGCGGCCCATCCGCAGCGCGACGAGGTGGCGACGGTGGTGGAGTCGCCGCTGATTGCCGCCGGGCGGCTGAAGATTCGCCTGGCGTTTCCGTACTCCTCCAATTCCTTCGGCCCCGACTATCAGGACTGGACCAAGCCCGACGCTCATACCACCACGCTGGCCAAAGTCGAGGTCCGCAACGGCGGTGGCGGCATGATCATCCCGTTGTCGGCCGACTTCACACACACTCTCGACGATACCCGCTATTTCGTGCGCACCCGCTGGTCCGATCGTGCCGCCCTCGTCGAGACCGCCAAGCACCAGTTCCTTCTTTCCGCCACCACTCCCCGCTTGGAATTCACCGCTTGGTTTTCGCCCAAACCCTTCGCCGTTGACTTCCCCAACACACCCGCCGCGGACCTGCCAGTCACCGCCGACCTCCCCGACACCCCCGCCGCCGTGCAGGCCGCCTCCACCGACCACTGGAAAACCTACTGGACCAAGGGCGGCATCATCGACCTCTCCGGCAACGACGACCCCCGTGCCGCCGAACTCGAGCGCCGCCTCATCCTTTCCCAATTCGTCATGGCCGTCCACGACTCGGGCTCCATCCCCCCGCAGGAAACCGGCCTGGGCGTCAACTCCTGGTTCGGCAAGTACCACATGGAGATGTACTGGTGGCATGCCGCGCACTGGGCGCTGTGGGGCCATGCCGACATCCTCGAAAAGAGCCTCGCCGCCCTTCCCGCCATGATGCCCGCCGGGCAGGCCATGGCCAAACGCGAAGGCGCCAAAGGCGTCAAGTGGTCCAAAATGACCGACCCCAGCGGCATGGAAAGCCCCTCCGGCGTCGGCCCGGTGCTGGTCTGGCAGCAGCCGCATCCGATTTATCTTGCGGAACTGGTGTGGCGGGCGCAGAAGAAAGACAACGGCGGCAAAGCGGCGCTTGAAAAATATCAGGACATCGTCCTCCAAACCGCCGACTACATGGCCACCTTCGTCGATTACGACCCCGCCCGCAAACAATACGTCCTGGGCCCCGGCGTCGGTTCCGCCGACGAAAAACACACTGACTACGCCCACAACCTCAACCCCACGCTGGAACTGGGCTACTGGAAATGGGGCCTCCAAACCGCCCAGGAATGGCGCGTGCGCCTCGGCCTGCCGCGCGACGAACTCTATGACAAAGTCCTCGCCGGCCTCGCCCCCCTCACCGTCCGCAACGGCGTCTACCCCGCCGTCGAACTCCCCGCCGAAAACTCCGCCGCCTCCATGACCACCTTCCTCGGCGGCATCCTTCCCAACAAGGACCTCGACCTGGCCGCCATGCGCAACACGCTCCACGCCGCCACGCGCAACGCCGCCGGCGTGCAAACCGCCGTCACCTGGGGCACCTCCATGTGGGCGATGTGCGCCGCCCGCCTGAACGAGCCGGAGTTGGCGATACAGTTGCTGTCGGGCAAATACAACGAGGGCCAGAACCCCTTCATGCCCTCCGGCTACACCGTCCGCCGGCCGGACCAGACTCCGATGTATTTCCCGGCCAACGGCGGGTGGCTGTCAGCGGCGGCCATGATGGCGGCGGGGTGGGACGGGGCCACGGAACGCGCCCCGGGATTCCCGAAGAACTGGAAAGTGCGATTCGAGGGCTTGCTGCCGATGCCGTGAGCCATGTCCTGCGTATTGCCGGGTGTTGCCACACCGGGCGAGCGGATCTTTCCACTGAAAATTGCGGACAATACGGTCGCTCCCTTACGGTCGCAGCTCTGATATCACCCGCAATTTCGCGCGGAATGAACCACTCGTTTCAACCCTGCAAACGCAGCATGTTCTTCATAATATATTAACATTACTCAACATACTTGACCACACCCCCGCGGTTCTCTACGCTGCCTGTACATGATTGTCCCGATACGGACAGGAGATACCACATGGCCTTGCCACATTCCCGGCGTGATTTCCTCAAGGTGACTCTGGCCGGCGGCGCGGCCGCCTTCGCCGCCACGCGCTGGGGCCGGCCGGCGCTGGCCGCCACGCCCACGCGGCCCATCGCGGCGACGACGGCCACCGCCCCCGCCAAAACCCGCGTCGCCCTCACCACCGGCGCCGACAGCGCCAACAACGCCTTCCAGGCCCTCAAGACCTTCGAGAAGGAAATCGCCGCCGCCATCGGCGCCAAACGCATCATCCTCAAGCCCAATGGCGTGCTCTCCAGCAACGCCCTGGCCTGCACCAGCGACAAGGCCCTCGAAGGCACGCTCGAATTCCTCAAGTCCATCGGCAAGCTCGCGCAAGTGGTCATCGCCGAATCCGACGCCACCGGCGCGGCGCTGGATGGTTTTGCGGTCCTGGGCTACAGCCCCATCGCCAACAAGTACGGCGTCAAAATGCTGGACCTGGACAAGGAGGGCTTTGAAGTCCTCCCGTGTTTCGATGAAACCGACCTCCGCCCGCATCCCGTCCGCTTCTCCAAGCTGCTGTTGGACCCCAACAGCTTCATCATCTCCGCCGCCAAGATGAAGACCCACGACCGTGCCGTCGCCACGCTCTCGCTCAAGAACATCGTCCTGGGCGCCCCCCTCAAAATTGGCGGGGGCAACGACAAGCCCATCGTCCATGGCAGCGGCATCTACGGCATCAACTACAACCTCGCCGCCCTGGCCCCCCGCCTGCACCCGCATCTGGCCCTCATCGACGGCTCCCAGGGCATGGAAGGCAACGGACCCGTACAGGGCACGCCGGTCGAGCACCGCGTCTGCGTCGCCAGTTTGGACTGGCTGGCCGCCGACCGCGTCGGGGTGGAACTCATGGGCATCGACCCGGCGAAGGTGGGTTATCTGACGTTCTGCAGCCAGAACGGCATGGGCGAATACAACCTCAGCCGCATCGAGGTGCTGGGCGCGGCCGTCAAGGATCTCATCAAAAAATACAAACTTTCCGACAACTACGAGCAGCAACTGCAATGGCTGAAACCGCCGGCCCGAGGGTGACGCATCTCCTCCGGATTCCATATGAATCTCGCGCCCATCAAGCCCCGGGATTGCAATCCTTGGGCCTACGCGCTCAACCTGCAAGGCGTGTTCTTCACTGGGGTGTCTCACACCATGCATGCCACGCACCGCGCAGCGCCTGTTCAAAATGCCGCGCGAATCGCGGGGCGTTCATCAGGGGCGACCGTGCGATGCGCTCGCGCAACGTGGCACGCAGGTTGGCCAACCGCGGCAGGTCGCCGGCAAACCCCACGCCTTTCTCCACATACTCCGCGGGCGTCCGCGCCAGCCAGTCGGCCAGATTGGCGTTGGTGAGAATGCTCTCGCCCAGCCGGCCCGCCGGCGTGTTGCCGCAAAGCGAAAGCACCGGCACACCCATGCACAGCGTATCGAGCGTGGTCGTCGCGCCGGCGTGGGGGAAGGGATCCAGCGCGATGTCGATGCGGTGGCACGTCGCCAGATACTCGGCATAGCGCATCGGCGCCAGCAGCTCCAGCCGGGTAGCGGCGATGCCCTGCAACTGGAAGTAGTCCACCAGCGCCTGCCGATGGCTGCCTTCGGGGGCAATCATGATCAATGACGATGGGGTGCCCGCCTTCTCCACCGCCTGGAGGAGCCGCGCCCACAGGGCCAGCACCTCAGGCGATATTTTGCGGAAGGTGTTGAGCGAGCCAAAGGTGATGTGGCCGCTGGCCAACGCCGGCAGTGGCGCGACCTCCGGGAGATCGGGCGCGGCCTGATAGCAGAACCAGCAGTCGGGCAGACACAGCGGCCGCTCGGCGGCGGGCGCGTCACCTGCCGGAGCCAGATACTTGTCCGTCAGGTGATAATCCATCGTCGCCAGCCCTGTCACCCCCGGATACGCCAGCCACGAGATCTGCACCGGCGCGGGCCGCCGCGCGAACACCAACAGCCGGTGATGCTCCATGTGCATCGTCAGGTCGAGCAGGATGTCGATGCGGTCCGCGCGAATCCGCGCGGCCAACTGGGCATCCGAAAGCGCACGCACCTCATGCCAGACGTGGGCCCGCAACCGCATCCGCTCCGTGATCTCGTCCGGCTTGCGGACGCTGGAATAACAGTGGATTTCAAACTGCGTGCTATCGTGGTTCTCCAGCAGCGGCAGCATGAACCGGCATTCGGCATGGGCCCGGAAATCCGGCGACACATACCCGATTCGCAGCTTGCGGTGCGGATCGCGGTCCTGCGGATAATCGGCCTGCGCCGGCGCCAGTGCCGCCGCATGGCGCTGGTTCCACCGCGCGGCCTCCGCCCGCAGTTGCCCGGCCGTACTCGCCGGATCGAAGAGCAGCAGATACGCCAGCGCGCTGTGCGCGGCCATGTTCGCCGCGTCGGTCTCCACCGCCCGGCGCAGCCACGCCACGCCCACCGCCGCCTGCCCCTGCTCGGCCAGCGAGACGCCCAGGTTGTGCATCGCCTCGGCATAGCCGGGGCGCACCGTCATCGCCAGGCGGAAACTCGACGCCGCCTCGTCCAGCCGGCCCAGGTCGCGCTGGGCGAACCCCATATTGAGCAGCGCCTGGGCATACCCCGGCTGATACCGCAGCGCCGTCGCGTACGCTTGGAGCGCCTCGCCCGGCATGTCGCCGGCGTACAGCGTGCGGCCCAGGTTGTAGAATGCCTCCGGAAAAGCAGGGCGATGCTTGATGGCCTCGCGAAACGCCAGCACCGCATCGAGTATCCGCCCCTGCTCGTGCAATGCCGCCCCCAGCGTGTTGTGGGCCTCCGGGCACGCGGGATCGACTGCGAGCGCTTGCTTCAGGTACGGCAGGGCAGCGTCGGCATCGCCCGTCGCCAGCAGCGAGCCGGCCAGGGCGATCAGCAGCAGTGTGCTGCCCGAGCGCAGGACGATGTCGCGCGGGAAGTGGGCGAGCGCTTCCACGTGTCGGCCGGTTTGCGACAGCAGCACGCCCAGGCCGCAGCGGGCGGGAACATTTCGCGCCTCGCGGGCCAGAACACGAAGGTAGAGCTGCTCGGCATCGCCAAGTTCTCCGGCGGCATGCCGCGCGCCGGCGTCTTCCAGCCATTGGGAGATGTCATCCATGGGCGTCCTGCATCCTATGGGGTGCCTGTAGCGGCATTTTCGCAGAAGAAGGACAAGCGTGCCATGGAGTCCCCATTCCATGATTCAATCCCCACGAACGCAATTACACAGGGGTATTCAGGGGACAAACAGAACCCGTTCAGCACGCGATAATTCGCGTCCATCCAATTCACGCAATCCGGTGTTTTTCCGGCGGCTGAGAAATCTGTAAGTGTCCGAAAACATTGAAGTTTCAGAGAAACGCTCTCCGATGAGTCGAAAGCCGCGTCCGAAAAATATGCCCGGATTTTTCTTGCATTCCGGACGCGGCCGCTCAAGATAAGGCGATTCCTTTCCGGTTTCGTCTTGTCTCTTGGCGATCTGTGCCAGACACGCACACGCAGGGCAGGTTACGACGGCAGCATCCTGACTTGCGGTTTTCTGTTATTCAACGGCAGGCCCTTTTTTTATCAGGAGGAATTTCTATGAAGCGCACTCTTTCCCCAAATTCCCGAAAACGCGCCCCCCGCGCGCTGCGGCATCTGGAGATGCTCGAACCGCGGACACTTCTGTCGGCCACCATCACTTCGTATCCCACCGGGCTGGCGATCGGTGGCGCCGCGTATGATTCCAACGGGGCGCTGTGGGTCTACAACGTGAACAATTCCTCGCTCGACCAGATCGTCGATAAGGCGGTCGTGAAGTCCATCGCGCTGGATGCGAACACCTGTGCGCCTGTCGCCTTCGCCGGCGGGGCCAATGGGCACATCTTTGCCGCCGATGCGTTCGGGGCCATCGATGACATCGACACCGCCACCGCCACAACTGGCACAACCACAATCACGCAAACAATCCTACCCAACACTACTGAATCCCCCACTGCCATCACTGTCACCGGCAATGGCGACGTCTGGTTTCTCGGCTTCGGCAACTATACCTCCAATACCCATACCAACGTCATTGGTCTCATGGATCACGTTACGCATTCGGTCACCACTTACGAGACGGACGCTTCGGTACAAGATTCCGTCGCCACCATCATCTCCGCCAGCGGCGCGGATTCCGTGTGGATCGGCATGGGTGCTTTGGAAGTGCTCGCCACACCAAATATTCTGGGCACCAACCGCGTCGCCTACGCCTCCTTTGACGGCACGAACATCTCCCTCAATCCCTATGTCGTGGACAACGCCAACTTGATCAATGGCCTGGCGGCCGATCCCGACGGCAGCGTCTGGTTCACCTTGTCCAACACTACCGACACCACTACGCATCCCTTGAATTCCCCCGACCAACTCGTCCATGGGGTGATCAACGGGAATAATCTGGTTCAAACGACCTTCACCGCCGGCAATGCCGGTCCCGACACCTCACTGAACTACGGCGCCCTGGCGCTGGATGTCCAGGGCAACGTCTGGTTCGTGGAATTCAACGGCAATCAGATCGGCAGCTTCGACGGCGCGGCGTTCACCCTCTATGACAACCCCACCACCGGCACCTTCGTCCAGACCCTCGCCAATGCCGACGGCACGCAACTGAGCATTCTCACCACCACCGACGATCCCGTTGACGACTGGCCCATCATCCAGATCGACGTTTCCGCCGCGGCGGTCACTTTTAGCGGCAGTGCCAACGACCTGAGCGACGTCGAGCACTTCACCTTCAACAATACCCTCTTAGCCACATTCACCGCCCCCACACCCGCCGGCGTCTATTCCGCCACGATCACCTGGGGCGATGGCACCTCCACCGTTGTAGCACCCACCGATCTGGGTGCGAACAGCTACGCCATTTCCATCTCCGGCAAAGCTTTCGCCAACCAGGGTACCTTCAACGGCTCCATCGCCATTCACGACGGCACAACCGCCGTCGGCACCCTCGCCTTCACCTCCACCATCGGCGATATTCCACTCAACGTCACCTCGATCACCGCCTCCCCGCTCATCTTCCGCATTGTCACCGCCGTGGGCACCTTCACCGACGACGGCGACCTGGCCCTCGCCACCTGGAAAGCCACCATCAACTGGGGCGACAGCACCAGTTCCACCGGTTTGATCGTCCGCGACCCCTCCCAATCCGGCCGCTATGTCGTCCTGGCGCTCCACCAGTATCGCGCCCGCGGCACGTACACGGTGCGCCTGTCGGTTGCGACTACCGAACTAAACGCCGCCGTCACGCGCTCGACCCTCACCACCACCGTGACCGCGCGGTAACTGTTGTCACCAGTGTGGCAGGCACGCTCCGCGTGCCGTGGCATCTCGCCACCACCGTGACCGCGCGGTAGTAACTGTAATCCACTCTGCCGAACCAGGCCCGGGCACACGTGTGCCCGGGCTTTTTATTTGCGCGGGGAAACGGCATGATCCGGATGTTGTTGCACGGTATGTCCCATTTTCAAAAGATGTGGTAGAAATAACGCGGCCTTTATTGGAGACCCGCCCATGACGCCACTGATCCGACCCGCCGCCCCCGCGGACCTGCCCGCCATCAACGCCCTATACAACCATTATGTCCTGCATTCCACATGCACGTACCAGCTTGCCCCCACTACCGCCGAGGAGCGCCAGGCATGGTTCCACCGCCATGGCCCGGCGTTGCCAGTGACCGTGGCCATGATGCCGGGGACGGGGGATACAGGCGGAGTGGAGGCGGGCGCGGTGGTCGGCTGGGCTTCGCTAACCCCCCTGCATGAGCGGCCGGCATACCGCTTCACCGTGGAAGACTCGGTCTACGTACACCCGGACTGGCACCGCCGGGGCATCGGCCGCGCCCTGCTGGCGGATCTCATCCGCCGCTCCGATGAACTGGGTTACCGCAGCATCATCGCCCTGATCTCCGCCGACCAGGAACCCAGCGTCGCATTGCACCGGCAGTTTGGTTTTGTCGAGGCCGGCCGCCTCATCAAGGTGGGTTTCAAGTTCGACCGCTGGCTGGACGTGCTCTATATGCAGCGCCGCACTGACCACTGACCATTGGCCACTGACCACTAATCACTGGCTATTGCTTCTTGACCACGCGAATCTTCACGTCATACGCCCCCGGAAACGAGTTGCCCGAGTAGTTGCTCTGGCAGGCGATTCCCAGGAAGAAGACCCCCGGCTTGTCGGCGGTCCAGGTGAGTTTGCTGCCGACTTTGATCATCGGGCCGGCGTCGCCGAGGCGTCCGATGAGCGTGCCGGTGTAGATGCCCAGGGCCGAATTCACGGTGCCACAGTTGGAGGAGCCATCGGGCGTGGAGGTCTGGTTGTTGCCCCAGGGGGTCATCATGATGGTGCCGCCGGCGGTGATGATCAGTTGATCGCCCTTGGCGAGTTTGATGCCGGTGTTGGTGTAGATGCGATCGGCGATGGCGGTGCCGTTGATGGCGAAGCTCTTGCGGATTTCCTCGGGTTCGCCGCCCTCGCGGCGGACTTCGCGGACATCCTCCATTTTGATCTGCAGCGTGCCGTAGTTGCCGGCGAGGGAAAATCCGGGGGTCGTGATATGGCCCACGACGGTGAAACCCGGGGTGATGATGACATCATCGTTCAGCCAGGCGTGGGTTTTGTCGACCTCATCCCCCGCGGCGGAATCGAAATCCTCAAGGATTTTCTGCAGGCGGATGGCTTTCTCGTTATCCGCGCCCTTGAGCTGGCGCTCGAGTTCGCCGCGGATGTCCGGCCCCAGCTTGACCAGGGCCTGCTGGGCCTTCTCGCGGTCGGCAAAGGCGTCGGCGGCCAGGTCGTTGATGTAGCCGTTGACGGTCTGCTGGAATTTCGGGTGGCTCTGCAAGCCGGGCATGAAGGCGGTGATCTGGTCGATGGGAACCTTGAGCGCGCCGAACTTGGTGTCGATCCCCAGCTCGGTGACGGAGAGCTTGCCGGCAAGCAGCGAGCCGTCCATCAGGGAAATCTTCAAATCCGACAGGGGTTTGGGGGCGGCCGACGCGGGCATGCTCTGGGCGGAAATGAGGCTGGCGCCGGCCAGCACAGCCAACGCGCCCAGCGCGGCACAGAGACGCGGCAACATGAACATGGAGAACTCCTTCTTCAAAGAATACGCCTTTTTACCACAGATGCGGCCCGGTTGCGAATAAGGTCATCAAGAATGTTGCCGCGGGAGCGGATTTCACACATCTTGCCGACGGAACCCGTAGCGTCAGCGCGGGCGAGGAACCGTTCCCAACAACGCGGCCTCCTCGCGCAGGCGATGATAGGCCTCATCAACGCCCCACGATTCATCGCTTTCGCCGGCGTGCCAATGTCATTATAATAATCCCTCTTGCATCGACCCATTTTCCCAGGAGTTGCCGGGCATGAAAGCCGAAGAACGCCACGAAATGCGCGAGAATGACCTGGCCAATTGGCTTCAGTACGGCCTGTGGGCGTTTCTCAAGCAGAACGGCTCCTACATTTTGCTGATACTGGCGCTGGCGTTCCTGGGGTATCAGTACTGGAATTATCGCAAACAATCACAGGTAAACGCCCGTTATGCCGCCTATGCGGAATTGAGCGGCGCCACGTCCCCCGAGGCGCTGGACACCCTCATCGCCAACAGCGAATTCAAGTCCGTCAAGGCCCAGGCCTGTCTGCGGATGGGCCTGATGTATGGGCAAAGTGCGGCCAATCCCGAGGCGCTCGATCAGATGAAGATGAGCCGCCCCGCCGCCCTCAGCAAGGCCTACGACTATTTCACCAAAGCCCTCGAATTCCAGGGCGAAGATCCGCTGATCAACTCCAAGGCCCACATCGGCATCGCCGGCGTCTACGAAGACCAGGGCGAGTGGGACAAAGCCAAAGCCGAATACCAACTCATAATCGACAACAAACTCTTCGCCGGCTCGCCCGTGATCGAGCTGGCCAAGGACCGCCTGGCCACCCTCCCCGACCGCCGCGACACCCCGCGCCTCGCCGCCATGATTCCCGTCAAGTCCGCCGCCACTTCCCCCACGTTCCAAATCCCCGGCATCACCCCGCGACCCGGGAGTCTCCTGAATCCCGGCGCCGTCGGCACCGCGCCCAGCTCCGGCTTCCAGGGCCTGATGCTCGGACCGCCCGCGCCTGCCGCCACAACCAACCCCTCCCGCGGCCTGTCCCCCTTCGGCGGCACACCGGTCGCCCCCCCCGGCGCTCCGGCCACCGCGCCGTGAGCAAAGAAAATATGTGTGTAATGACGGCTTTTTTTGTGAAATTGGGCCGGTGCGCGCGGTTTTTGCCGGTGGCGGGGGAGGGGCGCAAAGAGCGGAATCTGTTGATGGGCATTGGGGAAAACGTGTTTTTGGGGCGAAAAAAAGTGGCCAAAAGTTGACCAAAGTCGACACTAAGTCGACATAAGTTGACAGAAGTCCACATGAAGTTGACGGAAGTGGACCTCATGGAGTGGCAAGATGCTTCTACTAAAATCGCCCCCGCCCACCCCACCCCTCACCGCCGCGCCAACATTCGCGAAAATCAAATTTCCGTGCGCCGTGAAAAGGCGTTGTGTTTCAGCGGGTGTGACTCCCGCCCGGCAAGCAAGCACGTTCCAGCCGGAAGGAATCGGAGCGGCCAGTGGAGGTAACGACACTGCCGAAGCCTCTGGTGCAGAGAGTCCTACAGGGACTTGCCAAGGGTGCA
>CAIPTQ010000043.1 GCA_903868035.1 uncultured Phycisphaerales bacterium
CGGCGCGCGGCGGGCGCGGGCCGGGCGGCGGGGGCGATGGGATCATCTTCGTGGTCTACGATCCCCGCACCGGCAGCAAGGGCAAGGCCAGCAGCACGAGTTACGCGGGTGTCTCCCTGATGGGCCAGAACAGCCTCTTCCGCACCAAGGATTCCGGCGCCACCTGGGAAGCGGTACCCGGCCAGCTGACCACGCTGCGCCCGACGCATGGCATCTGGGCAGCGGACGGAACGCTGTACATTTCGTACAGCACGGCACCAGGCCCGGGCGGGGGGACGGATGGGGCGGTGTGGAAGTTCAATTCTAATTCCGGGGACTGGACGAACATCACCCCCGTCCCCAATCCCGGTTGCGGTTATGCCGCCGTCTCCGTGGATGCCAAGAACCCCGCCGTCGTGATCGCCAGCACGGCGGGCAACCGCGGGGGCGAGGAAATCTACCGCACGCTCGACGCCGGCAAGACCTGGAAGCCGATCATCAACAACCCCACCGCCAAGGCGATCTATGACTACACGGGCCATCCCTACACGGTTCACACCGGCATTCATTGGCTGGCCGACATCGAAATCGACCCGTTTGATTCCAATCACGCCATGTTCACCGTCGGCTACGGCGGCTGGGAAACCTTCAACCTCACCGACATCGACTCGAACAAACCCGTCAAATGGGTCACCGACAGCACCGGCATTGAAGAAACCGTCGCCCTGGCACTCCTCAGCCCCACCGGCGGAGCACACCTCATCAGCGCCATCGGCGACTACGGCGGCTTCGTCCACTGGGACCTCGACAAACCCGCACCGGAGGGCAACTTCACCAATCCCTTCTTCGGCAACACCAATGATGTCGCCGGCGGATACAAGAACTCCAATGTCATCGTGCGCGTCGGCGCCGCGGGCGGCGGCCAAAATGGCGGCGCCCGCGGCTCTATCGGCTATTCGCTTGACGCCGGCAAAACTTGGCAGCCGCCCAAGGAGCCGCCCGCCGGGAGCAACGGCTTCATCGCCGTCTCCACGGATGGCAAACGCTGGATCTGGTCGGTCAGCGGCGGCGGCGGACGCGGCGGCGCACCAGCCGCCGGCGGCGCGCCCAACGTCACCTCCGACAACGGCGACACCTGGACCCCCTGCATCGGCCTGCCCGCCGGCACCCGCGTGGTCGCCGACACCGTCAATCCCCTGAAGTTCTATGGCATCAACCTCTACGGCGGCACGTTCTATTCCAGCACCGACGGCGGCCTGAACTTCACCAGTTCCCCGATGAATCTCGGCGCTAATCTGCAGCGCGGCGGCGACAATCGCGGCGCCCAGGACAAGATTTATGCCACGCCCGATGCCGAAGGCGATCTGTGGATCGCCGCCTACAGCGGCCTGTTCCACTCGACGGATTCCGGCAAGACCTTCGCGCGGGTGAACCCCGCCGTGGGCCAGATTTGCGGTTTCGGCTTCGGCAAGGCCGCGCCGGGCGCCACCGTGCCGGTGATGTATACGATGTCCACGACCAGCGGCGTGCGGGGCGTGTTCCGCTCCGATGATGGCGGCGCCAACTGGGTGCGGATCAATGATGACGATCATCAATGGGGCCTCGTCCTGTATGTCATCGGCGATCCGCGCATTTACGGCCGCGTATACGTCGGCACCCATGGCCGTGGTACGCTCTACGGCGATATCCCCGCGCCCAAATAACCGTCATATCCGCCGGACGTCCCGGCGCATGCCATGTTATATTCCCCTGACCATGATGTTTTCTAACAACAGTTGAGGTAGAAATGTCCAAACGTAAAAACGCAAACATTTTAGGCCATGCGGTGCTGACGGCCCTGTGTCTGGCGGCCCTGCCGCTGACGGCGCTGGCCCAGGTGGAAAAGACCGCCGACGGCGTCATCGTGCCCGCCGGCGACGCCTTCGTCAGCGTTACCGTCCGTGCCGACGACGTGATCCACGTGCAGTCCGCCAGGGACAAAGCCTTCTTCACCCACACCTCGGTCGCCGCACTGCCCCGCACCGGGCCGGCCCCCAAGTTCGACGTGGCCTCCACTGCCGCCACCACCACGCTCTCTACCGCCAAGGTCAAGGCGGTCATCGACCTCAAAACCGGTGCCGTCACCTTCCAGGACGCCGCCGGCAAGCCCCTCCTCGCCGAAAAAGCCCGCACCCTCGAACCCGCCGCCGTCCAGGGCGAAAACACCTTCCACGTTCGCCAGCAATGGGCCTCCGACCCCGCCGAATCACTCTACGGCATGGGCCAGATGCAACTGGGCTTCACCAACATCAAGGACTGGGACCTCGACTTCTGGCAGCATAACGGCTCCATCGTCGTCCCCTTTGTCGTCTCCACCAAAGGCTACGGCATCTTCTGGGACAACACCTCCTACACCCGCCTGGGCGACCTGGGCGCCTTCCAGCCCATCCCCCCCACCGCCCTCATCGACAACGCCGGCGCGCCCGGCGGCCTCTCCACCGGCAACTTCGCCAACTCCGACGCCCCGCTCCAGAACGCCACGTCCACGCCCACCATCCGCGGCGGGGCTCGAGGCCGGGGCGGCGCCGGCGGCGGCGGCACCCGCTGGGAAGGCAAACTCGCCCCCACCGTCACCGGCGACTACCAGTTTCAAGCCTATTCCTCCGGCACCATCCGCGCCTGGATCGACGGCAAACTCGTCATGGACCACTACCGCCAGAACTGGCTCCCCTGGTATGACCTGGCCCGCGTCCGCCTCGAAGCCGGCAAGCAATACCCCGTCAAAATCGAATGGACCCCCGACGGCAACAACTTCCAGTTCAACTGGAAGCCCCCCGTCGATCGCGCCGCCGTCGGCACCGCCCTCTGGTCCGAAGTCGGCGCCGGCGTCGATTACTACTTCTGCTACGGCCCCACCATGGACCGCGTCATCTCCGGCTTCCGCAACATCACCGGCCAATCCACCATGCTCCCCAACTGGTCCCTAGGCTACTGGCAGTCCCGCGATCATTATTCCACCCAGCAACAAAGCATCGACGCCGTCAAGACCTTCCGCGACAAGCAGATCCCCCTCGATAACATCGTCCAGGACTGGCAATACTGGCCCAACCCCGCCCTGGACACCATGGGTTCCTGGACCTTCAACAACAACTATCCCGACCCCGTCGCCTGGACCAAGGCCATCCACGATCAGCACGCCCATCTCATGATCTCCGTCTGGGGCTGGATCAGCGCCCGCTCCACGCCCAACACCAACTATCAGGCCATGTCCAGCAAGGGGTATCTGCTGGGCACCGGCCCCGGCGGACGCACCTTCACCGACTTCTTCAATCCCCAAGCCGGCACGCTCTTCTGGGAACAATTGAACGCCACCTTGTTCAACAAGGGCATCGACGCCTGGTGGCTCGACGGCAGCGAACCCGACATCACCGGCACACCCACCCTTGACGCCGTGCGCACCCTCATGAATCCCAACGGCATGGGCACCGGCGCCAAAATGCTCAACGCCTATCCCGTGCTCGAAAGCAAGTACGTCTACGAAGGCCAGCGCGCCGCCGCCCCCAACCAGCGCGTCTTCATCCTCACGCGTTCCGGCTTCCCCGGCATGCAACGTTACTCCGCCGCCGTCTGGTCCGGCGACACCACCTCCACCTGGCCCGCCATGCGCAAGCAAATCATGGCCGGCCTGGGCTATTCCATCTCCGGCATGCCCTGGTGGACCATGGATATCGGCGGCTACCAGACGCCCCCGGCCTTCTCCGCTATCGCCCAGGGCCGCCGCAACGCCAACGACCCCAATGCCGACGAATGGGATGAACTCAACGCCCGCTGGTTCCAGTTCGGCACCTTCTGCCCGCTGATGCGCGTGCATGGCCAGGGTGCCCGTGAAATCTACAACTTCGGCCCCAACGCCCAGGCGGCCATGATCAAATACGACAAGCTCCGCTACGCCCTCATGCCCTACATCTATTCGCTGGCCGGTTCCGTCACCCAGAACGACGACACCATCATGCGCCCGCTGATGATGGATTTCACTTCTGACGCCAAAGCGCTGGCGGTGGATGACCAATACATGTTCGGCCCGGCGTTTCTCGTCACTCCGGTCACGTCCTACAAGGCCCGCATCCAAAGCGTCTATCTGCCCCAAACCGCTGGCGGATGGTATGACTTCTGGAGCGGCAAAACCTCCGCCGCCGACACCACCGTGGACGCCGCCGCCCCCTACGATTCCATGCCGCTGTTCATTAAGGGCGGATCGATCATCCCCACCGGCCCCGTGCAGCAGTACGTCGGCGAAAAACCCGCCGACAACCTCACCCTCTACGTCTACGCCGGCGCCAACGGCGCCTTCACGCTCTACGAGGATGAAGGCGTCAACTACAACTACGAAAAGGGTGCCTTCGCCCAGATCCCGCTCACCTGGAACGATGCCGCCAAATCCCTCACCATCGGAACACGCCAGGGCACCTTCCCCGGCATGCTGGCCGAACGCACCTTCAACGTGATTTTCGTGTCCAAGGACAAGGCCGTGGGTTTCGCTTTCGACGCCAAGGCCGATCGCACCGTGAAGTACACCGGCCAGGCCGTGCAGGTCATGCCCTAGTCTGTCGGAATATATTGCTCTCCGTGAAAGGATCATCCGATGACGAAATCCCATCGTTCCACCGTCATGGCGTGGACGGGGTGCCTGCTCGCACTGGCCTGCGCCGGCGTGGTCGAGGCGCAATACATGCCGCCGGCCCAGACGCAGACGGCCCAGACGCAGAGAGGGGGGCGCGGCCAGCCGTCAGAGCCAGTGGCGGTCATTCCCCCAGGTACTTATCCCTTTCAAAATCCCGACCTCCCCCTCGAAGACCGCGTCAAAAATATCCTCTCCCTGATGACGCTGAACGAAAAGATCGCGTTCCTGACGCAGAGTCCCAGCCTTCCACGCCTGGGCATCCGCACCGTCGGCTGGGCGGAAGGCCTCCACGGCATCGCTCTGGGCACACCCGGAAACTGGGCCCGCAACGGCCCCATTCCCACCACCACGTTTTCGCAGTCCATCGGCCTGGGCGAGACCTGGGATGCCAATATCCTGCGCCAGGCCGGCGCCATTGAGGGCTACGAAACCCGCTTCGTATGGGAGAACCAGGCCAAGTACCGCAAGGACGGCCTGGTGGTCCGGTCCCCCAACGCCGACCTGGGGCGCGACCCCCGCTGGGGCCGCACCGAGGAATGTTACGGCGAAGACGCCTACCTCAATGGAGCGCTCTCCGTAGCCTTCGTCAAGGGCCTCCAGGGCGACGACCCCAAATACTGGCAGGCCGCCTCCCTCGTCAAACACTTCCTCGCCAACAGCAACGAAGCCGGCCGGACCCGCACCTCCTCCGATTTCGACGATCGCCTCTTCTACGAATACTACTCCCTGCCCTTCCACATGGCCTTTGTTGAAGGCGGCGCCAAGTGCTTCATGGCCTCCTACAACCTGTGGAACAAGGTCCCCATGACCGCCAATCCGATCATGACCGAAGCCTGCATCAAACAATGGGGCGTCGATGGCATGATCTCCACCGACGCCGGCGGCCTGAACAACCTCGTGCAGTCGCAGCGCTTCTACCCCGACAATACCCAGGCCACCGCCGGGGCCATCAAGGCGGGCATCAACCAATTCCTCGACCGGCCCTGGATCGACGGCGCCAACACCGCCTTGCAGCAGAAGCTGCTGACCGAGGCCGACATTGACACAAACGTCAAAGGCGTCCTGCGGGTGATCTTCCGCCTCGGCGTCCTCGATCCGCCCGGCCGCTGCCCCTACGCCAAGCTCCGCACCGAAACCACCGAACCCTGGACCACCCAGAAGAACAAGGACACGGTGCGCCTGGCCACCCAGGAGTCGATCGTGCTGCTGAAGAACACGGGGAATCTGTTGCCGCTGGACAAGGCGGCCCTCAAGTCGATCGCCCTGATCGGCCCGCGCGCCAATACCGTCGATTGCGACTGGTACAGCTCCCAGCCCCCCTACACCGTGACCCCCATGGCCGGCGTCAAGGCCAAGGTCGGGGCGGACGTCAATGTGCAGTACGCGGCGGGAACCGATGTGGCCGCCGCGGTGGCGCTGGCCAAGGCCTCCGACGTTGCCATCGTCTGCGTCGGCAACAATCCCAACCAGAACAACGCCTGGGCCAAAGTCAACGACAACAGCGAAGGGCGCGAGGGCACCGACCGCGTCAACATCACCCTGGGCAGCGGGCAGGAGGACCTCATCAAGGCGGTCTTCGCCGCCAATCCCAGGACCGTCGTCGTCCTCAAGAGCAGCTTCCCCTACGCCATCAACTGGACGCAGGAGAATATGCCCGCCATCCTTCACCTGGCCCACAACAGCCAGGAAGAGGGCAGCGCCCTGGCCGACGTCCTATTCGGCGACTACAACCCCGCCGGCCGCCTCGTCCAGACCTGGCCCAAGTCCCTCGATCAACTTCCCCCCATGATGGACTACAACATCCGCAACGGCCGCACCTACATGTACTTCAAGGGCGAGCCGCTCTACCCCTTCGGCTACGGCCTGAGCTACTCGACTTTTGCGTATAGCAACCTGCGCACCAGCGCCGCGTCGCTGCCCGCCACCGGCAAAATCGACGTGACCGTCGATGTCAAGAACACCGGCCAGCGTGATGGCGACGAAGTCGTGCAGATGTACGTCAAGCACTTGGATTCCGCCGTCGAGCGCCCCACTCAGGAACTCAAGGGTTTCACCCGCGTGGCTATCAAGGCCGGCGAAACCAAGCCGGTCACGATCTCGCTGCCCGCCGAGCGCCTGGCCTATTGGGATATCAAATCCAAGCAGTTTGTGGTGGAGCCGGATCAGGTGGAATTGCGTCTGGGCGCATCCGCCTCCGACATCCGCGCCCAACAGGCCATCCGCGTCACCAAGTAATTGTTTCACCCATATCCAGGCCCATCGATAGCCACTTTGCGGATTCAAGGAGCATATGATGAATCACTCCCATATATCGGTCCTCTTGGCGCTGAGCTGCCTGCTGACCGGTGCCGCTATCGTGCGCGCCCAGGGGCGGGCACCCGCAACCAACCAGGGGCAGCCTCCGGCAACCGCCCGTGGGGGGGGGCGGGCTCCGGCTGTCCCGCTGGTCAATGTGCCTCCGGGCACCTATCCCTTCCAGAACTCCAACCTACCCCTGGAGGAACGCGTCAACAACATCATCTCGCTCATGACATTCGACGAGAAGATGGTCCTCCTTGGCCAAAGCCCGGGCGTGCCCCGCCTGGGCATTGCCACCATGCAGCAGGCCGAGGGCCTCCACGGACTGCGCGGCGGCGGCGGCAACACCTCCACCTTCCCCCAGGCCATCGGCCTGGGCGAGACCTGGGATATCGACGTTCTGCGCACGGTCGGCGCCACCGAGGGGTACGAAGCCCGCTACATCCGCCAAAGTGCCAACGGCGGGCGGGGTTCCCTGATCATCCGCGCGCCCAACTCCGACCTGGGCCGCGACATCCGCTGGGGCCGCAACGAGGAGGTTTTCGGCGAGGATCCCTATCTCAACGGGGCCCTCTCCGTCGCCTTCATCAAGGGCATGCAGGGCGACGATCCCAAATACTGGCAGGCCGCCGCCCTCCTCAAGCACTTCCTGGCCAACAGCAACGAGAAAGGCCGATCCGGATCCTCCTCTGATTTCGACGACCGCCTCTTCTACGAATACTATTCCGTCCCCTTCCGCATGGGCTGGGTCGAAGGCGGGGCCAAGTGCTTCATGGCCTCCTACAACGCCTGGAACAAAATCCCCATGACCGTGCATCCCATCCTCCAGGATGTGGTCGTCAAGGTCTGGGGCGTGGACGGCGTGATCTGCACCGACGCCGGCTCGCTGGGCAACATGATCGTCCCCCGCGCCCACAATTATTACCCGGACCTCGCCCACGGGGCCGCCGGATCGATCAAGGCCGGGATGAACCAGTATCTGGACCAATACGACACTCCCGTCCGGGACGCCCTGTCCCAGAATCTGATCACCATGGCCGACATCGAGAGGAACATCAAGGGCACCTTCCGCACCTTCATCCGCCTGGGCTTCCTCGATCCGCCCGACCGCAACCCCTACATCAAGATCGGCACGGACCCCACCCCCCCCTGGACCACCCAGAAGAGCAAGGATGCCGTCCGCCTGGCTACGCAAAAGTCCGTCGTCCTGCTCAAAAACACCGCCCATTTCCTGCCGCTGGACAAGGCCGCCCTCAAATCCGTCGCCGTCATCGGTCCGCGCGGCGACGAGGTCATTCGCGACTGGTATGGCAGCACGCCGGCGTATGCCGTCACTCCGCTGGCAGGCATCAAGGGCAAACTCGCCGCCGGCGCGACCGTGGCATTTAACGACGGCAAGGACGTGGCCGCCGCCGTGGCGCTGGCCAAGTCCGCGGATGTGGCCATCCTCTGCGTGGGCAACAACCCCAACCCCAACAATGCGTGGGGCAAAGTCAACGATGACAGCGAGGGACGCGAAACCATTGACCGCGTGAACATCACCCTCGGCAGCGGCCAGGAGGAGCTCGTCAAGCAGGTCTACGCCGCCAATCCCAAGACCGTCGTCGTCCTGGTCTCCAGTTTCCCCTACGCCATCAACTGGGCGCAGGATAACGTCCCGGCCATCGTCCATCTGGCCAACAGCAGCCAGGAAATGGGCAACGGATTGGCCGATGTTCTCTTCGGCGACTACAACCCCGCCGGTCGCACCTCCCAGACCTGGCCCAAGTCCCTCGACCAGCTTCCCCCCATGATGGACTACAACATCCGCAACGGCCGCACCTACATGCACTTTAAGGGCGCGCCGCTGTATCCGTTCGGCTATGGTCTGAGTTACACTACCTTTGAATACACGAACAAGGGGGTCTTTCAATTCGGCGCCGGCCCTCCCGGCAGCGGCACGATCAGCGTGACCGTCGATGTCCGCAACACCGGCACGCGCGATGGCGAGGAAGTCGTGCAGCTTTACGTCAAGCACCTCGACTCCAAAGTCGAGCGCCCCACTCAGGAACTCAAGGGCTTCACCCGCGTGGCCCTCAAGGCCGGCGAAACCAAGCCCGTCACGATCTCGCTGCCCGCCGAGCGCCTGGCCTACTGGGACGTTAAAACGCAGAGGTTCGTCGTCGAACCCGATCAGGTGGAACTGCGTATCGGGTCGTCCTCCGCCGACATCCGCGTCAAGCAAACCATCAGCGTGAAATAGCCCCGGGTTTGCCCAGCTTGCCGTATGTCCGACGAAATAGATGCTGCAAAGTAAAACCGGGTTGTAGTGATCACGGCCCCGGCCACGGCCCTTGCATCACCCCAGCCTCCCCGGCCGGGGCATCGGCCCCGCCAGCGGCCGCGCATACCGCACAAACTCCTCCGTCATGCTGTTCCCCCCGCTGACCCATTCCACCGGCAGATGCTTCGTCTGCCGCGCCACGCTCGCCAGCGGCGTGGGGAAAAACTCGATCTGATACGGGGCCCCGGCCTCGCCGACGCGCCGCATCGCCACCGAGCCGCTGCTCAACCCCTCCGGCGCGCTCAGCGCGTATGTCACCGCATTGTGCCCGCACTGGCGGGCCTCAAACGCGTCCGTCTCCGACACGATCGTCGGAAAACTCCGCTGCAAGTACCCGAACGTGTCCGCCCGCACCCGCAGCTTGCCCGTGACCTTGTGCTCCCACTTGGCCAGGACATCCCCCAGCTTTCCCTTCACCAGGTTGGCCAGATAATCCCCCATCGCCCCCGAGCCGGATAGCTGCCGGTTGCCGTGGTCATCCACTTCGCAGTCCTTCATGATGATTTCGGCCAGCAGCGACTTCTTGTCGTGCGCGTTGTAGCGGATGCCTTCCGACACCGCCACCACGCACCGCCCCAGCTTCCGATACACCCCGGCGATGTCATTGACGAACTGCTCCTCCGAAAAATCCACCTCCGGCACGTACACCAGGTGCGGCCCGTCCGTTTCGTCAAACCGCCCCAGCACCGACGCCGCCGTCAGCCATCCCGCGTCCCGCCCCATGATCACGTTGATCTTGATCCCCTTGAGCGACCGGTTGTCCGCGTCATCCCCCTGGTGCGCCAGCGCCACAAACCGCGCCGCCGAGCCGTACCCCGGGCAGTGGTCGGTGGTCCGCAGGTCGTTGTCAATGGTCTTGGGAACGTGATACACATTGAGCTTCACGCCCGCCGCCGCCGCCATTTCCGCCGTGATCCGCGCCGTGTCGGCCGAGTCGTTCCCGCCGATATAGAAAAAGTATTCGACGTGGTTGTGCTTGAACGACTCGAATATTTTGTGGCAGTATTTCTCATCCGGCTTGTCGCGCGTGGACCCCAGCGCCGAAGACGGCGTCTGGGCGACGCGTTCGAGCAGATCCGCCGACAGGTTGTCCAGCGCGATGAATTCATTCTGAATGATGCCCCGGACGCCGTGGTTGGCCCCGAGGATTTTGCCGATTTTGCCCGCCTTTTGGGCGGCATAAAGGCCTTCGATGGCCCCGACCAGCGACTGATTGATGACCGCCGTGGGGCCGCCGGACTGACCGATGACTGCGTTACCTGCCATGAGGGGATGCTCCAGTACAGCACAAGAAAAAGACCGCAAACGTGCGGGAAGTATAGTGGTTGGAACGGTTTTGGGGAATAGCACCCGGCTCGGTCCCGGCGCAAGGTAGCGCCGCAAAAATATCACCGGGAAGCGGGGGCGGATGCGGCCGCCGGGGTTCCGGCGGGCCTGGTGGAGGCCTGTTTGGCCGCGTTGGCAAGATTGACCAGCGTCGCCATGACCCTGGTGAAATTGGCCGGGGCCAGGTTGAGGTCGCCGACGAGTACGCTGTAGCCCTCATAGGTGATCTGGGCATGGCCGGTCCAATCACCGGGGTAGTTGGGCTGGAGCTGCTTCCAGCCATGGAAGACGGCCTGGAGGGAGGTCAACTGTTCGGGCGTAAGATGCGCCGTCGTACGCCGCACGTTTTGCTCGCCGGGGCCATTTTGTTCCTGGATGGTCATGTCGCCGTTGGGAGTGATCTCGACCAGATACGCACTGCCCACGGTCACATCGACGCTGTACATGCGGATATAAGAGGATTTATAGGGGTCGTCGGCAGGGGCGGAAACACCTGGGTCGGTGCAGGCGGCGAGGAGAAAGAGCGGCAGGAGGAAGAGTGCCGCCAGAAGAACGCGTTTCATGTCATACTCCAGAGAGAACGATCAAGCAGGAATTATAACGCCCGAGTGGGGGGATGGTTGCGCGGTCAATGCACACCCTGTTCGGTGAGCCAGCGTTCGGCGTCGAGGGCGGCCTTGCAGCCCATGCCCGCGGCGGTGATGGCCTGGCGGTACGTGGCGTCGGCGCAGTCGCCGGCGGCGAAGACGCCTTCTAAACTGGTCAGCGCGCGGAAGCCGTCCTTGAGGGTGATGTAGCCTTTGTCGTTGAGCTGGAGTTGGCCGGTAAGGAACTGGGTGTTGGGTGTGTGCCCGATGGCGGCGAACATGCCGGCGGCTTCGAGTAGGCTGTTCTGGCCGGTGCGGACGTTTTTAACGCGGACGCCGGTGACGCCGTCGGCATCGGTGCCGAGGACTTCTTCGACGACAGAATTCCAGACGGGGGTGATTTTGGGATTGCCCAGGCAGCGGGCGGCCATGACTTTGGAGGCGCGGAGGGCGTCGCGGCGGTGGACGAGGTAGACCCGGGAGGCGAACTTGGTGAGGTAGGTGGATTCCTCCGCCGCCGAGTCCCCGCCGCCGACGACCACGAGCGGGCGGTTGGCGAAGCGCGGCAGGTTGCCATCGCAGACGGCACAGGCCGAGACGCCGTTGTTCTTGAAGCGGTCTTCGGAAGGGAGGCCGATGTAGTTGGCGGCGGCACCGGTGGCGATGATGAGGGTGTGGGCGAGGGTGAGGGTTTCGTCCTCGCCCATGAGGGGGGCGTCGTGCCAGATTTGGAAGGGGCGGGCGGAGAGATCGACGCGGGTGACGTTGTGGTCGAGGGTGCGTGTGCCCATGCGCTGGGCTTGGTTTTTGAGGGTGTCCATGAGTTCCGGCCCGCGGATGCCGTGGACGAAGCCGGGGAAGTTCTCGATATCGGAGGTGAACATGAGCTGGCCGCCGGGGAGGTGGTCGTTGTCGGGCCCGCCGCCGGCCAGGACGAGGGGATTGAGGCTGGCGCGGGCGGCATAGATGGCGGCGGTCCAGCCGGCGGGGCCGGAGCCGATGATGAGGATTTTCTCGACGGGGGATGGGGGCATGCGGAGTTCCTTGGGCAAGAGTGAGCGGGGCATTATAGGGGGAAAACGGATTGCCGACACGCCGCTTTGACCCATCATGGCGATGGGGTACACTGCTGCCACCTGAGCCAATCCGGAGCCTATGCACGCATGAACGGAATCCTCCTCGCCAAAATCATCGTGGCCGTGGTCATTTTTCAGATGATCCTGGGCCTGATTGCGTACCTGATTCTTCTGGAACGCAAGACGGCGGCATGGATTCAGGACCGGCTGGGGCCTAACCGCGTGGGGCCGGGGGGGTTGCTCCAGCCGCTTGCCGACGGGGTGAAGTTTGTGTTGAAGGAGGAGTTCATACCGGCGGCGGCGGACAAGGCGTTGTTTCTGCTGGCGCCGATCGCGATTTTCACGCCCGCGCTATGCGGGTTTGCGATCATTCCCTGGGGCGGGGTGCTGGCGAAGGGGTCCTCGGTTTTCGGCTGGTGGAGTTTTCCGGCGAATTTTCCGGTGATGGTTTCCGACACGCACGTGGGCGTGCTGATCGCGCTGGCGGCGGCGGGTTTAGCGACTTACGGCGTGGTACTGGGGGGATGGTCTTCGGGGTCGAAGTTTTCGTTCCTCGGCGGGCTGCGGGCGACGGCACAGATGCTGTCCTACGAAGTGCCGCTGACGCTGGCGCTGATGGCGGTGCTGGTGACCGTGGGGTCGCTGAACCTGGAGAATGTGGTCGCCCAGCAGGCGGATTACTACTTGGGGTTCATCCCCAAGTGGAATATTTTTGTGCATCCGGTGATGGCGCTGATCTTC
>CAIPTQ010000044.1 GCA_903868035.1 uncultured Phycisphaerales bacterium
AGGGGATAGGGCGACGATGGGGGCGAATTGCATTGACGCACAATGACGGCGGATTTACGCTTTGGGGGCATGCTGGCAAGTGGATGGAATGAACCATGGAAGTGCATCTTGATGGCCGACAGATACGGACTGAACTGGACTTCCACCGGCAGTTGGACCAAAAACTCGATTTCGGGCCGTACTACGGTAATAACCTTCACGCTCTGTGGGATCGGCTCAGTAGAGACGTAGAGCGGCCCTGCAAGATAATCTGGCATGATGCTGAAGTATCGCGTACGAACTTAGGGGAGACCTTCTCGATGATACTCGCTGTATTCGACCGCACCGTGCAGGAGGATCAGTTGTTCTGTGAAGTGGAAAAATTCGTGTATGTCCTGGCATGAATTGTTTGTGTCTGACGCGGTGAGGCGTGGATTAGACTCCTTGACACGCGCCGGGGAATATCGAATTATGCAGCGGTTATGGAAAGCAGGTGCGGCGTCGAGACAGCGTCATCCATCATCGAACTGTGCGGACTGGGCGTGCGCTTTGGCAAGCGGGACATCTTGCAGGACCTGACCATCACGCTGTCGGCAAGGACGATTGGGCTGCTGGGGCCCAATGGGGCGGGGAAGTCCACGTTGATTCAGACGTTGCTGGGATTCGTTTCGCCGGCGGCGGGGACGGCGAAGATTTTTGGGCATGACATCCGGCATGAGCTGGGGCGGATACGGGCGCTGGTGGGGTATATGCCGGAGAGTGATGCGTTTATTGGGAACATGACGGCGGTGTCGTTTGTGCGGATGATGGGGGAGTTGTCGGGGCTGCCGGCGGATGCGGCGCTGGAGCGGGCGCATGAGGTGCTGTTCTATGTGGGGCTGGGGGAAGCGCGGTATCGGATGCTGGGGACGTTTTCCATCGGCATGAAGCAACTGGCGAAGCTGGCGCAGGCGCTGGTTCATGGGCCGCGGCTGCTGATTTTGGACGAGCCGACGAATGGGCTGGACCCGCCGGCGCGGGCGCGGATGATCCGGCTGATCCGGGAGATGAAGCAGGCCGGGGAGATGCACCTGATTGTGTGCTCGCACCTGCTGCATGATGTGGAGGAAACGTGTACGGAGGTGTTGATCCTCAAGCAGGGGCGGATCGTGCATTACTCGAACCTGGAGCATGAGCACGAGGCGAACAAGCGGTTTTTGGAACTGGAGACGGTGGGCAATGATGCGGGGCTGGCGGAAGATTTGGCGCCCAGCGGGTGTGTGTGTACGGCGACGGGGGCGGGGCGGTATCGCATTGCGCTGCCGGAGGGGTTTGAGCTGCGGGAGTTGTACCGGGTGGCGGCGCGGCGGGATTTGCAGTTGCGGCGGATGAGCTACCGGCGGGATACGCTGCAAGATATTTTCCTCCAGGCGATGGAGGCGTGAGATGATCTACAAGCGGACCTATTCGGCGTACGCGGGCCGGTTGACGCGGCGGTGGCCGCGGTTTTTCATTCTTACACGGTACAGCTACGCGCGGTTGCTGCAGTACAAGTTTTTAATTTTGTTCATCGCGTTGTGCCTGTGCTATCCGATTGGGTGCCTGGCGTTTATCTACCTGGTACACAATGCGGCGTTTCTGGCGCTGGTGAATTTCCGCGGCGGGACGCTGACGGTGATCGACGGGCGGTTTTTCTACTATTACTGCGTGGTGCAGGGGACGATGGCGTATCTGCTGACGGCGCTGGTGGGGCCGAGTTTGGTGTCGCCGGATTTGGTGAACGGGGGTTTGCCGCTGTATTTGTGCCGGCCGTTTTCGCGGGGGGAGTATGTGGCGGGGAAGATGAGCGTGCTGGTGTTTTTGCTGTCGCTGATCACGTGGATACCGGGGCTGTGCCTGTTTGCGGTGAATGCGAGCCTGGCGGGGTGGACGTGGTTGGGGGCGAACTGGTGGCTGGCGTGGGCGATTGTGCTGGGGTCGCTGATCTGGATCGCGGTGCTGGCGCTGATCGCGCTGGCGCTGTCGGCATGGATCAAGTGGCGGCTGGCGGCGGGGGCGCTGGTGCTGGCGGTGTTTTTCGCCGGGGCGGGGGGGGCAGCGGCGATCAACAGCGTGCTGCGGACGAGCAACGGGGCGCTGGTGGATTTGAGCCAGGTGGTTCACGCGATTTGGTCGGATTTGTTCCGTTTTGACTCGGGCACGGATATGCCCGTGGGGCGGGCGTGGGGGGTGTTGCTATTGGTGTCGGTGTTGTGCGTGGTGTTGTTGGCGCGGCGTATTCGGGCGTTTGAGGTGGTCAAATGAGCGCTGCCGCCATTACCTTCGAGAACGTGTCGCGGTTCTATGGGGAAGTGCTGGGGGTCAATCGCGTGACGCTGTCGATTCCGCCGGGCATCACGAGTTTAGTGGGGCCGAACGGCTCGGGGAAGACCACGCTGATGAACCTGATGACGGGGTTGATCCGGCCGACGCGGGGGGAGATTCGGGTGCTGGGGATGGGGCCGGCGGAACCGGAGAAGCTGTTCCACAAGGTGGGATACGCGACGCAGTTTGACACGTTTCCCAAGGGAATGACGGGTTTTGAGTTCATCTGCCGGTTTTTGCAGTTGTTCGGCTATCCGCGGGCGCGGTGCGCGACGATGGCGAACGCGGCGTTGGAGCGCGTCCATCTGGGCGAGGCGGCGCGGCGCAAGATCGCCAGCTACAGCAAGGGCATGCGGCAGCGGATCAAGCTGGCGCAGGCGCTGGCGCACGATCCGCAGGTGCTGGTGCTGGATGAGCCGCTGAACGGGCTGGACCCGCTGGTGCGGGCGGAGACGATTGCGCTGTTCCGCCACTACGGCGCGCAGGGGCGGCATGTGATTGTATCGAGCCATGTGCTGCACGAAGTGGACATGATCTCGGACCAGGTGATCCTGCTGAGCAACGGATATGTAGTGGCGGAGGGGCAGATTCACGATGTGCGCGGCGAAATCCAGGATCACCCGATGCAGGTGCTGATCCGCTGCGACCGGCCCAGCGCGCTGGCGGCGAAGGTGTTTGAGCAGGAGCATGTGGTGGAGGCGCGGCTGCTGGCGGATGGCACGGGGGTGCTGGTGAAGACGCGCGATGCCAACCGCTTTTACAAGATGCTCAATGAGATTGCGTTGGGGGGCATACGTATTGATGGGGTGATGCCGGCGGATGATGATGTGAATTCGGTGTACAGCTACCTGATCGGCAGCGAGGAGGCGGCGCAATGATGGGGCACTGGCTGGGACAGGTTCTTGTGGTCATGCGGCTGGAACTGGCCAAGACGTTTTTTGCGCGGCGCGGGCTGTGGGTGTATCTGCTGGCGCTGGCGCCGGTGCTGCTGTATTGCGGGCATTCGATCTACGCCCCGCGCGAGCAGGAGCGACTGGCGAAACTGGCGGCGGCGCATCCGCTGCCGGGGGCGGCGCTGCGCGGGCTGGCGACGGGGGCCAAGCAGGAGGACGTGGTCGCCAAGCTCGGCGAGCCGTACGCCCAGCGCGGCGGGCAGTTCCGCATGGAGGGCGGACGCATGAGCCGCCGCGTGTTGTGCTGGTATACCGACGGCAAGAGCGACTACACGCTGCGTTTCGTGGATGAAGTGCTCACGCGAATCAACCATACGGCCCCGGACACCATCGAGGGGGATTCGTTTTTGTTTGCCACGATTTTTCAGTTTTACTTTTTGCGGCTGGCGATTTTCTTTGGCTGCCTGGGCATTTTCATGAACCTTTTCCGGGGGGAGATGCTCGACAAGAGCCTGCATTTCTACCTGCTGACGCCGGTGCGGCGGGACACGCTGTTGGCGGGGAAGTATCTGGCGGGGCTGATCGCCACGGTGGTGATTTTCACGGCCAGCACCGCCTTGCAGATGCCGGCGATGCTGGCGGAGTTCGACCATCAGACGGTGGCGGGGTATTTCGCGGGGCCGGGGTGGAGCCATTTTGCGGCGTATCTGGGGGTGACGGTTCTGGCGTGCGTGGGGTATGGGAGCATTTTTCTGGCGGCGGGGCTGTTCTTCCGCAATCCGATCATCCCGGCGGCGGTGATATTGTTCTGGGAGAGCGCGAATTTGTTTCTGCCGGCGGCGCTCAAGCATGTAAGTATGATTTTCTATTTGCAGTCGCTGTGTCCGGTGGTGCCGCCGACCGATCCCGAGATGCCGGTGCCGCTGCGGCTGCTGATCTCCAGCGCCGAGCCGACGGGCACGACGGTGGCGGTGATCGGCGTGGTGGGCTTCACGGGGCTGGTGCTGGCCTTGGCGGCATATCGCGTACGGCGGCTGGAGATCAACTACGCGGCGGATTGACTAAATTCGAGATTAAGGGTCTGATTGTGCGTTAATAAACTGATCCGATACGTGTCGGGCAAGTTGCCATACGCGTGGAGGCGGATTTTTCTGCGAGGTTACGTATGCGAGCTTCTATGGTGCTTCTTGGGATGGCCGTGGCCGCGAGTGCCACGCTGATGGCCGGGGTCTGTGCGGCTGCTTCGCCGCTGCCGGCGGATGCGCCCGTACTGACGCTGGCGGCGGTGCCGGACGGCTCCGGGCGCGACCTGCTGTTTACGGAACAGTGGAAGTTTTTCAAGGGGGACGACGCCAAGGCGTCGGACCCGGCGTTTGGCGACGCGGCATGGCGCATGCTTGATCTGCCGCA
>CAIPTQ010000045.1 GCA_903868035.1 uncultured Phycisphaerales bacterium
CGCCGGAATGTCCATCTTGATCCGCTTGCGTGCCGCCCCCGCGTCCTCAATCACAATCGTCGCCTTGGGCAGCTTGTCTTCTTCCTCCGCCGCCGCCGTGCCGCCTTCCACCTGCGCCTCCGGTGTCACCGCTTCCTGCGGCACTACCTGCGGCACTTCCGCCTGCGCCTCTTCCTGCTTCGCCACTTCTTGCTTCTCTACTTCTTGCTTCTGGTTCTGCACTTCCGACATGAGTCACGATCCCTTTGGAAAAAAAGGTTCCTGATCGGCCCGGCGACAAATTTTTGCGGAAATGCAAAAACACCATCGGCCAAACCGCCAGGCGTCAGGTGCCTTGTGTTCCTTGCGGAAGCAGTTTGGCCGATCCACTCGTCGCGACCAACGCCTGGTGATACAACCGGTATCTCGCGACAGCGCCCCAGTGGTGCCGACGCCTTCGTCGGCTTTCACAGGGATTGGTAAGTCTACCAAAGCCTCCGCAAAAATCAAAACGCAAAAAAATACGCGCCCATAAGCAGGTGCCGCCCAAGAGTTATGCGAGCGATTTTACACCTAACAAAATACTATTTTTGCGCCAAAATTCCTTAACCCGCGCCATTTTTTGCTTTTTTTTCACACGTCCCATAAAAAATCGCCACCACCACCAGTAGATGCACCAAATTCCATGCACCACAAGTGTCCGTGTGACTTGTGGTTAGGATGTGGATAAGATGTTTGTCAAGATTTAGTAAAATTGGCTGTTGACACCACCAGTAATAGTGGTATTTTGGGATTTACCGCTCAAGGAACGAGCGCTGCCCGCCCGATCTGCTATAAACGGGCTTTGTGACACAACGGCACGGAAGCCCCATTCTGAAGATCGCGGACACGACCCCAGGTCTTGTCCTAAAATTCGCAGGCACACATGGCTATCCTCGGCGATCATCATTTCGGAACTCTCGTCCCCACCAGGACTTATAGCCAAAACGCAAACCACCCCCACTACAAATTATTCACAAAAATCAACACCCCCGCTATTAATCCCAATTTTTTCAGAAAAAACGAACAAAATCCTAATTCGAGTAGTGACAATCAGATAGGTCTTTGTTAGGATAGCACAACAGTCCATCAGCGCCGTGGCGGAGCATTTCAGGCGCTGTGAACATTTGGCACGGAAACGAATAACGGCCGTCAGGATGGAGTCCAACCGGCCTCGAGGGTTCGCGCTTTTGGAGCGCCACTGCACGGAAGCAAGGAGCATAAATGAAGATCACACGACGGTTTACGAAAACAGGCGCCGACGTCTACGCAACCCTGAAATGGGAAAAACGCACCAGCCGCATCATGCACACCGACGGCACGGTGGTTTTTGAGATGAAAGACGCCGAAATCCCCGCCGACTGGAGCCAACTCGCCACGGACATCGTGGTTTCCAAGTATTTCCGCAAAGCCGGGGTGCCGCAGTTCCATGCCGACGGCACCCCCGTGCTCGACGACCAGGGCAAACAAAAAACGGGGCCGGAGAAATCCGTCCGGCAAGTCGTCCACCGCCTGGCCGGCTGCTGGACGCACTGGGGCAAACAATACGGGTACTTCAACAGCGACGAGGATGCCCAGGCGTTTTATGACGAAATGGCGTACATGCTGCTTACGCAGATGGCCGCGCCCAATTCGCCGCAGTGGTTCAACACGGGGCTGAATTACGCCTACGGGCTGACGGGGCCATCGCAGGGGCATTGGCATGTGAACCCTGCGACGGGGCAGTTGGAGCAGACCAAGGATGCCTACACGCATCCGCAGCCCCACGCCTGCTTCATCCAGAGCGTCGATGACGACCTCGTCAACGAGGGCGGCATCATGGACCTCTGGACCCGCGAGGCGCGGCTGTTCAAGTACGGCTCGGGCACGGGGACGAATTTCTCCAAGGTGCGCGGCGAGAATGAGTCGCTGTCGGGCGGGGGCAAGTCGTCGGGCCTGATGTCGTTTTTGAAAATCGGCGACCGGGCGGCTGGGGCGATCAAATCCGGCGGCACCACGCGGCGGGCGGCCAAGATGGTCTGCCTGAACCTGGATCACCCGGACATCGAGGAGTTCATCAACTGGAAGGTGCGCGAGGAGATCAAGGTCGCGTGCCTGGTGGAGGGGCTCAAGCACCTGCCCAAGGAGCAGCAGGAAATCGCCAAGCAGATGAAGCTCAAGCTGGACTACGACTTCAACGGCGAGGCATACATCACCGTCAGCGGGCAGAACTCGAACAATTCCGTGCGCGTGCCCAACAAGTTCATCAAGGCCGTGGAAGAGGACAGCGACTGGTGTACGACCCGACGGAAGGACGGCAAGATTCACAAGACCATGAAGGCCCGGGATTTGTGGAAGCAGATCAGCTACGCGGCGTGGCGCTGTGCCGACCCGGGCGTGCAGTTCGACGACACGTTCAACGAATGGCACACCTGCCCGCAGTCGGGGCGGATCAACGCGACCAATCCGTGCAGCGAATATGCGTTCCTGGACAACACGGCGTGCAACCTGGCGTCGATCAACCTGATGAAGCTGTACGACGAGGAGACGCAAAGCTTTGACATCGAAGGCTTTAAGCACGCGTGCCGGCTGTGGACGATGGCGCTGGAGATCAGCGTGCTGATGGCGGCGTATCCGAGCCGGGAGATCGCGCGGCTGAGCTACGAATTCCGCACGTTGGGGCTGGGCTACGCCAACCTGGGCACGCTGCTGATGGTGTCGGGGATTCCGTACGATTCGGACACGGGCCGGGCGGTGTGCGGGGCGGTCAGCGCGCTGCTGACGGGCGAAAGCTACGCGACCTCGGCGGAGATGGCCCGGGAGCTCGGGACGTTCGCCGGATACCGCAAGAACCGCGCGGACATGCTGCGGGTGATGCGGAACCACCGGGCGGCGGCGTACAATGACGCATCGTCATACGAGAATCTGACGGTCAAGCCCATGGGGATCGACGCGGGCCAGTTCAACGGCAAGCATCCCCACAGCGCCAGCCTGTTGCAGGCGGCGCGGGAATGCTGGGACCGGGCGGTGGCGCTGGGCGAACAATACGGCTACCGCAACGCCCAGGTCACGTGCGTGGCGCCCACGGGAACCATAGGCTTGTTGATGGATTGCGACACCACCGGCGTCGAGCCGGACTTCGCGCTGGTCAAGCACAAAAAGCTCGCCGGCGGGGGCGTGCTGTTCATCGCCAACCAGTAGGTCAAATACGCCCTGCGGAACCTGGGCTACACCGAGCATCAGGTGGGCGAAATCATTTCATACATGCTGGGGCGCCGCGTGTTCGAGGGCGCCCCGCACATCAATCAGGAGGTGTTGAAGGCGAAGGGCTTCACGGATGAAGAACTGGCGAAAACTGAAGCTTGCCTGCCTTCAGTTTTTGAGCTGGCCTTCGCCTTTTCACCCCGTTCCTTCAGCCCCGCGACGATGCAGCGGCTGGGCCTCGCGCAGGAGCAGTGGTCGAACCCGAAGTTCAACCTGCTCGCGGCCCTGGGCTTCTCGAAGAAGCAGATGCGCGAGGCCAACGAGTACATCTGCGGCACCCAGACCATCGAGGGCGCCCCCTACCTCAAGCAGGAACACTACGCCGTGTTCGACTGCGCCAACAAGTGCGGACCCCGGAGCAAGCGGTTCATCCATCACCTGGGCCACATCAAGATGATGGCGGCGGCCCAGCCGTTCATTTCCGGGGCGATCTCCAAGACGATCAACATGCCCAACGAAGTCTCCGTCGGGGACATCGCCGAGGCGTACATGGAGTCCTGGAAGCTCTCGCTCAAGTCGGTGGCGCTGTATCGCGACGGCAGCAAGCTCAGCCAGCCCCTGAACACGAGCGCCGACGACGACACGGCCGACGATCAGGACCTCGATGACCTCAAGGCTATGGAAGGGCCGACTGGGTGCAAGGCCTGTGGCGATCCCCCGGCCACACCCGCGCCGTCCGTGAAGCAGGCGGACCCAAAGCTGCCCGAGCCGGTGGAGAAGGTGGTGGTGAAGATCGTGGAGCGGCCCCTGCGCCGGCGCTTGCCGGACACGCGGGCGAGCATCACGCACAAGTTCGACATCATGGGGCACGAGGGGTACATCACGGTGGGGCTGTTTGAGGACGGCACGCCGGGCGAGGTGTTCATCACGATGGCCAAGCAGGGCTCGACGATCGGCGGGCTGATGGACACGATCGCCACGCTGATTTCGCTGAATTTACAGTACGGCGTGCCGCTGGACGCGATCGTGCGGAAGTTCGAGCACATGCGGTTCGAGCCGGCGGGGATGACGACGAATTCGGACATTCCGTTCGCCAAGAGTTTTGTGGATTACATCGTGCGCTGGATGGGGATGCAGTTCATCCCGGGCTATCGCGCGGCCAACGCCCCGAAGCGCGAGGGATTCACGGAGAACAGTGTGCCGGCGCCGGTGCCGGAGACTGAGAACGGTCACGGAAGTGGCGGCGAGGGCGTCCTGGCGGGCCGCGAGGCGCTCCGGGAAGCCGTCGCGGGGCACGGAGGCCCCTCTTCGCCAGATAAGAGCGGCCACGGCAACGGGGGCAATGGCGGCCACGGCGGCCACGAAGTTACGACCCTGGTGGCCGGGCGGAAAGACCTGCTGCACGAGACGGTGCAGGCCGAGGCGCTGAACGCCTCGATGAGCCGGCTGATGGGTGATGCCCCGACGTGTACGTGCGGGAGCATCACGGTGCGAAACGGAGCGTGTTATAAATGTTTGAATTGCGGGGCGTCACTGGGGTGCTCGTGAGCACCTCGGCGCACTGTCACCCCCGGCATGCCGGGGGCCATATGGGGCCCGGGCGTCGTTCAAGAAGGGATTGACGGACGCATCGGCAAACGGATTTCATCTCCCCTCCCCTCAAGAACCCGGGAACGCGTGAACAACGCGTTTCCGGGTTTTTTTTTGGAGTTTGAAGCATCTACGGGCGGAGCAGAATTGGAATTTGAAACAGGCTTCCGTGCTCCACGTTTTGCCGGGCGTTTCCACGCCGGGCTAGGTTTGCCGGGCGTTTCCACGCCGGGCTAGGGTTGGTAAATTTTTACTTGGAGGGTGCGGACGCCCCAGGATTTGGCCTGATTGAAAGTGGGGAGGAGGATGTCGAGGCGGGGGCCTTTGATGGCGCTGCCGCGGTCGAGCACGGGGACGGCGGCGTTGCCGGCATAGCCGGGGACGATCACCAGGGCGTGCATGGGGATCACTGAAGTGTCGGCGGCGACGAGGTGGCCGCCATTGGTGGTGACGGGGAGGCCCGAGGCGGTGGTGGTGCCGTCGAAGGGGAAGGTGCAGCGGCGATCGGGGGCGTAGGCGGTGACGCGGAGCGTGAGGGTTTGGGTAAAGCGGTATTTTTGGCCCTGATAGAATTTGACGTCCGCCACGCTCGCGGCGCGCACAGGGGTGAAAGAAGGGGCGGTTGGGACTGGGAAAAATTGCGGCGCGGGTTCGTCGGGGTAGAGTGTGGGCGGGGCGGAGGAAGTTTGGGTATCGGCGGAGAGGGGCCGGTCACTCAGGTTGAGGAGCAGCGCCAGAACCAGCGCGACCATGGCGGACATGGCCAGCGCGATGCCCAGATCCCAGCCATGGGAATTGTTCCGGCTCACGATCCGCATGATCTGTCTCCGGCAGGAGCGGGGAATACAGTTCATCCGTGAACCCAAGGCGCGCCGTCCATGATGCGTGCCGCCGGCCTCCCGGGGGAGGCATGGAAGTATAGCCATGGATAAGAGGCGGGGATGAAGATTCGCAGATGTTGGGGCGGTGGGAGGGCGCAGGAGTTGCGCGGTTTCGGGGGGCGACCCGCCTACAGGCCGCCTACAAATCCGGAACCCATATGAATCCCGCGCCGCACAGGATCGAACGCGTAGGCCCAGGGATTGCAATCCCTGGGCTTGATGGTCGCGAGAATCAAATGGAATCCGCCTAAAGGCGGAACTCCAAACGTGGTACTCCAAACGGTTACGGCTTTGCGCGAAGGACGGCTTTGACGTGTTTCAGGGCCAGGGCGATCTTATGCTTGAGATCGGCATTCACCTGGATGTTGCCGAAGCGCACGCCGTAGGCGGTCTCGACGAGCCAGCGGGCGTCTTCCGCGGCCGGGCCGAGCCGGGGGAAATGCGGCGCGAGGAACTCCAGGGGCGTCTGGTCGGGCGGGCGGGGACCGCGGCGCTCGAAAAAATGAAGCAGATCGTCGAGGAAGGAGACATGCGTGGAGAGCCGGAGCCGGCGATGGGGCAGGCCCTGGGTGCTGGCCAGCAGCGGCTGCAGGCGGCGGAAGCGGCGGCGGAGCTTCATCCAGAAGAGAAGCAGCAGAAAAATATTCGCCCACAAAACAACGGTGGTCCCGGCGGGGAAGGGCGGCAGGTCCAACAGGGCGCCGAATTTCTCGGAAAACCAGCGGGCAATGGCGGCGCGGGAATCGTTGTCGAAGTTGACGATGATGGCGGACCAGGCGCTTTCGAGCAGTTGCAGGATGTCGTTGAACCAGCGGCCGGTGGCGGCATACGCGTCGATGTTGCTGCCGACGGGCGTCGGGTCGCTGAGCACCCAGCCCTCATCGGGGATGTACACCTCGGCCCAGGTATGGGAGTGCTTCTGGAGAATGACATATTTATTCGCCACGGTGTCGTACATGCCGCCGTGGTAGCCGACAACTTCGCGGGCATTCAGCCCGACGGCCCGGCAGAGCATGACCATGGCGGAGGCGAAGTATTCGCAGTGGCCGCCGGTATTGTCATCTTTCATCCCGCGGTGAATAAGGAAATCGGTGGTCGGATCGAGCTTGGGGTCGGACGTACGGATGGTGAGGGAGTAGCGGTAATTGGTTCGGAGATAGGCTTCGTACAGGTTCATGACGGTGCGAATCTGCGCCGGCGGGATGCGCTGGCCCGGGGGCGGGGCCTCCAGGCCCAGGCCATTCTCCATAAGCGTGCGGGCCAGGGCGGCGATTTGCGGCGTGACCATGACCGCCGGCTGTACGCCCACAATGCCCTCGGGACCGAGAATTTCCCGGGCGGGTCGAAGGACGCCAGGCTCGACATAGGCGGAATCCAAGACCGGCGGAAGATCCTTGTCCCAAACGGCAGTATAAGAGAGCGCCCCATTCACGCGTGGCAGATAGTCATTATCCTGGAGCGTCATTTCGGAACTATTGTAAAAAACCCCCTTGTCCTGGTCCCGGCTGGGGGAAAGAACGAAGAGGGTCTGGCCGGAAGACAGATATAGCGTGTAATTCACAAGGATGCCGTGGTCATTTTTCGGCGCGGGCAGTTCGAGATTCGGGGCGGGGTTGTTGCCATGCGTCCAGCGCCTGCGGGTGTCATCGTAGTCATAAAGAACCTGCCCGCGAAGGTAGAGGTCGCTGTATTCGGAGCTGACATTCTCTCCGTTGCGGGAGAGCTTGACCGTCATGTCCAGCCGGTCGGACTGGCTGATCGTGCCGCGGTCGCGAAACTGGACGACATCGGAGTAACCGGTTTGATAGGCGCCCACGCCCCCGAGGCCGGCCAGCAGGCTGCCGCGGGTGCGGGGGACGGTCAGGAACACGACGATGGCCAGCGGCAGCACGAGGAAGACGCAATGCTGGGCGACGGCGCCCAGGTCGCGGCGGAGGAGGGCCAGGGGGCGGTCGCGTCCCCGGGCGCGGCGCGCCGCCGAACCGTGGCCGGGGATGAAGGCGGGCACGGGGCGCGCGCGGGCCAGGCGCTCGAGGTCGGCATACAGGTTGAGGAGGAGGACAGTGTAGATCAGCAGGATCAAAAAGACGGCCAGGAGCGAAAAGAAGAAGAGGCCGGAATTGGAGAACATGGTGGCGGCGACCACCAGGAGGAGGGAGAGGATCAAAATCTGCGCCACGTTGCGCACGGTTTTGCGTTCAAAGAGTTTGCAGAGGAGCAGGACCAGGATGTAACGCGACAGGCTGAAAATGAGGGTCTGGTTGCCCTGATTCCATTCCTGCATGACTTCGCGCCCGAAGTTGAGGGCGCCCAGCAGCACGGCGCTGTTCAGGATGATTGGGGGGATGCCTCGGGCGCGGATGGCTGCGAGAACCCTCTGCGGTGCCGGCGCGGCCGCCGTCAGGGCCAGCGGAGGGGCGGGCGGAAAATCCAGGAGCAGCCAGGAGATCAAGACGGCGATGGCGGAGACCAACAGCGTGGTGTAATCTTCGGTGGTGTTGGAAAACGCGGTGGCCGCCGTCAGGACGAGAAGGTATTGCACGAGCCGAAAACGCACGGCCAGGGGAAATGTCGGGGCTGCGGTCATGTGTTTTTCCTGGGCCAGGCACCAAGGACCGGCGAATGATATTGTGGTGCCGATCCCTCGTCAGATACGGCCAGCACTTGGTTATCGAAAAGCCGACGAGGGCGTCGGTACGGCGTCGGCACCACTTTTGCGGGGTCATCTGCCGGCAACGGTCAACTGCACGGCATGATCCAGTTCCAGCCGGCGGAGGGAATAGGGCAGTTCAAAATGCATGTCCTCTTCGGTGACGTGGGCGTCCTCCACGGTCGCCTGGTAGCGTTCCCGCAACAGGGCAATGATGGACTGCACGAGGTCCTCCGGGGCCGAAGCGCCGGCCGTCAGCAGCAGCGTGCGCACCCCATTGAGCCAGTCGTGGTTGATTTCCGACACGTCATCGACCAGGTAGGCCTTCACCCCGCGATTCTCGGCAATTTCCACCAGGCGCAGCGAGTTGGACGAATTGCGCGAGCCGACCACCAGCACCAGGTCGGAGCGCGGGGCCAATTCCATGACGGCCCGCTGGCGGTTGGTGGTGGCGTAGCAGATGTCCTCCTTTTTGGGGGAGTGGATGTGGGGGTATTTCTTCCGCAGGGCGTTGATGATCTGATTGGCGTCGTCGATGCTGAGGGTGGTCTGCGTGAGGTAGGCAATGCGGTGGGTGGCGGGGATGTGGAGCCGGGCGACATCCTCGGGGGATTCGACAATGTGGATGGCGTCGGGGGCTTCGCCGAGGGTGCCGATGACTTCGTCGTGATCCTCGTGGCCGATGAGAACGATGGTGAACTTTTTGTCGGCAAAGCGGATGGCCTCGGAATGCACCTTGGTCACCAGCGGGCAGGTGGCGTCAACTTGGATGAGTTCGCGGGATTCGGATTGATGGCGGATATCCGGCGAGACGCCGTGGGCCGAGTACACGACGGTGGCACCGTTGGGGACTTCCTCGATCGAGTTGACGAACACGACGCCCTGCTTGATGAAGCGATCGACGACGTGCTTGTTATGCACAATTTCATGGTACACGTAAATCGGCGGGCCTTTCAGCTTGAGCACGCGATCGACGCAGTCAATGGCCATATTCACGCCTGCGCAAAATCCGCGGGGGTTGGCCAGGAGAATTTTCATGGGCGTGGCTCCGGTGGTCAGGGGTTTCAGGAAAGAGTATTGTAGCCAATGTGGCGGGTTCATAGTACAGGCTTTAGCCTGTTTGGGTTCGTAGTACAGGCTTTAGCCTGTCTGGGTTCGTAGTACAGGCTTTAGCCTGTCACGTGAGTGCAGGGGTCTTTTGGAGTGCCGCTTTGACGCGCCATCGCGAACAGACTGATGCCCTGGCGCCCCGTGCCGGTGAAGCCCGGCAACTGGGGCTGGAAGCTGCGCTGCGCGGGGGTTCGCTGCCGGAAACGGTGCGGCAGGCGTTTCTGCCGGTGGCGGGTCCGGCGGAGGCCCAGGCATATACGCGGGGGCTGACGCGGTCGCATTATGAGAATTTTTCCGTGGTGTCGGGGCTGCTGCCCAAGCGCCTGCGGCAGGATTTCTGCAACGTCTACGCGTTTTCCCGGGTGGCCGATGATTTGGGCGACGAGGTGCCTGAGCGGGCCAGGGCGCTGGAATATCTGGGGGATTTTCGCCGGCAGTTGCAGGGGAGCTATCGCGGAGAGGGAACGACGGCGGTGTTTGTGGCGCTCCGCGAAACCGTTCGCCGGCATGACATTCCGCTGAAGCCGTTTGATGATTTGATCCAGGCCTTCGAGCAGGATCAGACATTGACGCGTTATGAAACGTTTGCCCAAGTGGTGGACTACTGCACGAAAAGTGCCGACCCTGTGGGGCGGATCGTGCTCTACATGTGCGGGTATCGCGACGCGGAGCGCCAGCGCCTCAGCGACAAAACCTGCACGGCACTGCAATTGATCAACTTCTGGCAGGATGTGCGGCGGGATATTCTGGAGCGGGACCGGATTTATCTGCCGGCCGAGGATATGCGGCACTTTGGCGTGACGGAGGAGCAGTTGCGGGGAGCGGGGGGGGGGAGGGTGACGGAGGGGTTCCGGGAGTTGATCAAGTTCGAAGTGGAGCGGACGGAGGCGTGGTTTGACGAGGGGGCGAAACTGCTGCCGCTGCTGGCGCCGGAGTTCCGCCGGCAGATCGCGCTCTTCAGCAAGGGGGGCCTGGCGATCTGCGACGCGGTGCGGCGGCAGAAGTTTGACACGCTGACCAAGCGGCCGCGGCTGTCGAAGTGGCAAAAGGCGCGGCTGGTGATCGGGACGCTGCTGGGGGGTGCGCGATGAGCCAGGCCCAAACACGAAGCCGCCAGGAGACGAAGGCCCGCGCAGGCCCGGCTGCGGGGGAGTTGGCCCGGTCGCGTGCGTTCTGTCAGGAACTGACCCGACGCGAGGCGCGGAATTTTTACTACGGGCTCAAACTGCTGCCGGAGCCTAAGCGCAGCGCCATGTATGCGTTGTACGGCTACATGCGGCTGGTGGATGACATCGCCGATGACGACGCCCACAACCGCACCCTGGCCCAGCGGCGGGCCGACCTGGATCAGTGGGAGGCCCACACGCACCAGGCCATCGCCGCCGCCGGCACGGGCGCGCTGCCGGCCGACAGCCCCGTCTGGCCCGCGTTTGCCGACATGGTGCGGGCCTATGGCGTGCCGGCGCAGGTGTTTGCCGACATGATCGCCGGCCAGCGCCAGGATTTAGAGCCGGTGACGATGGGGACGTTCGCGGCACTGCATGAATATTGTTACCGCGTCGCCAGCGTCGTGGGCGTGGCCAGCCTGTATGTGTTCGGCTTCGACGGCGGCGACGAGACGCTGAAACTCGCCGTGGACCGCGGCATCGCCTTCCAACTCACCAACATCCTCCGCGACCTCCGCGAGGATGCCGCCCCCCCGCGCCAACGCTGCTACCTGCCCGCCGATGAACTGGCACGCTTCAACATCTCACCGGAAAGCCTCACGCACGGCCCGGCCAGCCCCGGCTTTCGCGCTCTGATGGCCTTCCAAGTCCAACGCGCGCGCGAATATTACGAACGCTCAACCGCACTCGAAAGCAACGTTCATGCCGACGCCCGGCCCACGCTCTCCGCCATGACCGCCATTTACCGCGGCATTCTCGAGCGCATCGCCGACCAACCCGAGGCGGTGCTGCACGGCCGCGTGCGGCTGAGCGCGTGGACGAAGTTGCGGATCGGATGGCGGGCGATGAGGGCATAGGCAAGGGTTAGTGGTTGGCTGCTAGTTGCCGTAGAATCGGATGCATGAGCCAAGAGGCATCAAAACACGTGATCGTCGTCGGCGGCGGACTGGCGGGCATGGCCTGTGCCGTCGGCTTGGCCGCCCACGGCATGAAGGTGACGCTGCTGGAATCACGCTTCGCCCTCGGCGGCCGCGCCGGCTCGTTTGAGGATCAGGAACATCCCGGTGAACTGCTCGACAATTGCCAGCACGTGCTGCTGGGTTGCTGCACCAATCTGCTCGATCTCTACCGGCGTCTGGGCGTCGGCGACAAAGTGACGTTCCACCGCCGCGTGCATTTTCTCGATGAACACGGCGGCAGACATGATTTGTGGTCCATCCCCGGCCTGCCCGCGCCCCTGCATCTGGGGCCGGCGATGGCGCTGTTCTCCGCGCTCTCGATGGGCGAGCGCCTCGCCGTCGTGCGGGCGATGCTGGCCATGCTGCGCCTGGGCCGTAGCGGACGCGACCAACTCGAGGGCCTGCCCTTCGGCACATGGCTCGACGAACACCACCAGCCCGCCTCCCTCATCACCAAATTCTACGCCCCCATCATCGTCAGCGCCCTCAACGAGGAAACCCGCCGCGCCAGCGCCAAGTACGCCATCCAGGTCTTCCAAGTAGCCCTGCTCGCCAACCGCCGCGGCTACGTCACGGGCCTGCCGGCCTGCCCGCTGGGCGAACTTTACGCCTTCCTGCCCCCCGGCATCGACCTGCGCCTCAAGACCCGCGTTGAAGAAATCCTCTGGCAACCCACCCCCACCGGCATGCGCGCCGCCGGCGTCAAACTCCACACCGGCGAGGAACTCCTCGCCGCTGCCGTCGTCCTCGCCACCAACCATCACGCCGTAACGCGCTGGGTTCGTAGTACAGGCTTCAGCCTGTCGTCCGCCGACGCCGTTCGTAGTACAGGCTTTAGCCTGTCGTCCCTCCCCCCGCAAGCCGCCCAAGCCGACTCCCGCTTCGCCCACCTGGACAAACTCGACAGCGTCCCCATCCTCGGCGTTCACCTCTGGTTCGACCGCCCCATCATGCCCCCGGACATGGCCTCCGCCGCGCTCCTCGCCGGCCCCCTCCAGTGGCTCTTCCGCAAAGACGTCACCGGCCAGGTGCTCCACGGCGTCATCAGTGCCGCCCGCGCCTGGGTGGATGTCCCCAAGGACCAGGCCCTCCCCCAATTCGCGGCCCAGATTCGCACCCTCTTCCCCGCCGCCCAAGACGCCAAACTCGAGCGCGGCATGATCGTCATCGACAAACGCGCCACCTTCTCCCCCATGCCCGGCGCCGACGCCCTCCGCCCCGCACAGGCCCCGGGCGACGCGGGGATTCAAGACTTGTATCTGGCGGGCGATTACACCCGCACCGGTTGGCCCGCCACCATGGAAGGCGCGGTCCGCGGCGGCTACCTGGCGGCGGAATCCGTGCTGGCCGCAGCGGGTCAAACACAGCGCCTCCTTGTGCCGGATTTGCACACGGAATGGCCGGCTCGCTTGTTGGGGCTCTGATTCACGCGGCCATTTCCACCAAAACCCGTTCCCCGCCGGAATGCTTCGCATGCGGCCGAATCGTGATGGTGATGTCCTGTTCCAGGGCGCTGACGAAACGGAACATCCGTTCCACGGAAAATTCCCGGAGCCGGCCGCGCAGCAGCAACGACACTTTTGGCTGATCAATGCCCAGCTTGGCGGCCACGGCACTTTGCGTCAAATGTAGATCCCGAATCAAATCGCCGATCACCATCGCAAGCTTGGCTTTCATCAGCGCTTCATCGGGATTTCTCACGCCCAGATCGCGAAAGACGTTTCCACTGCCCTCTTCGACACGGACGGACGCGTGACTCCGCACAGTTTTAATTTTCTTCATGGGCGGTGCTCCTTGTCATCATATTTTATTTTACTCATTCCTGAATCAGATACTCCTCATAGCGGACCTGGAGCGCCGCCGCCAGCCGCTTGCCCAG
>CAIPTQ010000046.1 GCA_903868035.1 uncultured Phycisphaerales bacterium
CCCCCGCGGCACAACGGTGCCCGCAGGCGGTTGAGGCAATGCGGGTTGTGGGAGCGGCCTGACAATCAGGCTATGGCTTGGGGCGTGAATTGGCGGGGGGAAGAATCCAGCGCAGCACACCCAGCCAGGCCAGCGAAACGGCCAGCGCGCCCAGGATGTCCGTGAGGTAGTGGACGCCAATGTACAGGAGGGAGGCCCCGACAAGGAGCCCCAGGAGGGCCACGAGGGCGGCGGCGGCGAGGCGCTGCGCGGCGGGCCGGGGGCGCAGGTGCATCCAGAGCAGGGCGAGCAGGCCGGCGGCAATGACAGCGCCCATGGTGTGGCCGCTGGGGAACGTGTAGCCGAGGTCGCCGGTGTCGCTGTGGAAGGTGTAGAGGCTGAAGCGGGTGGGGCGGGGGAAGGCGAAGATATTTTTGAGGGTGACGCAGATGACGGTGCTGCCTACGAGGCCGATGGACCACGCGGCCAGGGCGCGCCACTGGCGGCGGCGGTAGAGCCAGATGCCCACGGCCAGGGCGAGCGGGAAGAGGAACCAGAATTGGCCGAGGCCCGAGAAGCCGGCGGCGAGGAAGACCAGCCAATAAGTGGTATGTTCATGGAGGTAGGGGGCGAGGGCTTGGTCGGCCTGGGCGAGGCGGCCGTGGCGGAGGACGTCGGCGGCGATGGCGCAGAAAAGGGCGGCACCGATGAGGAGCATGAGGAGGGGGGGGAGGAATGTTGGATTTTTGATTTTTGATTTTCGATTTTTCAACGGGTACTCCGCGTGTTTAGTAGGACATATATCGCGCCTCATATGAGCGGTGGGGAATTGGTCGCTCCCTTACGGTCGCGGCTCCGATGGAGTGTTCAGGCTGCCCTGGGTGAACAGTTCGCCGATGATATTTTCGACCGGGGGATCGGCGATGGTCAAATCCTCGATGGGCAGGGCGGCGAGCATGCGGTTGATGGTGGCCGTGAGGGCTTCGCGGCGGATCATAAAGCTGGCGCTGCGGCCCTCGGCGGAGACGACTTCGCCGAAGGCGGCGAGGGTTTCGCGTGCGACGGCCTCGGTGAAATCGAGCTTGACCTCGCGATAGGGGGCGAAGCGGTCGAGGATGCCGGCAAGGGCGCCGTCGTAGAAGAGGTTGCCCTGGTGGATGAGGAGGACGCGTTTGCAGAGGGCGGTGATGTCGGCCATGTAGTGGCTGGTCAGGAGGATGGTGGCGTTGTGCCGGCGGTTGTATTCGCGGAGGAAGTTGCGGACGGCGGATTGGGCGTTGACATCCAGGCCCAGCGTCGGCTCGTCGAGGAAGAGGACGGCGGGGTGGTGGAGGAGCGAGGCGAGGAGTTCGCATTTCATGCGCTCGCCGAGGGAGAGCTTGCGCACCGGCTGGGTGAGGTGTTTGTGTTCCAGGGCGAGCATGGCGGAGAGTTCTTCGAGGCGGCGCTGCAGCTCGGCATCGGGGAGGTCGTAGATGGCGCCGTTGATGCGGAAGGATTCGAGGGCGGGGAGGTCCCAGATCAACTGCTGCTTGTTGCCCATGACCAGGGTGATGCTTTTGAGGAAGGCGCGCTGGCGGCGGAAGGGGGTGTGGCCGGCGACCTGGAGGGTGCCGGCGGAAGGGTGGAGGAGTCCGGAGAGCATTTTAAGGGTGGTGGTTTTGCCGGCGCCGTTGGGTCCGAGGAAGCCGACGATTTCGCCGGGTTCGATGGTGAAGGAGAGGGGCTTGACGGCCTCGACGAGGCGGTACTGGCGGCGGAAGAAATGACGGAGGGCGTTCCCGAAGCCGGGCTCGGCGGCGGAGACGCGGAAGGATTTGCGGAGGGCTTGGACGGAGATGATGGGCATGGGGGAAGGGTATAGGGTTTGGGGTTTGGGGTACAGGGGCGGGGGGGGAATTTCTTGGGCCGGGATGCCGCCCCTATCGACTTCTATCAATAGGCACGAAATAGCCCTTCACCGGACACGCCAGCAACCAGTCGATGAGACCCTCGTTGGGCGTGCATTGGTGGAGTCGAATACGATATTCACCACGGGCGATACGTTCGATTGCATACTGTTGGCCGGGCGTAATGCCGTCGCGCGTGCGGAATTTTACCGGAAGCACGATTTGGCCTTTACTGTCAATGACCGTTTTCATGAACGGAATGATATCAACTTTCGTGGTTGGCTGTCACCGGTCGCAACCCGCCTCATGAGGTACTCCGAACTTATTGCGGGGCGGGGCTGGTCGCGGGGCGCGGGGCGGGGCGCGTGGCGGGCAGGCCGGAGGCGGCGCGCAGGGGCGTGATGGCGTCCATGTAGGCGGCATCGTCCAGGGTCCACATGCGGGGATCCTTGGCCATTTCGGCGAGATTCACGCCGCCTCGTCCGCCACCGCCGCCACCACCTCCACCACCAGCGCCGCCGCGACGGGTTGCGGCACCGGCCCGGGTGGCGGCCGGACCGGTGGCGGTGGTGGGACCGGTTGCGGGGGCGCCGCCGCCGCGGCGCGCGGGCGCGGGTGACGCGGTGCCGGTGCCATCGTTGACGGGGCTGCGGACACCGGCCCAGGGCATATAGTAGGTCCATTTGGGCTGGGTGGCGTAGAGTTCCAGGGGGATGGGGCCGCCCTCGGAGACGGCCATGACCTTGCCGTCGGAGAGGGCGTTCATTTCGTCATAGAAGCGCTGCTGGAATGTGCCGTAGCAGTCGAGGGCGAGGATGTCCACGTATTCCTGGCCGGGGAAATAATCGACGAACTGGCGGTCGGGGGAGGAGGGCTGGTCGCAATTCCAGACCCAGATGAGGTTGGAGAGCTTATGGAATTTGACGAGGCGGTCGAACATCATGCGATAGTATTGCTTGGTGCCGCGGTCGCCGACGCGGTTGCCCCACCAGAACCAGTTGCCGTTCATTTCGTGGACGGGCCGCCAGAGGATGGGGACGTGGGCGGCCTCAAGCTGTTTGAGATAACCGGCGATGACATCGACCTGGGCACACCAGCGTTTGTTGAGCGGCGTGTCGGCGGTGAGGAGTTCCTCCCACTGGGCGTCGGTGAGCTTGCTTTGGATGCTGGTGGGGGTGCCCTGGAAAGTCACCGGCTCGTCGGCGGTGGGCGGCACCTCATGCCAGCAGATCGCGATGATAGAGCCAAGCTGGTATTGCTTGATGAGTTCCTTGACGGTGTTGGGGCGGGCGTAGATCGAGTCGATGTCGCCGGCGCGGGAGAAGCCCCAGTCGGTGCCATAGAGGGCGGGGGTTTTGCCGAGGCTGCGGGCGGCGGATTCGGTGGACAACTCGTGGACGCCGGCGAAATTGTGCTGGCCGATGAGGGTGTGCTTGCCGGAGATGTCGTAGAGGAACTTGAGGAGGGCCTTGGCTTCCGGGGAGGCATTGGGGGTGACGGGGTCGTGGACTTTGAGGAACATGGCGGGTTGGGTGGCGGGCTTGGGGAGGTAGCGGGAAGTGGCGGGGGCGGGGGCGGCGGGGGGAGCGGCCAGGAGGGCGGCGGCTCCCAGGCAGATGGCCGAGGCGCAGCAGAACAAGAAAGTTGGGAGGGGATGGGTCATGGGGTGCTCCTTGATACGTGCTTGGAAGTGAGGCTTGGGTCACCAGAGTTATACACGAATTATGGGAAAAAGGCCGTTAGTAGTGGGTGTGATTGGAGACGGAGTGAGCCATATAAACAGGGTCGCGTTTGGCCGCCTGGGTGGGGGCGGTGGTGCAGCCGTAGACGCGGACGACGCCGCCTTGGCCGCCGCGGCCCAGGGTAATGGGCTGTTCGCTGCCATTGCCCATGAAGTCGAACATATGGAAGACCTCATCGGGGAAGGCCATAGTGCCGGTGCCGTCGGGCAGGATACGGAAGCGGTACCAGAAGAGCTGGGGCTTGCCGGTGCCGGTGAAGTCGCCCTTGGCGAAGTTGGGGTTGGAGGGGAGGGGGATGTTGGGCCAGACGGAGAGGGGCTTGCCGGCGGCATCGAACCAGCGGAGCTGCGCACCCAGGCCGGGGGCGTAGTAGCGGGCGTTGGCGACGACCTGGGGGCCGGGGACATCGGTGCGGTAGTTGCCGGCCTCGATTTTCTGGTTGTGGTTGGCGAAGCGTTGCCAGAGGAGTTTGCCGGTCTGGGCGTCGTAGATGACCGTGCCCACATCGGACTGGCCGGTGACGAGTTCGAGTTTGCCGTCGGCGTTGATGTCCACGAACCGCGCCGAGTCGATGTGGTCGTGGTTGTCGGGGAACTGGGCGTAGTTGTTCCACAGTTCCTCGCCCTTGGCGCTCAGCATGACGTGGGAGATGTACACTTCGTCGAGTCCGTCGCCGTTGATATCGACGGGGTAGATGTAGTGGCCGTAGTAGTCCTTGAGGCGCGGGCGGGAGTAGTTCCAGAGCTGTTTGAGGGTGGGGTCATAGGCGGAGAGCGAGACGGTGCCGCCGGAGTCGGTGTAGACCAGGAGGGTGTCGGGATAGCCGGCGTGGGTTTTGGCGATGGCGGTGCGGAAGTTGTTATAGACGTGGTTGGGCTGGGCGGCATTGGGCCATTCGGTTTTGTACTTGATGTCGCCGGTGGCGCCGTCGGACATGACGATGTATTCCTTGCCGTCGATGTTGCGCCAGTGGATGACCTCGGCCTTGCCGTCGTGGTCGAAATCCCAGACGGAGCCGGGGGCCTCGAACTGGGAGCGGAGGTTGGCGCCGGCGGCGGGGGCGTCCCAGTGCCAGAGTTCCTTGCCGGAGTTGTCGTAGGCGTAGCAGGCGTAGTCGGGGGTGAGGACGACGAGGTCCATTTTGCCGTCGCCGTTGAGGTCGCCGAATTTGACGCCGTCGGCACGGACGGTGTTGTATTCCTTGAGCAGGACCATGTCGTCGGGATATTGCAGGGCGGGGAGGTCGGACTCCTTGAGATCCTTGGATTGGGAGAGCAGGAGAACATCGAAGGAGGCGCCGGCACCCTGGATGGCGGTGATGGTGACTTTGAGGGGACCGGGCGAAAGGGTGAGGGGGGCGGAGGCTTTGAAGCTGGCCGGGGCGTTGCCGAAGGTGTCGGGGAGGGTGGTGCCGCCAAGGGCGACCTTGAAGGAAGAGCCGGCGGCGCCGCGGGAGCGGACGTAAAGATACCAGGGGCCGGGGGCGGCGGGGAGGACGGCCTGGGCGGAGATGGGGTCGGGGACGCGGAGGTTGATGGTGAAGTTTTCAAAGGTGAAGTTGGCGGGGAGGCCGGGCGTGGGGGCGGTTTCTACGGCGGGCGCTGTGGCGGGGCCGCCCGCGCCACCCGCGCCGCGCCCGCGACCCCCGCCGCCGGCGGCACCGGTGGAATCGCCGGCGGGAATCTCGGCGAGGAACTGGGTGGCGTCCAGGACGATGTGGCCTTTCCTGATCGGGGCGGGCGCGGCCAGTGTGGGCAGGGTGACAGCGGCGACGAGAAGGGCGGCAAGTGTGGGACGGAACATGTGGCGACTCCGGAAATGCGACAATAGAGCAACGTGTACGAGGCGGCAGTGTTGCGGGGAAATGCGTTTCGGGTATGGTCAGGATTGTACGAGGGAATTGAGCGATGCTGACGGCGATTACACGGGAAGTGAGCGCGTCCCTGGCGCGGTGCGAGTTGACGCATCTGGCGCGGGTGCCGCTGGATGTGGGGCGCGCGCGGGCGCAGCATGCGGCCTATGAGGAGGCGCTGCGGGGGTTGGGAGTGGAGGTGGTGCGGGCGCGGCCGGAGCCGGAGTTGCCGGACGCGGTGTTCGTGGAGGATACGGCAGTGGTGGTGGATGAGGGCGCGGTGATAACGCTGCCGGGGGCGCGGTCGCGGTGGGGAGAAGTGGGCGGGGTGGCGGAGGTGTTGGGGCGGTATCGGGAGTTGCGATTTATTGCGGGGGAGGGGCGGTTGGATGGAGGTGATGTGCTGCGCGTGGGGCGGCGGATTTTTGTGGGGCGGTCCAGCCGCACGAATGAGGCGGGGATTGAACAGTTGCGGCAGTTCCTGGACGCGTGGGGTTATCAGGTGGAAGCGATGGCGGTGACGGGGTGTTTGCACCTCAAGAGTGCCGTGACGCAGGTGGGGGAGGGGATGGTGCTGGTAAATCCGGCGTGGCTGGCGAAGGGGACGTTTGCGGGGATGGAGAGGATCGAGAGGATTGAGGTTGATCCGGCGGAGGCATATGGGGCCAACGCGTTGTGTGTGGCCGGGCAGGTGATCTATCCGGAACATTTTCCGCGGACGCGCGCGCGGCTGGAGCGGCGCGGCATACACGTGCTGCCGGTGGTGTGTGATGAGCTGGCCAAGGCCGAGGGGGCGGTGACGTGTTGCAGCATTATGTTTGAGGCGTAATCCGGTTTTCAAACGACTCGCGCGCGAGAGCGAACATCGTGCGGCCAACCGCATCACACCGTCGTCAGCGCCTCGGCTCCGAATTTCCGAATCTTCTCATACCGCTCATCCACCAACTGATCCAGCGGCCGCTTCTTCAAATCCCGCAGCGTCTTGTCGATGTACTTCTCCAAACTATCCGCCGCCCCGCGCGGGTTGCGGTGCGCCGCACCCAGCGGCTCCTCGATGATCTCATCAATGATCCCCAGCCCCTTGAGATACTTGCTCGTCAGCTTGAGCGCCTCGGCGGCATCGGCGGCGTTCTCGGATCCTTTCCACAAAATCCCCGAGCACCCCTCCGGCGAAATCACGCTGTACCACGCATACTGCAGCATGGCGATGCGGTCCCCCACGCCGATCCCCAGCGCCCCGCCGCTGCCCCCCTCGCCGATCACGATGCACACAATCGGCGTCCGCAGCCGCGACATCTCGCGCAGGTTCACCGCAATCGCCTCCGCCACGCCCCGCTCCTCCGAGCCGATCCCCGGATACGCCCCCTGGGTGTCAATCAGCGTCACGATCGGCAGATTGAACTTCTCGGCAAACTGCATCTTCGCCAGCGCCTTGCGATACCCCTCCGGATGGGCGCACCCGAAATTGCAGGCGATCTTTTCCTTCGTGTCCCGCCCCTTGTGGTGCCCGATGATCATGCACTTGTGCCCCCCGATCCGCCCCATCCCCGTGACCATCGCCTTGTCGTCCGCGAATTTACGGTCCCCATGCACCTCGTCAAAATCCTTGACGATCATCTCGATGTAGTCGCGCGTCTGCGGGCGGCTCGGGTGCCGGGCCACCTGCACCGTCTCCCACGCCGTGAGGTTCTGGTACGTCTTGCGCAGCAGCGCCGTCAACGAATGCCGCAGGCCGTTGATCTCGTCGGAATAGTCGGCGTTCTTGGTTTCCTGGAGGTTGACCAGGTCGGCGATCTGGCGTTCAAGCTGCAGGATCGGTTTTTCAAACTCCAGCGCCAGGGCGGCGGGGGAGGGCTTGGGGGAAACGGCGGTTTTGGCCATCAGGGACTCCTTGCGAATATTGGGCGGCGATCCGCCTGGCCGGTATTGTAGCCGATGCGCGGCGTCAGGGGGATCAGCAGGCGCCGCGAACCCGCGATCCCGCACGCGCGCTCCCGGTGTTTGCCGGCCTCCGGAACGATGATACACTGCCTCCGTTTATTGGAGATGACCATGAGCGCCGCCAAGTGGAAAGCACGAAAAGTCGTGGTGATCGGCGCGGGCGCCGTGGGTTCCACGTTTGCCTATGCGCTGGCGCAGAGCGGCCTGGCCGATGAGATCGCGCTGCTGGACGCCAATGCCGATTTCATGAAAGGCCAGGTTCTCGACCTGGCGCACGGCCAGCCGTTCTTCCCCTCGGTGCATATCCACGAGGGCGCGGCATCCGACTACGCCGATGCCGACTTGATCGTGGTCACCGCCGGGTCCAAGCAGGCCCCCGGCGAGTCGCGCCTGGAACTGCTGCAGCGCAACGCCCAGATCATCCGCCGCATTGTGGACGAGGTGCAGGCGCAAAATTCCTCCGCCGTGCTGCTCATGGTCAGCAATCCGGTGGATATCCTCACGCATGTGGCGCAACGGCATTCCGGCTGGCCGCGCGGCCGCGTGCTCGGTTCCGGCACCGTGCTCGACAGCGGACGGTTTCGCTATTTGCTGAGCCGGCACTGCGGCGTGGATGTGCATAATGTGCATGCGTACATGCTCGGCGAGCATGGCGACTCCGAGTTTGCCGCCTGGTCGATGACCAACATGGCGGGCGTGCCCATCCGCGAGTATTGCCAGCGGTGCCGCCAGTGCGCCCAGGGGGACCGCGAACTGGGCCGGATCGAGCAGGAGGTGCGGCAGTCGGCGTATCACATCATCGGGTACAAGGGCGCGACGTGGTTTGCCGTGGGCCTGGCGCTGGTGCGCATCGCCGAGGCAATATTGCGCAACCAGCGCAGCGTGCTCACCGTATCCGCCGAGTTGCAGGGTGAGTACGGCCTGCGGGGAATCACCTTGGGAATTCCGTGCATTGTCGGCCAGCGCGGCGTGGAAAAAATACTGGAAATGGAGCTGCCGCCGGAAGAGCAGACCGCCCTGGCCCATTCCGCCGAAGTGCTGCGACAGGCCATCACGGCGCTGGGGATGTAACTTGATAACCGCGGTGGTGGCGTGGAACCGTGCCAGCGGGTAACTTCCCCGAACACGCGCCTTTGTCCGGAAGCTCACATGAACCGATTGCAGCCAGTCTCTGACGCCGTCCGCGGTGGAAAAAAGCTCCTCTGCCCTTTCCTCACCGCCGGCTACCCCTCGCTGGCCGCCACCCCCGAACTGCTCCTGGCCGCCCAGGCCGGCGGCGCCGGCATCATCGAATTGGGCATCCCCTTCTCCGACCCCGTCGCCGACGGCCCCGTCATCCAGGCCTCCTTCACCCACGCCCTCGCCCACGGCACCACCGTCCGCGCCTCCCTCGCCACCGTCGCCGCCGCCCGCAAAATGGGCCTGACCATCCCCGTCCTGGCCATGGTCAGCTTCTCCATCGTCTTCAAGCGCGGCACGCGCGAGTTCGCCATGTCGTGTGCCGAAGACGGCCTCGATGGCGTCATCCTCCCCGACATCCCCCTCGAAGAAGCCCCCGCCATCGTCGATGTCATGCGCGACGCCGGCCTGCGCACCAGCCTCCTCGTCGCCCCCACCACCGCCCCCGGCCGCCGCCAGGCCATCGCCCGGCTGTGCGACGCCTTCGTCTATTACCTCTCCGTCTCGGGCATCACCGGCGAACGCAAGGCCCTCCCCGCCGACATCGGCCCCAACGTCGCCGCCCTGCGCGCGGTCAGCCGCGTGCCCATCTGCGTGGGCTTTGGCATCTCCACCGCCGCCCAAGTGCGGGAAGTCACGCATGGCGCGGGTGCCGACGGCGCCATCGTCGGCAGCGCCGTCATCCGCCGCCTCGCCGAACATGCCGCCGAACCGGTGAGCACGCAAGTGGAAGCCGTGCGCAATTTCGTCGCCGAACTGGCCACCGGCCTTGCATCCGAACCGTAATCGTAATCGAACCAGAACTCAGAGCCGCGACCGTCAGGGAGCGGGAATCCCCCGCTTCTCATCCGCCATCGCCGCAACGCTCACTTCACCTACGCCAAAGACACCCCGGAACCGCCCCCTCCCGCCCCGCCTCAAGATCATCGTGAATCTCCCGCGCCAGCACCAGCGTCGCCGCCGCCCGCGCCAGCACTTCATCCAACCGCTCATCCATCCGCAAGGCATTCATATAAACCTCCAAAATCTTCGTGTCCCTTCGCACCTTTGCGTCTTCGTATTTCGTCATCTCTCATCAACAAAAAAAGCCTCGCACCCTGATCCGGTACGAGGCTTTTCCATGTCTTCAACGGTCGCCCGGCCCGATCCTTATCTCAGGGTGCCAAAAAAGAAGCATCGCCAATACCACTCTGTCCGATAAGTATCGGAGGCGGAATCAAGCTGTAAGGAGCCGTACACCATAGCGGTTTACTATGTCTTTGAACGCACAGAAAGTCAAATGGGGTCACATGGTTCCGGCCGTAAAATCGCCGCGCCCGCCCCTGGCCCCCGACGCATCCGACCCGCGCCCCGCCTACGCCGATGATGTCTTCGCCGCCTGGGTCCTCGGCCCCGCGGCCCGCGTCCCCAAGCGCTCCACGCGCCCCGGCCTGCAGGCCGTCCTCTTCGATCTCGATGGCGTCCTCGTGGATACCGCCGATTTTCACTACCGCGCCTGGAAACGCCTCGCCGGTGAACTCCGCCTCCCCTTCGACCGCCAGCTCAACCACGCCTTCCGCGGCACGGGCCGCATGGAATGCCTCGACATGCTCCTGGGCGCCCACGCCCGCGGTTTTGCCGCCGAGGAAAAACACATCCTCGCCGAACGCAAGAACGCTTATTACCTCGAACTCGTCCGCACGCTTGCCCCCGATGATCTGGAGCCTGGCGCCCGCGGCCTGGCCATGGGCCTGCGGGCGCTTTCCGACGGCGGGGCGCGCCTGGCCGTGGTCTCGGCCAGCAAAAACGCCCGCCTCGTCCTGGGCCTCCTGCGCATCGAGGACTGGTTCGACGCCCTCATCGACGGCCACGACGTCACCCGCGGCAAACCCGATCCACAGTGCTTCCTACTGGCCGCCGAGCGCCTACGCGTGTACCCCGAGTCCTGCGTCGTCGTCGAGGATGCCGACGCCGGCCTCAAGGCCGCCCGCGCCGCGGGCATGGCCTGTGTCGGCGTGGGCAACGGAGTGGGGGCCTGCGATGTGCATGTGAATGCCGTGGGGGAACTGACGATCGAACAGTTGGAAGCGGCGGCGGGGCGCAAATCCTAGTGGATCATTCCATTTGAAATTGCAGGCCAGACTGTCGCTCCCAAACGGTCGCGGCTCTGATATCACCCGCCGCCACCCGGGGCGCCATTCTGCTGCCCGCCGAACCGATTCTGGAACTGCTGCAGCCGATCCTGAATCTGCTGCTGCACCGCCGGATCCATCTGCTGCAACCGATCCTGAATTTGCTGCTGCAATGCCGGATCTTGCAACCGCTGCTGCAGCGCCTGGAGCTGTTGCTGCATCTGGGGGTTTTGCTGCCAGTTCTGCTGGGCCTGCTGCAGGCGGTTCTGCACTTGCTGGCGTCGCTGGGCCGCTGCGTCCTGCGGCGCCACTGGTTGCGCTCCGCCGGCATCGACTGCGACTTGAGGCTCGGGAGCCATGGCGGGAGCTGCCGCCACCGCCTCCTCGGGGGCCGGCGCAAGCGGTGCGGGCGCCGGCTCCGGTTGTGGCGCCGCGGCGCGCGGCGCGGCATCCGGCGCCACTGCGGGCTTGCCCCCGCTCATGCCGGCAAACGCCCAACCCAACACGCCCATGACGGCCAGCACGCCGAAAATCAACGTGCCATTGACCGCCCATCGTTTGACATTCTCGTTATCCATGCGTCACCCCATGAACTTCCTAAAGCGCCCTGCGGAACGCGAGGGCTATCATCCGATTTACGCAAGCCCGGTGCAAGAGGTTACACGGTTTCATTCAAATGGAATCCGAATCAATGGTCCGATCCCCTGTGCGTCACCAGATGAAGGGGACCAATGCCGCCCGGACGCGGGTTTGGTATGCGGGATAGGTTTGGGGGAACTGCTCCCGCAGCAGCGCCTCCTCCAGGCGGAGTTTATTGATGAGCATGGCGGCGAGCAGCATCAGCATGATGGCTCCGAAGGCCGTGGGCGAGAGCGACAGCATGGCGCCGGCAAATGCGGCGGTGAGGCCGGTGTAGATGGGGTGGCGCGTGATGCGGTAGGGGCCGCGCTCGATCAGTTCGTGATTCTCCTTGAGCGTCACCTGGGCGCTCCAGTTGCGGCCCAGGACGAGGCGCGCCCAGACCGCCCAACCCAGCCCCAGCACGCACAAAGCCAGCCCGGCGATATCGCCCGCGAGGGTGACGGGCAGCAACGGGACCCGCAGCGGGGGAATGAACAGCATGCCGCCGCACCCGCACACCAAGGCCAGCACATAGGGCAGGCGCCGCGACCAGGGTTGCCGATAGGCCGTGGGTTTGTTCCAGAACCGAATGACGATCCAGAACCCCAGCCAGGCGACCCACAAGCATTTGATCGCGGCACCCGTGATAACATGAAAGAGCGGCATACGTGTCACCAAAACGGCGGCCTCATCCGCCAGCCAAGTGTGGCCATCAGGCGCGGGCGATGAATCCGCCGGACATCCACTTGCTGGACTCCTCGAGGTAGGCGGCCACGGTTTGGCCGGGCAGCAGGCCGCCGCCCCGGACAAGGCGGTCGAACTGGACGAACATCGTGGCGCCGCCGCAGTAGCCGAAGTCCTCGACGGGGAGCGGGAGGTGGGTCAAGTCGATGCCGAAGGTCTGGCGGATATACCGGTACATTTCCGCGGACATAAAGTGCCTGCCCGGAACCCCCAGGAGGAAGTGGGCGACGGCGGCGGGCGCGATGCCGGCGGCGGCGAGCATGGCGGCCAGACCGTCGAGGAGGTGGCGCGGGGCGTGGCGGGCGACCTCGGCGATGCGCTGGGCGATGTGGTGGCGGCCGGTCTGGTGGAGCGCGGAGAAGAAGTGCGTGCCGGCGAGGTTGGCGTCGAAACCGCAGGCCCCCAGGGCGCCGCCGATCATGCCGGGGTCCAGATCGCCGCCCGACGACTCGACGGCGGCTTCCACGAGGGAGAGGCGGGCGGGCTCGCGGTCGAAGATCATGGCGCCGGCGCCGTCGGACATGATCCAGCGGAGGGCGAGGTTTTCGAAACCGAGGTGTTCGGGGTTGAAGTATTCGGCGCGGAGGAAGATGGAGGAGAGCTGGGAGTAGGCGACGATGGCGCGCCGGTGGCGCCCGGCGCGGAGCATGTCGAGGGCGACCTGGATGGCCTTGGGGGCGCCGGTGCAGTTGGAGTGGATTTCGATCTCGGTGCAGCGGCGGATGCCCAGGCGCCCCTGGAGGAGCGCGCTGGTGGGCGGGCAGGCATAGTCGGGTATGGGGCCGGCGAAAATGAGGAGATCGACGCTTTGCGGCTCAATGGCGGCGGCGGCCAGGGCGGAGCGCACGGCTTTTTCGGCCATCGAGGCGTTGGTCTCCGTCTGGGCCCGCGTGACGGGGTCGAGGGCGTAGTAGCGGTGCTTGACGCCCGCCTTGGCCAGCACCTCGGGGCCCATTTTGTCGACCCGCGCCGCGAAGCGGGGCGGCATGCCGGGGATGCGGCCGAGGACTTCTTCGACGCGCTCGGGGCCGACGGGTTCGCCGGGCAGGAACGAGCCGGTGCCCAGGATGCCTACGGGCCGGCCCATTACAGAGGGGACATGGGATTTCGCTTGGGGGTGAGGGGTGTGGGTGGAGGGGGAGGTTTTGCTACTCATCTTGGCACTCCAAGAGGCCGATTTCCGCCAGCACGGAGGCGTGCCAAGCTCGTTTCGCTGTAGGACTGTGGCCCGGGTAACGTCCCCGGCAATGCAGGGGGAGTATACACGGGGTGCCGGAGGTATTCGAGAATGACGGGATGGGCATGCTGGCGCATGCCACTCGTGTTACGAAATTTGCAGGTTGAGGGGTTGGGCCTCCGGGCGGGTGGCCAGGCGGATGGCGACTTGTTTATCCAGGAGCTCGGCCATGGCGCGGAAGGGCTGGCGCGAGGGGGAGTCTGGGGCGAAATTTTTGAAGGGGGTGCCGGCGTCGGAGTTTTGGCGGAGGGCGGTGTGGATGGGGAGGTTGCCGAGGAAAGGGAGGCCCATGAGCTGGGCCATGGTTTGGGCGCCGCCGCGGCCGAAGATGTCGTAGGAAGTGCCGTGGTCGCAGATAAAGTAAGACATGTTTTCGACGACGCCGAGGATTTCGACGCCGAGCTGCTGGAACATGCGCACCGCGCGGCGGGCGTCGGCGAGGGCGACTTCCTGGGGGGTGGCGACGATGACGGCACCGGTGAGGGGGACGGTCTGGGCCAGGGTGAGGGAGATGTCGCCGGTGCCGGGGGGGAGATCGACGATGAGGTAATCGAGTTCTTCGAGTTTCGAGTTGCGAGTTTCGGGTTGCGAGTTTTCGGTGTGGGTCCAGTCGACTTGTTCGAGGAGTTGTTTGATGGCGCCGTGGGCCATGGGGCCGCGCCAGATGAGGGCTTTTTCCTTATCCACCATGAAGCCGATGGACATGACGGCCAGGGAGATGCCGGGGAAGTCGGGGGCGGAGATGTGGAAGGGGAGGATGCGGTCGGCGAGGATTTGGGGATTCTGGGGTTCGATGCCGGTGAGGGTGGGGATGGAGGGACCGTAGATGTCGCCGTCGAGGAGGGCGACTTTTTTGCCGCTTAGGGCGAGGGCCAGTGCGAGGTTGAGGGCGAGGGTGGACTTGCCGACGCCGCCCTTGCCGGCGCCGACGGCAAGGATGTGTTTAATGCCAGGGAGGCCGCGGTGGGCGGGGGGGGCG
>CAIPTQ010000047.1 GCA_903868035.1 uncultured Phycisphaerales bacterium
CTCGCGGGTACGCTCGCCCTCCAGCACCTCGGAGTAACGCGGCGTATTCCGCCCCACGTTCAGAAGCAGGGGAAGTGACAAGGTACCGAGCAGGCGCTCAGAGAGCCCATGGTCAGCACCCGCTACGGCGGTCGGAACGCCTTTATACTTGGGTAGGGTAAAAACGCTCACCTTTCAACACTCAACGAAGATCCGCCAAGCAAACAGATTTCTTGCATACTTGAACATTGAGAGTTGAACGTTGAATGTTCTTTAGGTTTTCAGGCTAATGCAGTATAATCATGTCCCCACCGGGACAAGCCCGGTGGTGGACAGCAACACATTCTACAGGGGCAAGCCCGGTGGTGGATGGCAGCATCAACCGCGGCGGTTTTCTCAGCCAAACAGGCCGCGGGCCTTCATCAGTTCCGCGGTGAGGATGGCGCCGCCTGAGGCACCGCGCACGGTGTTGTGGTGCAGGCCGACAAAACGGATGTCGAAGACGTTACAGGGGCGCAGGCGGCCGACGGAGACGGCCATCGCCTTGTCCAGGTCGCGGTCCTTGCGCGGCTGCGGGCGGTTCGCCTCTTCCGTGTAGATGATCGGCTGCTTCGGCGCCATCGGCAGTTCCAACGCCTGCGGAACAGCCGTGAAGGCGCGCCAGATCGGCACGATCTCCTCAAGCTTCGGCTTGGCACCGGCAAACTCCAGGCTGACGCAGGCGGTGTGCCCGTCAATCACGGCGACGCGATTGCAGTGCGCGGAGATCTTGATGTCGGCGTTCGGCACGATCACGCCATTCTCAACGCGGCCGAAAACCTTCAGCGGCTCACCCTCGGACTTCTCCTCTTCACCGCCGATGTACGGGATGACGTTGTCTACGATGTCCAGCGACGGCACGCCCGGGTACCCGGCGCCAGAAACGGCCTGCATGGTGCTCAGGATGATGCGCTTCGGCTGGTACCCGGCCTGCATCAGCGCCCAGATCGGGGTCATGTAGCTCTGGATGCTGCAGTTTGACTTGACCGCCAGGCAACCGGTGGTCCAGCCGCGCGCCAGGCGCTGGGCGGCAATGATGTCGAGATGTTCCGGGTTCACTTCGGGAATGACCATCGGCACGTCGGGCGTGCCGCGGTGCGCGGAGTTGTTGGAAACGACAGCAAACCCGGCGGCGGCATACGCCACCTCCAGTGCGGCAATCGCCTTCTTGTCCAGGTCAACCGCGGAAAACATCAGCGTGCAGCGCCCCTTGGCGGCGGCCACATTGCTGGCGTCCTCGACGATCAGTTTGCCGACGGCGGCAGGCAACGGTGCGGCCATGTGCCAGCGTCCGGCCACCGCCTGGGCAAAGGTCTTGCCGGCGGAGCTGGGGGAGGCGGCCACATAGGTCACCTCGAACCACGGATGGTTCTCCAGCAACCGGATAAAATTCTGGCCTACCATGCCGGTGGCGCCGAGAATGCCGACGGGAATACGGTTCGCCATGATATAAACTCCTGTTTGAGGTACTGAATGAAAACAAAAATCTTGTACTATAGTGCCCGGATTCCGGATGAAAACCGCCCGCGGCGGAAAAGGAGAATCTGGCCAGTGATTCTGGCATGGCGACGCCCTAAAAGGGCAATGGGCGACGCCCCAGGATGTTATCCTATAGGCAGGATGTTTTTACCACCAGCGTCACACGGACAAACGTTTTGGAGTACGGCAAGAATTGCCGTTTTGACTGGCGTTGCCCAACCAACCCCAGTCGATCCAAGCCTTGCGGGCTTCGCACAACCGTCGCGCGGGTTTCCTTTTCGCTACCATGTCCGTTATGATTGTCGTTAGTTCCGTTGCAGGTACCAGTCAAAACGGCAATTCTTGCCGTACTCCAAAACGCTAGTCCGGTAACCATAGACTCCTTCATCTTAAAGCCTGTGGTGCGTTGCCTTGGGCTACCATCCATTACCTCCGGGGTCCCGCCCAATCAGCCTTGCCCCCGAATCAATGGCCACCCTCTTGGTTCTCAAGCTCCCTCCTCGGCGCTTCCCGCATTATAGTTCTCTCCCATTATGAACACTGCCTTTCACAAACGACATTTTGCCGGCCGCGGCGGGATCGCCGACCTCTGGGTGATCGCCTTTCCGATGGTGATTTCCACCGCGCTCGACACCGCCATGATGTTCATCAACCGCGTCTTCCTGGCGCAGGTGGACACCACGCACATGGCGGCATGCATGGCCGGCGGCATCACCACCTTCACCGCCACCACCTTCTTTGTCGGGCTGATCGGCTACGTCACCGCCCTCGCCGCCAACCAGTACGGTGCGGAACAGAAAAGCGCCTGCGCCGTCAGTACCACCCAGGCGCTGATCCTCGCCGTGCTCGCCTACCCGTTCATGCTCGCGCTCATTCCGCTCGGCCTCGCCAGTTTCCACTGGGCCGGGCACGACCCCGCGCAGATCCCCTTGGAATCCATTTACTTCCGCATCCTGATGTACGGCACGCTGATCATGCTCGCGCGCTCCGCCGTCTCCGGCTTTTTCTCCGGCATCGGCCGTACCCGCATCATCATGTTTGCCAACATCACCGCCCTCGTCGTCAACACCCTGCTCGCCTGGGTGCTGATCTTCGGCAAGCTCGGCGCGCCGGCCATGGGCATGGCGGGCGCCGCCCTCGCCCTGCTCTCCGGCGAGACAATCGCCCTGCTCGTCCTTCTCGGGGCCTACCTGACCAAAGCCAACCGTGCGGAATTCTCCGTGGATCGCGCCTGGCGTTTCGACCGCGCCGGCATGTGGAAACTCATCCGTTACGGCTCCCCCAGCGGCCTGGAACTGTGTACCAACCTGGTCGCCTTCACCGCCATGATCTTCATGTTCCACGGCTATGGCGAAAAGGCCGCCGCCGCCGTCACCATCGCCTTCAACTGGGACATGGTCGCCTTCGTGCCGATGATCGGCCTCCAGGTCGCCGTCATGTCCCTCGTCGGCCAGAACATGGGGCGCGGCGACATTCCCGGCGCCCGGCGCGCCGCCTGGTCCGGCTTCAAGCTCATCACTATCTATTCCGTGGGGATGCTGCTGCTCTTCCTCTGCGTGCCGGACCTGTTGATCCTCGTCTTCCGGCCGCACCCCGCCCCCGCCGATTTTGCGGAGATCGCAGGCATGGCGCGGGTCATGATCATGCTGATGAGCGTGTACCTGCTCTCCGACGGCTTTTTCATCGTCTTTTCCGGTGCCATCCGCGGCGCCGGCGACACCACCTGGGCCATGGTCGCCTCCGCCTTCCTGCACTGGGGCGCGGCGCTCAACGTCTGGATCTGCACGAAATGGTTGCGGCTCGATCCGGTCCATGCCTGGA
>CAIPTQ010000048.1 GCA_903868035.1 uncultured Phycisphaerales bacterium
CAAGCACGAGGCCGGGCGCGCCGCGGGGATGGTGGACATTCACGTGCCGGCGGCACATGAGGCGGTGACGAAAGCGACCTTCCACTATCGCCTGCGCGTCGAGAAGTTCCAGCAGGCCGAGACGCTCGATGGCCACTATCTGCTGCGTACGAGCCTGAAGGGGGAAGCGCCGGAAGTGTTGTGGCGCTACTACGTGCAGCTCACGGAGATCGAGGCGGCGTTCAAAACGCTCAAGAGCGACCTGGAACTCCGGCCCATTTATCATCAGGTGGAGGCCCGCGTGGAAGCCCATATCTTCGTGGCGTTCCTGGCGTTTTGCCTGACGGCCACGCTGGCCCAACGGCTCAAGGTCTACGCCCCCGGCCTCACGCCGCGCGCCGTGCTGGACAAACTCTCGGGCATTCAGATGATCGACGTGAAACTGCCTACGACCGACGGACGCATCCTGTTGATGCCGCGTTACACGCAACCCGAGCCGGAGCATCAGATGCTGCTGGCGCACCTGCATTTGCAACTTCCGCCCCAGCCGCCGCCGCGCATTTACGCTTCGCAAGTGCCGTCTGCCCACCCCAAACCCTGAGGGGTTGTGGTGAAGACCTTGGGCGTTTTTGACTCAAAAAGGGCGAAACAGGGGGTAAAGTGCGAAGGTTGGGCTAACAGATAGCCTAGCGCATTATTATTTCCAATATTTCCAATATGGTGAGCATTATGGGGTCGGGGTGGGGATGGGGGGTGGAGCATGAAACTACCCTCGTTTCTCCGGCAGCCATCCGCCGATGGTCGCCGCCAGGCGTTGGATCGGATGGCGATCCGCCGGCATGTGGAGCAAGCGGCGGAGGAACGGGTAGACTAGCGGCATGCGCAACCCCGGACAACTGGCCACCTTTCTCGACCTGATCAAGTTCGCCCATTCCATTTTTGCCCTGCCCTTCGCCCTGATCGCCACGTTCTGGTCTTTTCGCGTGGCCCAGGTCGAACCTTTTTCCGCGGCCGGTTGGCAGCGGCTCGGGTTCATCCTGGTGTGCATGGTGATTGCGCGGACGTGGGCGATGACGTTCAACCGCCTGGTGGACCGGCGCTTGGATGCGGACAATCCGCGGACGGCGCGGCGGCCTTCCGTGACGGGCGCGGTGTCGGTGGGGTTCATGCGGGGGACGCTGGTGGTGTGTGGGATTTTATTCCTGGGCGTGACGGGGGGATGGTGGTGGTGGGTGGGGAATGCCTGGCCGGTAATGCTGGCGGTGCCGGTGCTGGGGTGGCTGGCGATCTATTCGCTCACGAAGCGGTTCACGGCGATGTGTCATTTCTGGCTGGGGGCGTCGCTGGGGTTGGCGCCGCTGGCGGCGTGGGTGGCGATTGTGCCGCCGGGAGTTTCTCCCTTCGACCAGCGCGGAGTGACGATTGTGTTATTGGCGGCGGGCGTGACGTTCTGGGTGGCGGGGTTCGACATTTTGTATGCGCTGCAGGATGAGGCGGTGGATCGGGAGAGCGGGCTAAGGTCGATACCGGCGGCGCTGGGCCGGGGCCAGGCGCTGGTGGTGTCGCGGATGTGTCATGTGGCGACGGCGGGGTTTTTCCTGGGGGTGGGTCTGACGGGGGGATTTCATTTTGTGTATTGGACGGGTTATGGGGCGGCGGTGGTGTTATTGGTCATGGAGCAGGCGCTGGTTTCGGCACGGGATATTTCACGGGTGAATGTCGCGTTCATGACGGCCAATGGTGTGATGGGGCTGGTGTTTGGCGTGATGGCGATTGGGGATCTGCTGGGGCGATAAAAGGTCGCATACTGATTCTACGGGCGGGTTCTGGCGGAAGTTCCGGGAGTTTCTTTGCGCTCCACGTTTTTGCCGGGCGTTGCCACGCCGGGCTAGCGTTTTTTTCGGGCGTTAGCGCTCCACGCGAGATGTGAATCGGGGTAGGGGAGTCTCAACCACCCAAGTTAACAGGTCGATAAATCGGGGGCGTCTGGAAGCGCCGCCCTTGCCGCCATTGCGCGCGGCACTCAAGAGGTTGCGATATGGTTTTATCGTGGTTCGCCAGCAAGGTCAGCCCGATCGCCGTGGACATCGGCACGGAGACGATCAAACTGTTGCAGGTGGAACCGCGCGAGGGGCAGCCGCGGCTGGCGGCGGCGGCATGCGAAGTGATTCCCGAGGAAGTCCGGGGCAAGACGGCCGAGCGCGAGGCTTTCGTCAGCGAGGCCCTGCGCAAGATGCTCACCGAAGGTTTCCGGGGCAAGCAGGTCGTCACGTGCCTGCCGGCGAATGTCATGGCGCTGCAGCACTTGCGGATGGCCAAGATGAGCGGCGAGGAGTTGGTCAAGGCGCTGCCGTTCGAGGCGGCGGGGAAGCTGCCGTTCGATGCGAATCGGGCGGTGCTGCGGCACACGATCGCGGGGGAGGTGTTCCAGGGGTCGGACGCCAAGCAGGAGGTGATCCTGATGGCGGCTCCGCGCGACGCGGTGGACCGGCATCTGAACCTGCTGTCGAAACAGAAGCTGGAAGTGGTGGGCATCCACGTGGAACCCAACGCCTTGATCGAATGTTTCGGGCATCTGTACCGGCGCAAGGGGGACGAGAACATCAGCACGATCTTCATCGACATGGGCGCGGGGGCCACGCACGTGGTGATCGCCCACGGCAAGAACATGGTCTTCGCCAAGCACGTGCAGACCGGCGGCGATGCGCTCAACCGGCTGGTGGCCGACGCGTTCAAGATCGGCGTGGGGCAGGCCAAGGACATGCGGATCCGCGCCTCGCGGCAGCAGGCGCAGGCCCCGCGGCTGCCGGCGGGATTGGTCAGCATCGGGGCGGACCAGAACACGCATCCGCTGGGCAAGCAGAACGGTGCGGGGGCCTTGGCGGGGATCGATCCGGAGACGGCGGCGAAAGTGCAGGAAGCCACGGCCGAGGCGGTGGAGGGGCTGATCACCGAATTGCTGTTGTGCGTGCGGTATTACGAGAGCATCTTTCCCGGGCGCGTGGTGGACCGGGCGATATTCGTCGGCGGCGAAAGCCGGCACATCCCCACGTGCCAGAAGATCGCCCAGCGGCTGGGTGTGCCCGCGACGCTGGGCGATCCGCTGGCGCGGCTGACCAAGGACCAAGTGACGCAGAGCAGTGTGGACGTGCGCCAGCCGCAGCCCGGCTGGGCGATTGCCGTGGGCCTGGCGCTGGGCATTGGGCCGGCACCGGCGGCGGAATCCTGAACCTGAGGCGGACCTGAAAAGAGGAGTGCCATGAGTCAAGTCAACGCAGCGATGAACTTCCTGCCGGAGGATTACGTCGAGAAGCGCCAGGCGACGCGGGCCGCGGTGGTGTTTATCGGGCTGCTGCTGGTGGTTGTCGGCGGGATTGTCGGGACGTATCTGTACTCACAGTGGAACATGCGGGGCGTGTTCCAGGCGCGCGACCAGGTGAACGCGTCATTTGAGGAGGCCAGCAAGAAGATCTCCGACGCCGAGGAACTGGAAAAGCAGAAGGAGCGGATGATCGCCAAGGCCGACACCATCACGACGCTGATGGAGCGGGTGCGGCGGTCGATCCTGCTGGGGGAGTTGACGCGGCTGCGTCCGACGAGCGTGAACTTTTTGACGCTGGAGCTCAAGAGCCGGGAAACCGACCCGCCGGGCGCCAAAGCCAACCCCGACCTGGACAAGGCCCGCCGGGCGCAGGAGGGCCTGCCGCCGGCGGCCAAGCCGCCGGCGGTGGACGTGACGCTGACCCTGACGGGCACCGCGCCGACGGACGCGGACGTGGCGTCGTACATGACGGCACTGCAGAAAAGCCCGCTGCTTTCGGGCGTGGCGCTGCTGTTTTCCGAGGAGTACAAGAAGAACAAGGATGACCCGGTGGTCCGGCGCTTCAACGTGGAAATGCACCTGAACCCCGAGGCGGACCTGCGGGGCGGGAACACGATCGTCACGGCACTGCCGAAGAATTGAAAACTCAGGGGCCGCGCGCCGGCCCCGCCTACCGGAAGGTGAGATATGCAATTTGGGTTCAGAACGCTGTTGTTCGTGGTGCTGTTGCTGGGGATGCTGGTGCTGTCGTATCCGCTGCTGTTCAAGCCGTTGAACGAGCAGCGCGAGCAGGCCCAGGCGGAGACCAAGGCCAAGCAGCAAAGGCTGACGGATCTGGCCGGGGCGATGCGGAACAACGCCAACCTGGCGTCGGAGATCGACAAGCTGCGGACGGCCATCTCGTTCCTGGAGGGCAAGCTGCCCAAGGAGACGGAGATGGACCGCGTGCTCCAGGACGTGTGGAAGGCCGCCAAGGACAACAACCTGAACATCAAGAGCGTGCGCAATGCCAAGCCCATCGAAGGGGCCAGCTACAGCGAGCAGCCGATCCGCATGGTGGTGGACGGCCCGTTCTATCCGAACTTCTTCAAATTCCTGAGCACGGTCGAGCAGTTGGACCGGCTCACGAAGATCAAGGAGCTGAAGATCGAGACGGATGAGAAGACGAACGGCGCGATCACGGCGGATTTCACGCTGACGATTTACTACGAACCCTCGCAGAAAGTGGCGGTGGCCAAATGAGTCAGGAATGGAAAGAACCCGCCGTCGGCGACGACGTGCAGATGCCGCTGGGCACGGGCGAGGCGGCGCCGGCCGAGGATTACACCCCGCCGAAGGCGCGCATGAACACCAGCACGGTGGCGCTGGTGGCGGCGTTTGCCGCGGCGCTGGTGGTGCTGTATTTCCTGGGCCTGCAGAACAAGCCGCGGCCGGCGTCGGCCGAGGCCATCATCCGCGCCCAGGAGACGGACGCCCGGATCAAGGCGTGGACCGAGAACAAGGCCGGCCAGAAGGCGGTCAACGGGCTGCTCACGGAAGGCGAGCGGCTGATCGGCGTGCTCAAGGCGCACTTCGAGGAAAAATTGAGCGCGATAGACCTGACCGGCAATCCGTTTGAACGCGTGCTGGCGAAGGTGGTGCCGCCGCCCCCGCCGCCGCCGGGCGGTGAGACCACGACCAAGCCGTCGGACCCGGGAGAGGATCCGCTGGTGGTCAAGGAGTGGCTGGATGTCGCCAAGGACTTCGGCGGCCTGAAACTCCAGATGATCATTCTCGGCAGGCCGACCGCGGCGCTGGTCAACAACCAGATGGTCGCCGTCGGCACGCGGTTCAAATACCTCACCGTCACCGACATCCAGGCGGACCGGGTCATCCTGGGCTACAAGGATAAAACCTTTGAGTTGAAAGTCGGCGGCCCAAGCAAGCCGTAACCCCGGCCTCCGGCAACACCCGTGCCGGCGGGCCGGCCAACCAGAGAGCGATCGCATGGCCAAGAGCAAAGTGGAATCCTGGCTCGAAGAGATGGAGCGGGAGGCCAATGCGCCCGAGCCGGACGTCGCGGAGGCCGCCGCGGCTCTGGTGCCCTCCGGCGAGGAGGCGCTGTCGGTGCTGTGGTCGCCGCAGCCCGCGGAAGCCGGCCAGCGCCGGACGGTCGAGGAAATCCTGGTCGCGCAGGGCAAGCTCGAAGGGGAAAAGCTCCTGCAGGCCCGCAGCGTCCAGGCGACCTCGCGGGGCAAGAAGATCACGCAAATCCTGCACGAAATGGCCGCCGTCAGCGAGGAGGACATCCAGCGCGCCGTCGCGGAATTCATGGGGCTGGCCTATGAGGCGATCGATCCCAAGAAGGTGGACCGGCGGGCGTTCGACTATCTGCCGTCGGAGTTCATGAAGACGCGCGGCTGCTGCGGCCTGCGGATCGAGGAGGGGAAACTCACGCTGGGGATGGTCGATCCGGCGGACATTTTTCTGCTGGAGGAAGTCAGGCGCCGCGTGACGTGCAAAACCGTCAAGGTCGCCGTGGTCTGCCAGGCGCACATCGCCGCGGCCATCGACGCGGGCAACGCCGCCAATAGCGAGGGGGAGAAGTTCGACGAAATCATCAAGGACATGGGCCAGGAGGAACTGGAGATCGTCGAGGAGGAGAAGGAGGAGGTGACGGACCTGGCGCGGGCCTCGGGCGAAAGCCCGATCATCCGGCTGGTGAACTTCCTGATCTTCGACGCCATCAAGCAGGGGGCCAGCGACATCCACATCGAGCCGCACGAGAAGCGCCTGGTCATCCGCTTCCGCATCGACGGCGTGCTGTTTGAGGCGATGAATCCCCCGTTCATCATGACCGCCCCGGTCATCTCGCGCCTGAAGATCATGGCCAACCTGGACATCGCCGAGCGCCGCCTGCCGCAGGACGGCCGCATCCGCACGATGGTCCACGGCCGGCACGTGGACCTGCGCGTCTCGACGGTGCCCACGCAGTACGGCGAGAAAACCGTCATCCGCATCCTGGACAACCGCTCCATCATGCTGGGCCTGGAGCAACTGGGCTTCTCCGAGGACATGCTCACCATCCTGCACAAGCAGATCGACCGGCCCAACGGCATCATCCTGGTGACCGGGCCCACCGGCTCGGGCAAGACCACCACGCTCTACTCGTGCCTCCGCTGCATGGACGGGGCGAAGATGAACATCAGCACCGTGGAAGACCCGGTGGAATACCACCTGGCCTTCGCCAACCAGATTCAGGTCCATGAGCGCATCGGGATGACTTTCTCGGCGGCGCTCCGCGCCCTGCTGCGGCAGGATCCGGACGTGATCATGCTGGGTGAGATCCGCGACACGGAGACCGCCCACATCGCCGTGCAGGCCGCCATGACCGGGCACCTGGTGCTCTCGACGCTGCACACCAATGACGCGCCCAGCTCCGTGACGCGGCTGATCAACATCGGCGTCGAGCCGTACCTGATCAGCGCGGCGGTAAACGGCGTGCTGGCCCAGCGGCTGGTGCGGCGCATCTGCGGCGAGTGCAAACAGCCCTGGAAGCCCGAAGACCCGGACATGTGCGAGTTTCTCACCTCGCACGGCTTCGACCCGGACAAAATCTACAAGGGACGCGGCTGCGACAAGTGCCGGAACACCGGCTACAAGGGCCGGGTGGGCATCTATGAACTGCTGATCCTGGACGACGTGGCGCGCGACCTGGTGGTCCGCAGCCCCAACGTCACGGAACTGCGCCGCATCTGCCGGGAGCGCGGCATGATCAGCCTCCGCGAGGACGGCCTGCACAAGGTCGCCGCGGGGCTGACCACGATTGAAGAGGTGTTATCGGCAACAGAGAACACGATGTGACGGTAATTGGTGATTAGTAATTGGTAATTGGGCAACCGATTACCGGAGCCGACTAACTAATTACCAATTACCAATTACAAGGATTCGCCATGTCCAACCTGCACGACATCCTCAAGACCGCCCTCGACAACAAGGCGTCGGACATCCACATCATGGTGGGCCAGGTGCCGCTGCTGCGGTTGCACACCCAGATGACGCCGACGGATTATCCGCTGGTGACGGCCGACAGTGCCCTGCGCATGCTCCAGGAAATGATCAGCGAAAAGCGCATGGAAAAGTTCATGGACAATCGCGACGCCGATTTTTCGTATGAAATCCCGGGTCTGGCGCGGTTCCGCGTCAACGCCCACTTCCAGCGCGGCTCGGTGGCCATGGCCTTCCGCGTGATCACCGACAAGGTCCGCGCCTTGGACGCCCTCAACCTCCCCGAAGTCATCACCCGCCTGACCTACCTGCCGCGCGGCCTCGTCCTCGTCACCGGCGACACCGGCTCGGGCAAATCCACCACGCTGGCGGCGATGATCGACGCGATGAACAAGCGCTACCACAAGCACATCATCACCCTGGAAGACCCCATCGAATACCTGCTGCACTCCAACAAGTGCGCCATCGAGCAGCGCGAAGTGGGCAGCGATGTGCCCAGCTTTGGCAGCGGCCTCAAACACGTCCTCCGCCAGGACCCCGACATCATCCTCGTGGGCGAAATGCGCGACCTGGAAACCACCTCCGCCGCCATCACCGCCGCCGAAACCGGCCACTTCGTCCTCTCCACCCTCCACACCGGCACCGCCGCCCAGACGATCGAGCGCATCATCGACATCTATCCCGGCGAGCAGCAGAACCAGATTCGCTCGATGCTCTCCAACACCCTCCAGGCCGTGGTCTGCCAGGTGTTGTTCAAGCGCATCGACCAGCCGGGGATGGTGCCGGGGGTGGAGATTCTCATATGCACGCCCGCCGTGCGGAACCTGATTCGCGAAAACCGGATTTACGAAATCGCCAATGTGATCGAAACCTCGCGCGCCCTGGGCATGCAGACCATGGACACCTCGATCAAGCAGCTTTACTTCAACGGCAAAATCAGCAAGGAAGACGCCGTGGCCATGGCCCACCATCCGGAAAAACTGGAGCGGCAACTGGTGGCGTGAACAAGGGTATAGGGTTCAGGGTTTAGGATATCGGACGTAGCGCCCTAAACCCTAACCCCTAAACCCTATACCCTAAACCCCCGAAGGTAACACGGTATGCCCAGTTATCGCTACGAAGTGAAGACCTCCGCCGGCCAGGTGCAGGCCGGCGTGCTGAATGCGGCCTCGATGTCCGCCGCTTCGGAGATTCTGCGCGGGCAGCAGAGCTACATCCTCGCCCTGGCCCCCTCCGACCACTCCCGCGCCAAGTCCTCCCTCTCCGGTTTGCTCAACTTCTCGGTCTCCTCCGGGCCGGGCCTCAAGGATGTCTCCAACTTCACCAACCAGCTCGCGGTGATGATCAAGGCCGGCATCAGCATCCGCGCCGCCCTGGATGCCATCGCCGAGCAAACCGAAAATCCCAAGTTCAAGATCATCCTCACGCAGATCAAAAAGGATGTCGAATCCGGCAAGTCCTTCTCCGACGCCCTCGCGCGCTATCCCAAGACCTTCAGCCCGCTGTACATCAACATGGTCAAGGCCTCCGAACTTTCCGGGTCGTTCGGGCAGATGCTCGAACGCATCGTCGAATACCTCAACGCCCAGCTCGAAACGCGGCAGATGGTGGTCGGGGCCATGGTCTATCCGTGCATCATCTTCATCATGGCGGTGGGCACCACGATCTTCCTGCTGCTGTTCGTCGTGCCGCAGTTCGTCTCGATTTTCAAGGGCAAGGAAAACATCCTGCCCCCGCCGACCAAGGTGCTGTTGTTCCTGTCGAGCTTCATGAAAACCTACTGGTATCTGCTGCTGCTGGGCGCCGGGGGCGCGGCCTGGGGCTTTGTCACCATGATCCACACGCAATGGGGCCGGCTCTGGTGGGACAAAACCAAGCTGACCGTCCCGCTCTTCAAGAAGATGTTCCGGGCGCTCTACATCACGCGGTCGCTGCACACGATGGGCGAGCTGGTGAACGCGGGCGTGCCGATGCTCGACACGCTGGCGATCACAGCGGACATCTCGGGGAACCTGTTGTACCGGCGGATGTGGCGGGCGGTGTACGCCAGCGTCAAGCAGGGGAAGAAAATCAGCCAGCCGCTGCAGAAAAGCCCGCTGCTCCCGCGCGCCGTGGTGCAGATGATCGCCGCCGGCGAGGACTCCGGAAAACTGGGTGAGACGCTCGACAGCGTGTCGAAGTTCTACAACAAGGAACTCAAGGCGACGATCAAGGCGGTGACGAGCATGATCGAGCCGATCATGATCGTGGCGATGGGGGCGATCGTCGGGTTCATCGCGATGTCGATCATTCTGCCGATCTTCAAGATGAGCCAGTTGGTGAAGTAAGAACGCGTTGCTCGCATTGAAGATCAACGGTTCATTCCCCCCTAAGCTTGCGGTATACTTCCCTCTCCATATTCCCGATGTCCCATGTCCCACGAGAGGCCCACTTTGAATACCATTACCACTCTTCCCGCCGTCACCCTTAAGAAAACCCTCATCAGCATCGCCACCGCCGCCGCCATCCTCAGCGTCGGCATCCTAATCGGCACCGCCGCCAGTCAACCACCCGCCCAACCAGCCACCCCCAACACCCCCACCGCACGTGGCCCCCGCGGTGGACGTGCTGGTGGCGGTGTCGTACCCAATGCCACCCCCGCGCAAAGCGCCGCCCTGGCCCAGATGAACGCCGAACTGGCCCCGCTCCTCCAGACGCTCATCGCCGCACGGACGGACTTATACAATGCGGCCTTCGCCGTGCCGCGGAATGATGCCGCCCTTGTGGACAGGATCATCGGGGTCAAAGTCGCCGAACTGGCGCTGGCCAACACCCGCGCCCAAGCTTTGGCGAAAATCCAAGCCACCCCCGACAAACTCACCCCCGACCAAGTCGCAACACTTGCCGCCGCACCCGCCCCACCCGCCGCCGGACGCGGAGGCCTGACCGTCAACACTGCGATCCTGAACTCCAACCAGGTCGCCTTTCTGACCCAGATGACCGGCATCACCCAGAAACTCACGCCCCCGCTCACGGCCGCCCGGGCCGCGCTGACGGCGGCGGCCCTGGCCGACCCGCGCGACGATGCCGCCATCAAGGCCCGGCTCGATGCCGTCGTCGCCGCCGAAACCACCCTGGCCTCCACCCACGCTGGAGCCCTGGCCAGGTTCCAGGCCACTGCCGACAAGCTCGCCCCGGAACAACTCGCTGCCTTCATCGCCGCCGGCGGGGTCATTGTCTCCGGCAATTTCTCCGAGCCTCAGCCCCTCGACTTCACCGACCATGCCGGCTACGTCTCGCTCTTCGACGGCAAGACCCTCAAAGGCTGGGACGGCAACCCCAAATTCTGGCGCGTCGAAAACGGCGTCATGGTCGGCGAATCCACCCCGCAAAATCCCAGCGGCAACAGCTACCTCGCCTACCGCGACCTCGAAGCCCACGATTTCACTCTCAAGCTCGAAATCAAGGTCGAAGGCTCCGGCGGCAGCGGCATCCAGTACCGCAGCCACACCGGCATCCCCTGGCTCACCGCCATCGCCCCCAACGTCACCGCCAACGTCGGCCCCGTCAACCTCGATTGGATGATGACCGGACCGCAGGCCGACTTCTGGCCCAGCCGCGACACCACCGCCAAATACACCGGCCAGTTCTATTCCGAAAACACCCCCATGCGCATCATGGCCTTTCGCGGCCAGGTCGTCGAAGGCGCCGGCATGGGTACGCGGCGACTGCTGGGCAACATCGGCGACCGCGACGTCCTGGGCAAGGTGGTCAAATTGAACGACTGGAACCAATACACCGTCATCGCCCGCGGCGGCACGTTCATTCATATTGTCAACGGGCAACTGATGTCCGTTATGATCGACGATGATCCGACGTCGTCCAACAATTGGTCGGGGCAGATCGGCCTTGAAATCGAGGCCACGACCAAGGTCTCCGTGCGCAATATCTGGCTCAAGAAACTGAATTAGCCTCGTGGAAATGGACGTTCATTCGTCCATCCCGCCTTGCCGCCGGACAGGTTTCACGCGAGAATGCCCGCGCCGTTCGGTAGTACCATCAAACGGAGATTTCATATGCGGCGCGTTCCCCTGACTCTTCTCCTATCCGCCCTGGCCGCCGCGGTTTTCACCGCCTGCAGCACGCCGGAGCCACTTGAAGGCTCCCACCGCGGAGACAACCCCGCCATCCCCGCCGCCCTACTCGCCCCGGCCGTTCTTCCCGGCAAGGGCCTCGCCGAGCATCCCTTCCTGTACACCGGCGAATGGGACACTCGCCGCAATGACCAAATCATGTCCCTCGTCCGCGACGGCAAGGTCGTCTGGTCGTATTCCATCCCCCTCAACGATCCCAACGGCGTCCTCGAAGAACTCGGCGACGCCACACTGCTTTCCAACGGCAACATCGCCTTCTGTCGGAAGATCGGCTTCTCCGTCATCACGCCCGACAAGAAAATCCTCTGGAGCATAGAGGCCCCCAAGGGCACCGAGATGCACTCCATCCAGCCCCTCGGCACGGACCGCGTCATGGTCGTCCAGAACGGCAACCCCGCCAAGGCCATGACGATCAACATCCTCACCGGCAAGGTCGAAAAGGAAGTCATCCTGCCCACCGGCAAGCCCGACACGCCCCACATGCAGTTCCGCCGCGTCCGCCTCACCAAGGCCGGCACCTACCTCGCCGGCCACCTCGATATGAACAAGGTCAGCGAGTACGACGACACGGGCAAGGAAATCTGGACGGTGAAGGCCAACCAGCCCTGGTCCGTCGTGCGCCTGGACAACGGCAACACGCTCATCGGCTGTTCCCAGGACGGCGTCCGCGAAGTCAACCCCAAAGGCGAGACCGTGTGGGACTTCACCCAGAAGGATTGCCCCGACATCAAGCTCTTCACGATTCAGGAAGTCAGCCGGCTGGCCAACGGCAACACCGTGCTGTGCAACTGGTGCCCCTACCTCGTCAAAAGCTCAAAGGACTGGCCCAATTCCGTGCAGGTTCTGGAAGTTACCCCCGACAGGAAAGTGGTGTGGGCGTTGCGCTCCTGGACGGGCGCTGCCGACCTGGGACCGGCGTCGTCGATCCAACTGCTCGACCAGCCGGGCATTCCCGAGAAGCTCGAACAGCAGCGCTAAGACCGTATCCCAAAAAACCGCCGTATCCGCGCCACGTAACGGAGCATCTTACGCCGCCGGCGAATCCGCCCCCGCGCGGATTTCGCCTCCGCCGCCGCCCGCGTCCGCAGTTCCACCCGGCGAATCTTCCCCGAGACCGTCTTGGGCAACTCCGCCACAAATACAATCTGCCGTGGATACTTGTATGGTGCCGTCACCCGTTTGCAGTGCGCCTGCAACTCGCGCTTGAGCTGCTCGCTGGCCGCATACCCCGGCCGCAGCACCACATACGCCTGGACGATCTCGCCACGCAGTTCCTCGGGGACGCCGATGGCCGCCGAATCCAGCACGGCCACATGCTCCTGGAGGGCGGATTCCACCTCGGAAGGCCCGATGCGATAGCTGGCGGAGTTGATCACGTCGTCGGCCCGGCCCACAAAGTAAAAGTAGCCCGCAGCGTCGCGATAGCCGGTGTCGCCGGTGAGGTAGAAGTCCCCCGCGTGCCGGGCCGCGGTTTCCGCGGGATTTTTCCAATATTCCTGAAACAGCGGCAGGGGCCGGTCGGGTTTGACGCGCACGGCGATCTGGCCCGTTTTGCCCGGGGGCAGTTCGCGCGCGTCTTCGTCAACGATGGTGATGTCCAGACCGGGGGCGGCGCGGCCCATCGAACCGGGGCGGGGTTCAATGTCGCCCAGCGCGCGGAAGTAGCCGATCAGGCAGGTGGTCTCGGTTTGTCCGTAGCCTTCGCAGATCGTCAGGCCGGTGCCGGCCTTCCACGCCGCGGCGACGGGGGGATTGAGGGCCTCGCCGGCGGAGACGCAATGCCGGAGTTTGGCGAAGCGGCAGGCGGCGAGGTTTTTGCGGACGAGGAGGCGCAGGGCCGTGGCGGGGGCGCAAAAGACGGAGATGGGGTAGCGTTCAAGGGTTTTAAGGATGACCCCGGGATCGAACTTGCCGCGCATGTCCATGGAGAAGACGGTGGCCCCCTGAATCCACGGGCCGTAGAAGTTGGACCAGGCGGTCTTGGCCCAGCCGGTGTCGGCCAGGGCCCAGATCATGTCACCCGGGGAAAGGTCGAGCCAGTATTTGCCGGTGATCGTGTGGCCCAGGCCGTAGGAGGCCTGGGTGTGGAGGACCATTTTGGGTTCGCCGGTGGTGCCGGAGGTGAAGTAGATGACGCCGGGGTCCGCGGCGGGCGTGGGGGTGTAGGGGAAGTCATCGGGTGCGGCGGCCAGGCCGGGTTCCAGCCGCGTCCAGCGGGGCAGGTCGCCGCCGACGAGGATGCGGCGGCCTGCAAAGGACTCGTCCACCTTGGGGGCGTTGGCGACATCGGTGATGACGGCGGCCACTTCGGCGGCGGCCAGGCGATAGGCGACATCCTTGGCGGTGAGCAGGGGCGTGCCGGGGATGGGGACCGCGCCCAGGCGAATCAGGCCGAGCATGACGACCCACCACTCGGGGATGCGCGGGAGGATCAGGAGCACGCGGTCGCCGGGGCGGATGCCGAGCGCGGCAAGGAAGGCGGCGGCGCGGCGGGCGTCGCGGGTGATTTCGGCGAACGTGATTTTGCGCTCCTGCGTGGATTGCTCATCGACCCACCAGAGGGCCAGGGCGTCGGGTTGCCGGGCGGCCCAGCGCTCGACGACGTCGTGGGTGAAGTTGAAGTGGGCGGGGACGTCGGCGAATGGTGATTGGACGGTATTCACAGCGAGGGGATTCTACGCGTCTTGGGCGCGCGGTGAAAGGATCGCGGCATTCGGGTTTTGCCCCCGCGCCGGTGAAGGTACTATTGGATTCAATGACTATTGCCCCGCTCACCATCGGCCCCCTCCGCCTGACCACGAATTTGCTTCTGGCGCCGATTGCCGGGTATTGCGATGTGGCGTTTCGGGTGGTGGTGCGCGGGCTGGGGGGGGTGGGGCTGGCGTGTACGGATTTGCTCTGTCCGGAGGGGATACTGCGGCAGAAGCGAAGTTCGCTGGCGCTGACGGCGACGTGTCCAGAGGATGCGCCGTTGTGCATGCAGTTGTACGGGGCGGATGCCCAGCGGATGTGCGAGGCGGCGCGGTGGGCGGAGGACCGCGGGGCGCACGTCATCGACATCAACATGGGCTGCCCGGCGGACAAGGTGACCAAGCGCGACGGCGGCAGCAAGCTGTTGTGCGATCCGGACAAGACGTTGCGGATGGTCGAGCAGGTCAAGGCGTGCCTGACGCGGGTGCCGCTGACATGCAAGCTGCGGCTGGGGTGGGATGACACCAGCATCGTGGCGCCCTACTTGGCGCGGCGGCTCGAGGAGGCCGGCGTGGCGCTGGTGACGGTGCATGGGCGGACGACGGCGATGCAGTTCACGGGGCAGGTGCGGCTGGAGGGGATTGCGGCGGTGGTGGCGGCGGTGAAGAATATGCCGGTGGTGGGGAACGGGGATGTCAAGACACCGGAGGACGCGCGGCGGATGCTGGAGGCGACGGGTTGTGCCGGAGTGATGATCGGACGCGGAGCGCTGGTTCGGCCGTGGATATTCCGGGATACGTGGAGCTATCTGACAACGGGGGTGGTGCCCGCCGAACCGACGATTGAAGAGAAGTGCGGGATGATGCGGGAGCATTTTTTGGGGCTGGTGCGGTTTCGGGGGGAGCGGATAGCGGCGTGCGAGATGCGCAAGCGGATCAGTTGGTATGCGCGGACGATGCATCCGTGCCGGGGGCTGAAGGAGGGGATGCGGGGGATCAAGACGGGGGCGGATTTTGAGGGGGTGGTGGGGGAGTTTTTGGAGTGGCGGAAGGGGCCTGAGGGGGTGGCGGCGCGGGTGGAGGGGGACGAAAGCGCCGATGGACTTGAGCGGCTTTGATGCTCAGTCTTCTTTTTTCATGATGAACAGGTAGTTGAAGCCGCGGAGAAAGTAGTTGCCTTCGACGGCGGCGGTGTGCCAGTGGTTGCGCTTGAGGGTGCGGTTGTGGCGGACGACGGCGATGATGTCTATGGGTTTGAAGTGTTGGCGGAGGAGGGCGAAGAGCTCAAAGCCGATGGGCATGAAGGGTTTGCCCTTTTTGAAGGAGTCGGAGACGTAGAGGGCCAGGTAGCGGCGGTTTTTGAGGACGCGGTGGAGTTCGGCGAGAACCTGGGCCATGGCGGAGTAGTAAGTTTCGAGTTTCGAGTTTCGAGTTTCAAGTTGTTCGCCGGCATCGAGTTTGCCGATGCAGCGGGGGTCATCGGAGTAGGTGACGTGGGTGGAGTAGGGCGGATCGAGGAAGGCGAAATCGACGGAGGCGCTGGGGAGGGGGATATGGCGGGCGTCGGCCTGTTTGATGTCGGCACGCATCGGTGCCAGGTCGAAGCCCAGCGGTTTGCGCTGCAACTCGGCAGCCACATCGATGGTCGTGCCCGAGCCGCACATGGGATCGAGGATGGTGTCGCCTTCGCGGGTGTAGCGCGAGAGGAGCTGCCAGACGACCCAGGCGGGGGTGGCGCCGACGTAGTCTTTGTCGCCGTGGGGGGTGCGGCCGTAGTCCTGGGAGGGGTATTCCCAGAGGGTGGTGGTGAGGAGATGGAGGGGGGGTTTTTGCATGGCGGTCATTTGTAATTGTTGAACTGCACGGGTATTTCCGGCGGGTGGGCGCGGATGGCGGCTTGGACGGCTTGGAGGGCGTCTAATTTGGCGCTCACGACGCGGAGGGCTTCGCCCTGGATTTGGGCGCGGACCTTGAGGCCCAGGTCGGAGATTTGCTTTTGCAGGGCCTTGGCGGTTTCGCGGTCGATGCCGTTCTTGAGGGCGATGACCTGGCGGAGGGTTTTGTGAGTGGCGGCCTCGACTTTCTGGCGGTCCAGGGCGCGGGCGTCGATGCCGCGCTTGATCATCTTGGAGACCAGGACGGCCAGGACCGCCTCCAAGTGGGGTTCGTTGTCGGCGGTGACGGTGACGGATTTGGCTTTTTTGTCCAGTTCGCCGACGCCGGCGGAGGTGCCGCGGAAATCGAAGCGCTGGCCGATTTCGCGTTGGGCCTGGATGATGGCGTTGTGCATTTCGTTGAGATCGACTTCGGAGACGATGTCGAAAGAATGGTCGGAAGCCATGGGGTTGCACTCCAATAGTATCGGGCGCTTCGTCCGCACGACCGGCGGGCGAGACGCCCGCGTTACTGCCGGCGCAAGTGCCGGAGCAGCGGCCCGGCGACGGCGGCGGCAACGAAAATCCAGACGATGGTGAGCAGCAGCACGGGAACCCAGTCGGTGGAGACGGGGATCGGAACCTCCGTGGACTGGGCGAGCAGGTGAAGTTCTGAGAGCGGCATGTCGGCGATGATACGCCCCGATTGTCACTGTGTGCAAGGCACGGCGTATGACGTATGACGTTGTATACGCGGCGAGCGTGCCGATAAGATAGGCGGCGGAGTAATCCATGACCAGCCCCGATTCATCCCCGCCCCCGCGTCCGCCGGAGGGCCGCGCGCCCAAACCGCAGCCCAAGCCCCGGCATGGGGCGCGTCCGCCGGAGAGCGAGGCGGCGGTGGGTTCGGGGTCGGCGACGGGGTTTGTAAGCATGCTGGCCAAGCGGCAGTTCGATGCCGACGTGTTGGCGGCGACGCCGGGGGATGAGGCGGCGCGGCGGGACCGATTGCAGATGGCACGCGAGGTGGCGCCTGAAGCGGCACCTAAACCCGCGGCACCTGCAGTGCCGGCGGTGCCGGGGTGGTACAAGGTGGCGTTTTGGATGTCGCTGGTATTGGCGGTGCTGCTGCTGGGGATTGGGGTGTGGGCGATGGGGGCGCTGGTGTATATGCTTAACGTTGCGCCCATGATGCCGCAGGAGGTGCATTACCCGCTGATTTCGTGGCGTTACGGCGGGTATACGGGGGCGTCGCGGTTCATGGCGTGGGTGATGCTGTTGTGCGTGCCGGTGGCGGGGCTGCTGGTGGTGATGGCGGGGATGCTGCGGGCGCGGATGAAGGGGCGGTGAGGGGGGGAGACCGCCAAATACCGCCTGTTTGTGGGGGAGGCGTTGGCGGTCTGCCCTAACAAGATTACCCATTTCAACATTATTTGCAGTTTTTTAACAATAAATGATAAATTGGGTAAGAATAAACTTTTCAATCAGGGTGTACACGCATCGTCGCTTTCGCGGATTTATGGCTGGCTGGCCGGTGCCGTGGCGGCGGTGGCTTCGAGGGCGGTGACTGTGATGATGCGGCGCTGGGCGATTTCGACGCCGGCTTTCAGGGTGAGGGTGCCCGTGACGCTGGCTTGTTTGCCGTTGAGGCCCTGGGCCTTGGTTTTGAGGGCGGCGTCTTTGATGTCGAGTTCGTACGTGGATTTGCCGTCGCTGATGATGGTGCCGGTGGTTTCGCCGCCGATGGCCATCATGCCGGTGGTGATCTTGCCGGTGAAGGTGAATGTGGCCGGGGCGGTGGCGGTGGCTGGGGCGGTGGCGGGGGCGGG
>CAIPTQ010000049.1 GCA_903868035.1 uncultured Phycisphaerales bacterium
ATATTCCACAACTTAGGCTTCACCCCGCCTCCCGCTCCCACCACGCGCCCAATTACCAATTACCAATTACCAATCACCACCTCCTCCTACCTCCACCCCTGGCTCCTCTCCCTCCAGGTCGCCCTCATCGCCACTTTCATCAACGCCCTCCTCGCCCTTCCCCTCGCCTATCTCCTGGCACGCCGGCGCTTCCCCCTCCGCTGGCTCGTCGATTCCCTGGTCATCCTTCCCCTGATCCTCCCGCCCACTGTCGTCGGCTTTGCCCTCATGTACTTCATTGGCCGCAGCGGCCTCTACGGCATCCTCAGCGGCCACACCCTCCTCTTCACGCGCTTCGCCGCCGTCTTCGCCAGCAGCGTCGTCTCCTTCCCCCTGCTGGTCCTCCCCCTGCGCGCCGCCTTTGCCGCCACCCCGCGCGAATACCACGAGGAAGCCCGCATCGCCGGCCTCTCGCCCCTCCAGCGCTTCCTGCATGTCGCCATCCCCCTGGCCCGCGGCGGCATCCTCTCGGGCCTCCTCCTGTGCTTCGCCCGCGCCCTGGGCGAATTCGGCGCCACCCTCATGCTCGTGGGCACCGGCGAAAAAACCCGCACCCTCCCCATCCAGATTTACTACGATGCCGGCCAGTTCGCCGACTATTCCGCCGCCTGGCCCGCCGTCGTGGCCCTGGCCCTGACCTCCCTAGCCGTCATCCTCATCGCCAACCGCCTCCGCTGGCTGGACAGCGAAAAATAAAGATTCGGATATGATGTCCGCCGTTGTCGAGGCAGTTATGGTGTCCTAAACGCCACATGACGGAGACAATCATGATCAACTACGGATGCCCCCATTGTGGAACCCGTTTAGAGGCACCGGAATCTCTTGCAGGGCAAGACCATGTGTGTCCGCAGTGTCGTCAGCGCACCATCGTCCCAGTGCCCATGGTACGTGTAGCCACTAGAGTACCCCCCTCACTTCCGTTCGATGAATCGCCAAAGGCTCCTGGGATTATCACGATCCCCTTGCTCATCTCGGCCATTATGAATTGTCTGGCTGCCGTCCTCTGGCTCTGCACATGTTTCGGCATCATATTCACCGCGCCTCTCGTGGTCCTGTCGATCTTTGAGTTCATGTTGTATGCCGATCTGAATAACGCGGCACGGATCGTACCGCCATCGAAAGTGAAGACCATTGCGATCTGCGAGATCGTAGCAAGTTTGGTCAGTTTGGCACCCCTGGTTTCGGGGATCATCATTCTGACGAATCTCGGTCAAGTCGACATAAACAAAGGCAAGGAGCGCAACATAACCGGCATGGTTGCGGACTAGATATCTGTTATGGCTGCAACCGTCGCCGTCACGCTTCAGGCGGGGCAACTTGTTCGGGTCATTTTCTCACCTGCAATCGCGGCGCATTGCATCCACGCCTTGTGTTTCCCAATCCGAGAGGTTATTCCGAGCCCGTTCCGTAGCGTCTTCCGTATCTCCCATGGAGGTTCAATCATGCCCAATCGCCGCTTCTTGTCCTTGCTGTGCGCGCTGATCCTAGGTCTTGGCCTGCGCACCGGATTGGGCCAGACAACCCCCGCCGCCGCCGCGCCCGCGGATGGCGCAAAAGATGTTCCCGTAAACGTCACACTGTCGTGGCCCGCGGTGGAGGGGGCGAAGGGGTACGACGTGTACTTTGTGGAGTTGCCGCCGGTGGAGGACAGGCCGGTGATGCCGGCGTTCCAATGCCGGGTGGAGAAGCCGGTGTTCGTGCTGGAGACGTTGTCGGCGGGGAAGAACTATCGGTGGCGGGTGGACGCGGTGATGGGCGCGGGGGCGGAGGCGGAAACCAAGAAAGGGCCGATGCAGCAATTTACGACGGTGGTCAAGCCCGACCGCGACGCGATGTACGCCTGGCCCATCCGCATGGCCGACACCATCCGCGGCCTCTACCCCACCCCCGACCGCGTCGGCGACTGGAACTACACCCAGGGCATGGTCTGCGACGCCCTGATCTCCATCGCCCTCCGCACCGGCCGCGACAAGGACCTCGACTTCGCCAAGGCCTGGGCCGATCGCTTCGTGCAGGCCGATGGCACCGTCGCCTGGACCACCGCCAATGGCGCCACGCAACCCTTTGATGTGGCCCTGCACAGCCTGGACCGCATCCGCCCCGCCCCCGTGCTCCTCTGGCTCTACGACCGCACCAAGGACGAAAAATACAAAAAGGCCGCGGCCTTCATGGCGGGATTGCTGGATCAACAGCCCAAAACCACCGACGGCGGCTACTGGCACCGCCAGACCTACCCCAACCAGATGTGGCTCGACGGCATCTACATGGCCGACGTCTTCTCCGCCGAATATGCCGCCATGATGAAGCAGCCCAAATACTTCGACGAAGCGGTGAAACAAATCCTGCTCATCGCCAAGCACACCCGCGACGACAAGACCGGCCTGTTCTATCACGGCTGGGATGAAACCAAAACCCGCCCCTGGGCCAACAAGGACACCGGCGCCTCCCCCGAATTCTGGGGCCGCGCCATGGGCTGGTACGGCATGGCCATGGCCGACATCCTCGAATGGCTCCCCGCCGACCACCCCGGCCGCGCCGCCGTCCTCAAAACCTACCAGGGCTTCTGCCAAAGCGTCGCCAAAGTCCAGGACCACGACACCGCCATGTGGTGGCAAATCCTCGACAAGCCCACCGCCGCCAAAAATTACGTGGAGACAAGCTGCTCGATCATGTTCTCCTATGCCCTGGCCAAAGGCGCCCAACGCGGCTGGATCGACGCGTTCTACCTGGAAACCGCCCGCCGCGGCGCCCGCGGGGTGCTCAACAAGATGGTGGATATCAAGGCCAATGGCCGCGTGGATATCCGGGGTACGGTGACGGTGGGGAGTTTGGGGGGCGTAGGGAGCGTAGGTGGGGCTGCCGCTGGTTCTTACGAATATTACGTGGGCGTGGGGCAGACCCTCAACGACCAGAAATCCCTGGGCGCCATGATGTACCTGAGCCTCGTCCTCAGCGAAACCGCCAACGACACCGGCAACGTAAAGCCGCTCCCGCGCCAAGGGCCGTGAAATCTCAAATCTGAAATCTCAAATTCCTCCTGCCCGCCTCTGTGCTCCCTGTGCCCTCGGTGTTCTCTGTGTCGAAATCGTCGTGCCGTCGTGTCGTCGTGGTTCCCTTTGGAATCCCCCGGAAATGAAAAAAAAAGAGCCGAGAGGGGGGGCTCTCGGCTCTGGAGGGGGATCTGAGGAAGGCCTTGGGGAGGAGCTTCCTCAGATGGGAGAAGGACACAGTATATGGAACAATGGGCAATTCACGCTTCGTGCTTCCGTCTCTGTTTCACACAACTTTTTCAGTATGCCTTAAGCCGCACTCGCCGGCACTGTTCCCAATCGATGCATAACAATATGCCCGATTTATCCGCGCTTGTCCAGTCCCCGCGCCCAATTTTTTGCAAGTATTTTTCTGCCCCGGACTTAGTGTGGCCCTGCCCATCGGCCCCCTGATTATCCGCCCTCTCCCGCGCTGCAAACAAACGCCGCCCGATGAAACCCGCGCCCGTCCTCCCCTCCCCCCGGCATCCGCCGCCCAAACCCGCTATACTATTGGCGTTTCCCGCACCGGAGCTTTTTCCATATGCCCGTCCCCGCAGAACTGCTCGCCCCCGCCGGTGACTGGGACGCCCTCTGCGCCGCCGTCGCCAACGGTGCCGATGCCGTCTACTTCGGCCTCGATCAGTTCAATGCCCGCCATCGGGCGAGTAATTTTACTCCCGAACAATTACCCGCCGTCATGCACTATCTCCGCGCCCATAATGTCCGCGGCATCGTCACCTTCAACACCCTCATCTTCTCCGATGAACTCCCCGCCGCCGTCGCCTACCTCGCCCTCTTCGCCCGCGCCGGCGTGGACGCGGTCATCATCCAGGACCTGGGCATCGCCCGGCTTCTGCACCAGCTTTGCCCCGATCTGCCCATCCACGCCTCCACCCAGATGACCCTCACCGAACCCTCGGGCATCGAGTTCGTCCGCCAGTTCGGCATCACCCGCATCGTCCTCGCCCGCGAGCTGGGTATCGCGGACATCGCCCACATCACCCGGGCCACGGACATGCCTATTGAGGTCTTCGTCCACGGCGCCCTGTGCGTGGCCTACTCCGGCCAGTGCCTCACCAGCGAAAGCCTCGGCGGACGCAGCGCCAACCGCGGCCAGTGTGCCCAGGCCTGCCGCCTGCCCTACGCCCTCATCGTCGATGGCCGGCCGCGTGACCTGGGCGACAAGGCTTATCTCCTCAGCCCCAGTGACCTGGCCGCCTATGACCTCATCCCCGACCTGCTCCGCGCCGGCGTGACCGCCTTCAAAATCGAAGGCCGCCTCAAAAGCGCCCACTACGTCGCCGCCGCCTGCCAAACCTATCGCGCCGCCCTCGACGCCGCCACCGGAACCGCGACCAAAATCGCCATCGGAGCCGCGACCGTAAGGGAGCGACCAGACGCTGCTGCTGATACTCATGATCATGCCGAAAAATCTCCCGCCCACTCCAATCTCAAATCTCAAATTTCAAATATTTCAAATTTCAAATCTGAAATATCTGAAATATCTGAAATCTCAAATCTCAAATCTGAAATCTCAAATCTCAAATTTCAAATCTCCCCTGCCCAGCGCCACGACCTCGAACAAACCTTCTCCCGCGGCTTCACCCACGGCTTCCTCACCGGCGTCAATCACCAGCAACTCGTCGCCGCCCGTTTCCCCAAAGCCCGCGGCACCCGCGTCGGCACCGTCCTCCGCACCACCCCCCGCGGCGTCATCATCCGCCCCGACCCGCTGGAAACTCGAAACTCGAAACTCTCCTCAAGCCCGGCGATGGCATCGTCTTCGACGAAGGCCACCCCGAGCAGGACGAACAGGGCGGCCGCGTGTTCCTGACGCGGGCCCGCGCGAATGAAATGGAACTCGAGTTCCGCCCCGACGACGTCAACCTCGCCTACATCAACCCCGGCGCGCTCGTCTGGAAAACCGACGACCCGGCCCTCAAGCGGCGGCTCGAACATTCCTTCTCCCGTGAAGGCGTGGCCCATCGCGTACCCGTCGATTTTGTCGTGCGGGCGTGCGTTGGCGAGTTCCTCGAAATCCGCGCCTCCGCCCAGGGCCGCGCCGCGGCGGCACGCTGGGAGGAAAAGCCGCTCGAACTGGCCGCCAAATACCCCCTCACCGAAACGCTCGCCCGCGAACAACTCGCCCGCCTCGGCGACACCCCCTTTGAACTCGCCACCCTCACGCTCGATACCGACGGCCAGGCCATGGTCCCCAAAAGCATCCTCAACGACCTGCGACGCCGCCTCTGCGCCGAACTGCTCGCGGCACGAACGCGTGAATACACCATCGCCGATCCCGAAGCGCTGGAACACCTACGGGCCAAACTCCCCACCCCGCCACTTGAAACTCGAAACTCGAAACTCTCCTCGTCCTCGTCCGCACCCTGGACCAACTCGACGCCGCCCTCGCGTTCTCCACCCCCCTCCGCCCCGCCATGCTCTACGTGGAGTTCGAGGACGTCCGCCGCTACCCCGAAGCCGTCCGCAAATGCCGCGCGCAGAACATGCCCGTCGGCCTGGCCACCATCCGCATCGTCAAGCCCGGAGAGCAAGGCTTCCTCAAGCAGGTCGGCGATTGCCACCCCGACGCCATCCTCGTCCGCAGCCTCGGTGCCGTCGGCTATTACCGCCAGCATGCCCCCGGCATCCCCCTCATCGGCGACTACGCCCTCAACGTCGCCAACGAGCTCACCGCCGGCATCTTCCTCCACGCCGGCCTCCAGCGCCTCACCCACAGCTACGACCTCAACTGGAAACAGCTCGCCGCCATGGCCGCCCGCCTCGACGCCGCCCGCCTCGAATGCGTCATCCACCAACATATGCCCATGTTCCACATGGAGCATTGCGTCTTCGCCCACACCCTCTCCACCGGCACTGACTTCCACAACTGCGGCCGTCCCTGCGAACGCCACCGCGTCGAGCTCCGCGACCGCGTCGGCGAAGATCACCCCCTCCTCCCCGACGTCGGCTGCCGCAACACCCTCTTCAACGCCGCCGCCCAGACCGCCGCCGAGTACCTCCCCGAAATGCGCCGCCTGGGCATCCGCCACTTCCGCATCGAACTGCTCCGCGAAACCGCCGCCCAAACCACCCGCCTCCTCGACCGCTACGCCCGCGTCCTCGCCGGCCTCGAGTCCCCCGCCCAAACCCTCCGCAGCCTCCGCGCCCTCAACCAACTGGGCGTGACCCGCGGCACGCTGGTCCATGAGTGAACTGTATAGGCGTGAACCGGCCCCCGGTATTAATCAATATTAACCCAGATACCCTAAATAACGTGTTTTAACACGAAGATGCAAGCCTTTTTCCCTGTTTTTATCGTGGAATAAGGTTGGGTTGAGCCGGGTGCGCAAGACAGGGTATTTCGCTTTTCCCGCCGGCCTTGGAAAGGCGATGAAAGTTACCGGACGGCGGCCCCAAACACCGCACGTAACCCATTGTATGACAAGCACTTACGAACGCGCAAGAATAATTTGACATTTCCCATTTCAATTTGCCGCCGGGCCGTTTAGGGGATACATTACACTCAGAATATATGAACCCAACCGTCGCTTCCGTCCGGAGCCCCCCATGAAAAAATGCCTTTTTTCCTCGATTTTACTGCTTATTCTCGCCAGCGGCGCCTATGCGGAAGACACTCCCGTTCAGACCGCGACCGTCGGCGGCGGCCTGCAGAATCCCTGGCGCCCGCCCTACAAAACCGCGGTGGTCCTGGTACACAGTGAAACCGCTTTTAACAACCATTAAGAGCCCGCGGGGTAAAGCGCGCCTCCTTCGTATGCCGGCAACTCCGGTGATCTGCCGTGATCCGCCCCGCCGCCGACCGTGGAGACATCCGCCCAGAACGGCCTTTCGGCGGCCAAACTGCGGTTCTTCCCCCACGCTCAGGGATTGGGCACCGTGGTGAGGCGGTTGTAGTCGTTCCAATGGGCGTTCATCACGTCGATTTTCTGCTTGAGCTGCGCCGCCAGATTGGGCCCCAGCCAGGTGATATCCTCTTGCTCCGGCGTGGGTGCCGTGTCAATCAGCGGGTCTTTGGATGCTGCCAGGAGCGCCAGCAGGGCGGCGGTGTTGTCGATTTCGCGGCGGGCGATTTCCAGGATCATTCGGCGATCCCAGGATTCCAGGGTGCCCAGGGGCGGGTCGGGGTCGGGGCCGGCGGGCTGGAGCTTGGCGCGCTGCTTTAGGTAGTCGAGGGCGGCCTGGAAATCGACGGCATCGCGGGTGTTGATGATGAGGAGTTGGTAGGCGGCGAGCTTGCGGTCGAGGAGGGTGAGCTGGGCGCGCTGGGCGGGGACGTTTTCAATGAGGGTGGCCAAACGGGTGCGGGCGCGTTTTATTTCGGGGTCGATGCGGTTGAAGACGTTGAGGACCCACATGCGGCCGGACCAGCCTTGGAAGAGGTGCATGGCTTGCATATCGACGAGGTCGTCGGCTTGTTTTTCCCCCTTTGCCGAGAGGAGGAAGGGACGCCAGGAGGCTTTGTCGGCAGGCGGTAGTTCCTCGGGGAAGGGGACGAAGGGGCGGACGAGCCAGCGCTGGTGGACGCCGCCGAAAGCGGTGGGATAGGCGAATTTAAGCTGTGTGCCGAAGTCGTTGGCTTTGGCGAGGGCCTGCCAGACCTGTACGAGGTCCTCGGCATAGTTGGGGCCGACTTCCTGGATGGCGAGTTGGGTGAGGAGTTGGGCTTCTTCGACGGCGGTGCGCGGAGGGTTGGCGGTGACGAGGGTGAGGAGGCGGGCGTAGAGGTCGTCGTAGCCGCGGGGGGCGTTGAAGGTGAGGCGGGGGGAGGTGCCGGCGAAGGCGGCGCGGAGGGAAGTGAGGGCCTCGGCGGGGTTGGGGATGCCGCGGACGGGATAGAAGGAGGTGATGGCGGGATTGCCCCAGCCGACGGCGGCCATGTAGGGGGCGGGTTTGGGGAAGGCGGCATTGGGCGTTTCGATGTTGCCGATGGCGGTGTGGGGGGGCATGAGGGCGGCAAGGGCGGCGGGGTCGGGGAAGGTGGGGATCATCCATTCTTCGGGTTCGATGGGGGCGATGCGGATTTCGATTTTTGGGCCGGCGTCCGTCGCGCCCGCTTGGAGGGTTTCGAGGAAGCCGCGGACGCGGTCGGCCAGGGGGCGGTTTTTGCAGGCGGCGGGGCCGTTCTGGCCAGGGTAGAGGCTCGCCGTCCAGCAGAAACCGCTGCCGGCGTCGGTGGTGACGAAACGAAACATGTCGATTTGTGGACAGCGTTTCAGCATGTTGGCGATGGATTCGCGATAGAGGGCGAGGACTTCGGGCTGGTCAACGCAGGGGGCGAAGTGCGGGGTTTTGGAGCGGTTGGCCTGATCGACGCGCGGACCGCGCCACAGGGGGTGATCGGTGAAGACGGCTTCGGGGAGGACCTGGGGTTCGTTGGCCTGGAAGAGGCCGCGGAGGTTGTGTTTGGCGAGAATGGCGGAGCGCTGGGCGAGGATGGCGGAGGCCTGGGCGGCGTAGTCCTGGGGAAGGTATTTTTGCAGCGCGCTGGGGGTGAAGAGTTTGAGGAGGCTGGGGCGGTAGTCGTACCAGGCGGGGTAGGGGTCGGCTTGGGTGCCGCCCGCGGCTTCGTATTCCCACTTGGCGCGGGGGAGGTTGTCGTTGATGACCATGTGGGTGGCGCCAGCGGCTTGGGCCTGGGCGGCGGCACGGTCGAAGGCTTCCAGAGAGTAGGTTTCATCGGTGGACCAGACGAGGGCGGTGAAGGTGCGGGGGCCGGGTGGGGTGGGGAGGCTTGCCGGGGTGGGCGCGGTGGGGGGGATAACGGGTGTCGGCACTACGGTGGCGCAGGCGCTGACGAATAACAGCAACAGGACAAGCGCGGGTTTCATGTTCAACCTCCAGGGAACCAAGGCAGAGTATAGGTGCGGTGTTATTCCTTGCAACCAACGTTCCGATAGTTCCGATCCTCGATCAATCAGTACGAGCGGGCGTCGAATTGTGAGGTACTCCGTCCAATAGCTATGTAAGCCCGCAGTGCATGGAAAAATTCACAATAACAGTAATTGCCATATTGCTGAAGTAAATTGACTTATTTGTCCGCATTTCCTATAAGTCGTTTAACCGCCTGCGATTGCAGGCGAAATCGCGTCTTTAGTTGCAGGTGTGGTTGTGCAAGACACAAAATCTTCCCCCCGGCGGTATCACTGGTTTCGCTTCGTCGGGCCGCTGGTGGGGCTGGCGGCACTGATCTGGTTTTTGCTCAAGGTGATCCCCAAGCCCAGCCGGGCGAGTTATCCGTGCCAGCGGCTGGCGTTTCCCATCGCCAGTTCGTTTGTGATCTGGATCGTGGGGGCCGCGGCGTGGGTGACGGGCGTGCGGTTCATCGGCAAACGCATGCACCGGCATAAACCGGTGGCGCTGGGGGTGATGCTGCTGACAATTCTCGGGGTGACGGTGTGGACGGTGCAGAGCCTGCCGGGCGTGAGCGAGGCGGGGCCAGTGGCGGATATCACGCACTGGGCGTGGAAGCCGCAGGCGGCCAATACGCCCATCGGCATCGCCCGGGGCATCAATCCGGGGCGCGTGGTATGGACGCGCGATCCGCTGGCGACCCAATGGGCGGGCAACTGGCAGACGAACAGCGACCAGTGGTGGGCCGAGAAGAACACCGATCAATCGCGCGTGGATGCGATGGTCAGCGCTACGCTGCGGAAGCTCACCAGCGCGGCCAGCGATGAGGCGGCCTGGCAGGCGCTGTTCAACTTCTATCAGCAGGCCCGGGGGTTTGAGGTGAAGGGCTATCAGCCCGGCGAAGTGGTGGCCGTCAAGATCAACCTGAACAACAGCGCCGCCAACAAGGCCGACAACCTGATCGACGCCTCGCCGCACATGGTGCTGGCGATGGTGCGGCAACTGGTGGAAAAGGCCCACGTGGCGCCGAAGGACATCCTGGTGTACGACGCCCGGCGCCCCATTTATCCGGCGCTGCTGACGCAGGTTTGGGCCGTCTATAAGGATGTGCGGTTCCTGCAGCAGGACGCGCCGACGGCCCAGCAGAAGACGCTGGGGAAGAGCGATCCGCTGCCGCTGGAGGGCGCCAAGTGGGTGCCGGGGATGACGTATTCGGTCAACAACCCCACCTTTGTCCTGGCTAAGAATATTCCGCAGCAGATCATGGACGCCAAGTACATCGTGAACCTGGCGCTCTTGAAGCTGCACGCCTATCCGGCGATGGCGGAGTATCAGTACATGGAGAAGGGGGACGACGGGCAGATCGCGCTGACGATGGCGGGGAAGAACCACTTCGGATCGATCCAGGGGACGAGCGAGTTGCACGTGCCGATCAACACGATGCAGGACGGCAAGCCGGGGGCGTATTCGCCGCTGGTGGACCTGGCGGCCAGCCCGAACCTGGGGGCCAAGACGGTGTTGTACATGCTGGACGGGTTGTATGCGGGGCGGCGGTGGAAGTCGTATCCGGTACACTTGCCCAATCCGCCGTTCAACAACAAGGTCGAGCCGTACGCCAACCCGGAATGGCCGGCATGCGTGCTGGCGTCGCTGGACGGGGTGGCGATTGACTCGGTGGGCCTGGACATCATGAACTCGCAGAGCAAGAACAATTTGCTGCCCAACTCGACGATTTCGCGGATATTGATCCGCGAGAATGCGGATGATTATCTGCATGACATGGCCGTGCCGGAGAAGGCGCCGTCGAAGGTGGTGTACACGCAGGACGGCAAGCCGATCACGAGTCTGGGCACGCATGAACATTGGGATGGCAACCTGACGCGGAAGTATTCGCGGAACCTGGATCATGTCAACGGCAAGGGGATCGAGCTGCTGTACCTGCCGCTGAATGAGGCGGGGACGGCGGCGCCGACGGTGACGGTGGCGGGGAATGCGGTGACGTTGGCAAGCGCGACGAAGGGCGCGCGGATTTTCTACACCGTGGACGGCTCGGTGCCGACGGAGCAGTCGAAGTTGTACGTCGGGCCGGTGACGGTGGCGGCGGGGGCGGTGCTCAAGGCGATGGCGGTAAGCGATGACCTCAAGGACAGCGAGGTGGTGACGGCGGGGAAGTGATTGTAAGAATGCATTGACAAGGAGGCGCGTGTGCCACGCGCCTCCTTTTTTCATTGGCGTTAAATCGGGATGACTCGCGGGAGTCAAGCGGGTGACAACCCGGTCGCTCCCTGACGGTCGCGGCTCTGAAAGTCAAAGGCAATCGCCCTGCCCCCCGGGGCAGGGGATCGTTTCCCTGCATTGCCATGCCGGGCTGGGGGGATATGATGCGTCGATGCGCCAGAAGATCCAAATCCTGCCCGAATCGCTGATCAACAAAATTGCCGCCGGCGAGGTGGTGGAGCGGCCCGCGTCGGTGGTGAAGGAACTGCTGGAAAACGCGCTGGACGCCGGGGCGCGGCGGATCGCCATCACGGTCGAGGAGGGGGGGCGCACGCTGATCCGCATCGCGGATGACGGCACCGGCATACCAGCGGAGGAGGCGGTGCTGGCGTTCGCCCAGCATGCGACGTCGAAGATCCGGACGGCCGACGACTTGTTCGCCATCGCCACGATGGGGTTCCGCGGCGAGGCGCTGGCCTCGATCGCGTCGGTGAGCCACGCGACGATGGTGACGCGCACGGCGGATTCCCAGCAGGGCGTGCGCATCGAGGTGAAGGATTCGATGCTCGGGCCGGAGGGCGGCGTGCCCTGCGCGGCGCCGGTGGGGACGACGGTGGAGGTGCGGGACTTGTTTTATTCCGTGCCGGCGCGGCGGAAATTCATGCGCACCGATGCGACGGAGTTTTCGCACATCCACGAGATGGTGCTGCGGAGCGCGCTGCCGAACCCGGGCGTGGCGTTTACCTTAACGCACAATGGGCGGAAGGTGCTGGAACTGCCGGCGACGGCCGATGCGCGCCTGCGCGTGGCCGAGGCGCTGGGCGGCGGCGGCCAGGAGTCCAAGGATTTGTACGCCGGGCTGATTGAGATTGACTTTGAGGAGCGCGGCATCAAGGTCTGGGGATACGCCGGGCAGCCGGCGATGGCCCGGCCCACGGCACGGTATCAATATTTGTTTTTGAATGGGCGGTATATCCGGGACCGGTCTTTGTTCCATGCGCTGAAGGAGGCGTATCGCGGGCTAATTGAGCCGGCTTCGCAACCGGTGGCGATTTTGCGGCTGGACATGGAGCCGGCGCTGTTCGACGTGAACGTACACCCGCAGAAGACGGAGGTGCGGTTCCGCGACTCCGGCGGAGCGTACCGCGCGGTGCTGGCGGCGTTGCGCGAGAAACTGCTGGCCAGCGATTTGACGCCGCAGGTCAAAACCGCCGGGCGCGTGGTGGCGGGTCCGGGGCCGGTGGCCAATGGTCAGTGGTCCGTGGCGCCGAACGCCCGGCAGCAGGAGTTGTCGCCGCTGTCCACTGGGGAGACGCGGGATGTGATCGCGGAGTTTTTCAAGCAGGGCGGGGGCGCGGTGCAGGGGCGGATCGCCTTCGGGGTGGAGACGGGGCCGAGCGTGGTGGATGATCCGTCGCGGATCACGGTGGGGCGTGAAGAGGGTATAGGGTATGGGGTTCAGGGTATGGGAGCGGACATCCATACGCCTCCCAGTGCCGGCGAATCACTCCCGGACTCCGCACTAAACCCTAAACCCTCTACCCTGGACCCTCACCGCCCGTTTGTGCAGGTACACGACACGTATATTGTTGCCGAGACCAGTGATGGTCTGGTGATCATCGATCAGCACGCGCTGCATGAGCGGATTATTTACGAGGAACTGTTCGCGCGGGCCACGCGCGGGGCGCTCGAGGGGCAGCATCTGCTGATCCCCGAGGTGCTGGCCGTGAATCCGCGGCAGGCGGCGGCGCTGGAGACGGTCAAGCCGATGCTGGTGAAGTTGGGGATGGAAGTTGAGGATTTCGACGGCGGGAGCGTGGCGGTGCATACTTTCCCCAGTTTGCTCTCGAAGGTGTCGCCGCGGGAGTTTTTGCGCGACCTGCTGGACCGCCTGATGGAATACGGCGGCGCCGGCGGCGGCAAGCTCACCCCTGAGGAACTGCTGCACGAAGTGCTCGACATGGCCAGTTGCAAGGCGGCGGTGAAGGCGGGGTATCCGCTATCGCAGGATGAAATTGCGGCACTGTTGCAGCGCAAGCAACAGGTGGAGCGCTCCAGCAATTGCCCGCATGGCAGGCCCACGACGCTGCGGCTGACGCTGGGGGATTTGGAGCGGCAGTTCAAGCGGAAATGATCGCAAGGTGACGGCATATGTTGAAACGGCGTCACGACAGTATCAGCGTCACGGCAGAATCGGATTTCCATCCTTCGTCGCCGTGTCCGCGTTCATCTTCAACCCTGTGATCTTCAGCGCATACGCATACCGGCACGGCGCGGTGGCCGGCGCCGTCACGTGCAGCCCGCTGGCGTCCTGTGTGAACTTCAGCTCGCCGGTATTGCCCAGCATCGTCACCGACTTGATCGTCCCCTCCGGCGCCTGGCCCTGGGCCAGCGCGGCCACGTTGATCGTCGCCGGGTAGTTGCCCACGAAAATCGCGTACAGCACGTCGCCTTTCACGGTGAACCGGATGTTCCCGCCGCCGCCCGCGCCTCCGCGGCCGCCGGCGCCGTCCTGGAATTTGATCCAGTTGTGCGTGCCGTAGATCGCCTCGCCGTTGACGCCCAGCCACTCGCCGAGGCCCAGCAGGGACTGCTGCTGGTTGTCGGGTATCGTCCCGTCGGACTTGGGCGAGATGTTCAGCAGATACGTGCCGTTCTGCGAGACCACATTGATCAGCCGCCCCACCAGCGCCTGCGCCGAGGACACGGTCATGCCGTCGGCATAACCCCAGTTCGACCCGATGGGGTCGTCCACCTGCCACGCCCCCGTGCGGATGCCCGCCGGCGAGCGCCCTCCGATTTTCTCAAAATCTATGATCGAGCCGATCGTCTTGATGTTGTCCCCGCCCGGCGCGTACGCCGCCTTCTTCGTCGAGATCGACACTTCCTTCTTCCATTCCGCCGCCCGGTTGTAGTAATACGTCGCGACCCACAGCTTCAGCGGATCGAGGAACCGCTGGTCCACCCCGTTGTCGAACCACAACATGTCCACCTGATACTGGTCGATCAGTTCCACGTTCCGCGCCACCCAGTTCACCAGGAACTTCTGGCACGCCGCGTCCGAGCGGTCGGCGGCATTGTAGAAATCCTTCCACTTCGGGTCATACACATCCGCCTGCGCCGCCTGGAGCTGGGCCTTTACCTGGGCGTTGGGCTTGACGAACTCAAACGCCTCAATGCCGTGGTTCGACACGCCGAACTTGAGCCCTTGCGCCCGCACCGCCTTGGCCATCTCGCCGATGAGGTCGCGCTTGGGCCCCATGGCCTTGGCGTTGATGGGGTTGGCCTTGCTGTCCCAGAGGGAAAAATTGTCATGATGCTGGGCCGTGGGCACCACGAACTTCGCCCCCGCCTTCTTGAACAGCAGCGCCCAGGCCGCCGGGTCGTACTTGTCGCACGTGAACAGCGGGATGAAATCCTTGTAGCCGAACGTCGTCAGCGGCCCGTATTTCTGCGTATGCCACGGCAGCGTCGCCCCGCCGCCGTACAGGTGCGTGATGTACCATTCCGACGCCCCGCCGTCCCGGTACGCCGGCACGGTGTACAAACCCCAGTGCATGAAGATGCCGAACTTCGCCTCCTGGAACCATGCCGGCACCTTGTAGTTGGCCGCCAGCGACTCCCACGTCGGCTGGAACGGACCCTCAGGCAGTTTCTCCGGGATCGCGGCCACCGCCGCCTTCACCACCGTCTCATTGGTGTTGGGCGCCATGTCGATCCCGGTCGGCGCATTGCCCCCCGAGGCGATCTCGGCGGCATTCGGCGCGGCCGCGGCACCGCCCCGCTGGGCCAGGGCCGGTCGAATGGTGAGCGTGCTGGCGACGGCCACGCCCAGCGCGGCGGCAACGAGTGACTGGGACAAGGATGACGACATGGTAATACTCCGGTATCCGAAACGTATATCTGGCCGAACATCTGGTTGTTCAATAATTGCCATGATTTCTGGGCGAAAGTTGTCTCACGGAGCATCATACTCCGCCTGCGGGAAATGCCCCCGCTCACTTAAGGATCGGTCTGGCCCGCCGGCGCGGCTCCTGGATCCGGAAACGCATGGGCCATGGAATGGGCATACTTGCGCGTGACGTTCTCCGCGTGCCCGTCCACAAAAGCCACATTCCCCTTCGCGTTGGGATTCGGCAGCGGCAAGGGCACGTTGCCCCCCGTGCCGTCATTCTGTTTGGCGTGTTCCCGGTCGTGGTTGGTCGCCAGCAGATTGAGGTAGTTGAAAGTGCCGTTGGGCTGCATGATCGACCCGTTGCCATCGTCGATGGTGGCGAAAGATTCCTCATAATACCAGATGCATTCCTGCGGCCGTTTGACCTGCGATTGCCGCTGGGCTTTTTCCGACGTCGGGTTGGCGTTGCTGTTGCCCGCGACATACCAGTTCAGGGTGTAGCTCAACGGATATTGTGGCGAGTGGACATGCAAGGTGACGTCGTCCGATGGGCACACCAGTATCTTGTAATTGTAGGGTGTCACCTTGATGTATGGGCCAATCCCGATCGTGCCGATGTTGGAGGTCGTGCTGGTGTTGATGCGTCCGGGGTGCCAGGCGATCCAATCCAGCGGATCGGTGCTGTTGGTTTGTGAGGAGTCGGGGAATCCCCAGTTATTCTCCTGCAGATAGACGCACGAGCCCAGCCCCACTTGCCGCAGGTTGTTCACGCACGAAACCCGCTTGGCGTTTTCCCGCGCCTTGCCCAGGCTCGGCAGCAGAATCGCGATGAGCAGGGCGATGATGGCCACAACCACCAGCAGTTCAATGAGGGTGAAACCGCGGCGTGGCGGGCGATTTTGGTTACGACTCATGATGGATCCTAATGAATAATGAACAACCCGTGTTAAATGCCGATGCCGCAAGTACCGGCGCGCGCATCACGCAGGCCAGAACGGTAAACTGATGGCGTGGACATGACGAAGAACGGCACTGCGAACATATTAATTGTAGCGGTTGCGTGGGGGGGGGGGACATGGCTAAAATTGATAGGCACATGGCATTTTTTGACTTTTGTTAGTAAATGCTGCCGGGGCGCTGGAAAAGGGTTGATATCGTGAAACGGAACAGCTTACAGGCGGTTGCGGGGCCGGCGAACGGGAAGGAGCCGGAGTTCTTTTCGCATCAGATCACCGGGGCGCGGCGGTTCTTTTTGCAGCTCAATCCGCCGTGGACCGAGCCCCTGATGGTGGTGTGCGGCGGCAACGAACATTGCGCCCCGGATTACCACATCACGCGGACGGATTTCCCCTATTATGCCGTGGAATTCGTGGCCCGGGGGCAGGGGACGCTCCAACTGGGGGGCACGTGTTTTCACCTGATGACGGGGGCGGTTTTTGTGTATGGGCCGGGGATTCCGCATGATTTTCGCAGCAGCGTGGAACGGCCCATGGAGAAGTATTTTCTGAACATCGCGGGCGCGGAGGCCAAAAAGCGGCTGCAGGCGTCGATTCCCCGGCCCGGGGAGATCGTGCAAAGCGCGGCGCCGGAAGATGTGTTGCAGTTATTTGAATTGTTGATTGACGCGGGGCGGCGGGAGACGCCGTACCGGGCGCGGATTTGCCGCTCGATCATGGAGCATTTGCTGCTGCGGATCGCCGAGTCGGCGGTGCCGCTGGGGACGATCGGGACCGAGGCCTTTGAGACCTTTCAGCGGTGCCGGGAGTGGATCGAGGCCCACTACCGGCAAGTGGGCTGTTTGTCGGAGATCGCCCTAAAGTGCGATGTGGACGCGGCTTATATCTGCCGGCTGTTCAAACGCTACGCCCACCAAAGCCCGTGGCAGTATGTCCTGCGGCTCAAAATGCGCGACGCCGCCCAGCGGCTGCAATCCCACCAGGTGCTGGTGAGCGAAGTGGCGTACGAGTTTGGATTTCACGATCCGTTTCAGTTTTCACGGACGTTCCGGCGGGTGTTCGGGGTCTCACCGCGCACCTTTGTGCAGTTGCAGCGGCGGCATGCATAGAAAAACGCGAACGCGATGTGTGGGAAATTGGATGACAAAAATTGACTTTGGTGGACGCGGTGGCACGAGCGAAGGCGCGTTTTTGCACGGTGCCCGCGCCGCGTTCGCCGCATCTAATCAGGATTCCCTTTGATTCTCGCGCCCCTCACGCCCAGGGATTGCAATCCCTGGGCCTACGCGCTCGATCCTGTGTGGCGCGGCATTCATTTGGGTTCCGTATAAATGGGCGTATGTGGGTGTTATACGAGTTTTTCATTTTTATTTTGACCAAAGGTGCTTTTAATGGTAGTTTAAGATGTACACGTAGGAGGACATGATGCCAGGGCAGTTGTTACATCCGGTGCGGCAGCGCCGGCGTCCGTATTGGCGCGCTCTGGAACAACTCGAAGCGCGGACGCTGCTGGCGGCCACGATTGTGCCGGTGGTGAAAGCCGGGGCGGCCGTGCCGGCGGCGGCCACGACGGCCCCGCGCATCATGGAAAACCTCGGACGCGGCGTGGCGGTGGTGCATGCCTCCACGTCGCAGGCCCTCGTGAGTTGGCGGTTGCTGGCCCTGGACCCGGCGGGGATTGCGTTCAATGTGTACCGCTCGGCCAACGGCGGGGCCTTTACGCGGCTCAACGGCAGTCCGCTCACGGCGGGCACCGACTACCTCGACACGACGGCCAATTTCACGATCAGCAATGTCTACCATGTGCGGCCCGTGATCAACGGCGTGGAGCAGGCCCCCAGCGGCGCCTTCACCCTCAAGGCCAACACGGCGGTCGAGCCGGTGATTCGGGTGCCGCTGCGGACACCGCTCCCCGGCTACTACACGAAATTTGTCTGGGTCGGCGACCTCAACGGCGACGGCGAATATGAGTTCGTCATCGACCGCCTGGCCCCCGGCGACCTCAACGACAGCCACCTGGGCACGGGCAACCAGTTCCTCGAAGCGTACCAGCGCGACGGCACGTTTCTCTGGTCCGTCGATATGGGGCCTACCAGCACCAATATCTACAACATCGAGCCGGGGGCGGCAACCATCGACATGGGCCACTATGACGGCGTCACCGTGGCCGACATGGATTGCGACGGCAAGGCCGAAGTGCTGACCCGCGCCGCCAACGGCACCGTCTTCGGCAACGGCGAAGTGCTGGCCGCGGGCACGAACATCCAATTCGTCTGCGTGCTCGACGGCATGACCGGCGCCTGCCGGGCGCGCCTGCAATGGTCCACCGATTATCTGTCCGACGGCCCGATGGGATGGCAGGTGGGCATCGGCTACCTCGACGGCGTCCACCCCAGCTTCGTGATCAACGCCAAGAATCGCATCGGCAGCGGCGCCTTCAACGAAACCGTCGCCGCCTACCGTTTCGACGGCACGAACCTCACGCGGCAATGGAAGTGGAACCGGGGCAACCAAAACTGCCCCGACGGCCACCAAATCCGCATTGCCGACGTCGATGGCGACGGCAAGGATGAAGTCATCCCCATGGGCTTCGTCCTCGATCACAACGGCACGCTGCTCTACTCGCTGGCCATCACCGGCGGCGTGGTGCATGGCGACCGCTTCGACATCGGCGTGTTTGATCCCAGCCGCCCGGGCCTGCAGGGCTACGCCATCCAGCAGGGCAATCCCAGCGGCTTGTATGACTGCTACTACGACGCGTCCAACGGACAAATGATCTGGCAGCATTTCAGCGCCACCCCCGTGGACGTGGGCCGCGGCATGGCCGCAGACATCGATCCCAACCATCCCGGCTATGAAGTCTGGGCCTTCAACGGCCTGTGGAACGCGGCCACCAATACGCAGATCGCGACCACGACGCCCTATCCGCAATTTGGCTGCTGGTGGGATGGCGATCTGCTGGGCGACAACCTCAACGATGGCAAACTCGATGGTGCGGTCGGCGGCCGTGAGGTCACGATGTACAAGTTCGACGGCGGCGGGAACGGGTCGCTGCCGCTGTTTGTCGGCGATATCTGGGGCGACTGGCGCGAAGAAATTGTCATGATCAACGGAGCCCAGAACTCGCTGACCATCTTTTCGACCGACAAGTTCACGAACTACCGCATCTACACCCTGGCGCAGGACCCGTACTATCGCAACTGCATGACGACCAAGGGTTACTACCAGACCAACTATGTCGATTACTATCTGGGCGCGGGCATGGCCACGCCCCCGGTGCCCAACATCGTGTACGCCGGCACGCAGCCGGTGACGCAGACTCTTGGATATCAGGCAGAGGCGGCGCTGCTTGCCGGCGGCGTCACCATCGACACGAACCATTTGGGATACAACGGCACGGGGTTCGCGAACCTGCCAACGACGGGCGGATCGGTGCGGTGGAACAACGTGGACGGCGGCGCGGGCGGGTTCACGACGATTCGGTTGCGTTATTCATTGGGCACCACGACGACCCGGACGGGGCGGCTGACGGTCAACGGGGCGGCGCAGAATGTGACGTGCGAGAACACCGGCACGTGGGACGATTGGTTATATCTGTCGGTGAGCGTGCCGCTGACCGCGGGACGGACGAACACGATCCTGCTCGAATCGACGGGGCAGGATTTTGGGAATGTGGACGAGCTGCAGGTGGACGCGATTGTGCCGGCGGCTCCGGCGCTGCGCAGCCTCATGGTCAACGACGGGAGCGCCCAGCGGTCGATGGTCAAGAGCATCACGGTGACGTTCGACCAGGCGGTGAACCTGGGGAGCGGGGCGCTGGCGCTGACGCGCGGGGGCAGCGCCGTCACGCTGGTGCAGACCAATCCGTCGGGGGACGGGCGGGTGTGGGTGCTGACCTTCACGGGTGCGGGAATCGTGGGCGGTTCGCTGGCGGATGGGCTGTACGATTTGCAGCTCACTCCGGGCGCGATCACCAGCAACTTCGGCCAGACGCTGACGGGCGGAGTGGTACACTTCGGCGTGCATCGGCTGTATGGGGATTTTGACGGAGACCGGGACGTGGACGCGCTGGACCTGGCGAAGATGTCGCCGGCACTGAATACGGCGTCAAAATTCAATGCGCTGTTTGATTACAACGGGGACGGGCGGGTGGACGGCATGGATTTGCTGGAGTTTAAGAAGCGGTTGAACAAGGCGTTTGTGCCATGAGTGTTATTGTGGGATTGAATCCTGGAGGCCGAGAATGTTTATAGGAAGATATTTTTGACAAGCGTGATTTTCGGGGTAATTTTAAGGGGGCGTGACGCGACGGCGAATTTTTTGGCAGGCAGTGGCAGGCCCGGATGAGCGCAACGGCTCCCGGGAAGAAAGGCATCGGGCATGATAAAACGCGGACGACGCAAAACCTGGACGCCGTTCCATCACCTGGAGCGGCTGGAGCCGCGGCGGCTGTTGAGCCTGACGCATTTGTATACGTTTAATGACGGGACGGCGAACGATGGCGTGGGGACGGTGAATGGGACGTTGTACAACGGGGCGGCGGTGTCCAACGGGCGCTTACAGTTGCAGAACGCGGGGATCACCAGCGGGGGGACGGTGCAGTATGCGCGGCTGATGGGGACGCTGCTGCCTGCGAGCGGCAGCGCGACGATCTACGCGTGGTATTACACGGACAGTTCGACGCCCAACGCGATGCGGGTGTTTGATTTCGGGAACGGCCCGACGGGGTCGTATGTGAGTTACACGCCCAAGAGCTCGAGCAACAATGCGCGGGCGTACTTTGACACGACTACGGCGGCGGAGGTGAATGCCGGCTCGCCGATTGGGACGACGGCGGCGCAGGGGTATCGAAATTTTGTGGCGGTGGTGGTGGATGCGACGGCGAATATGATGTCGCTGTATCTCAACGGGGCGTTGAGCGGGACGGCGGCGCTGGGCGGGGCGAACATCGGGGCGATCAACGAGGCGAGCGCGTATCTGGGGCGGTCGCAGTTCACGGCCGATGCGGGGTTCTCGGGGTCGATCGACGAATTGCGGATCTATGACGAGGCGCGGACGGCGGAGCAGATCGCGGCGGATGATGTGACGGGGCCGGCGTTCGCGGCGGCCACTTCGACGCCGGCCAGGCAGGTGGAACGGCTGGACCGGGGGATGGTGGCGCTGCCCGCGACGGCGGCGGGGGGGATCTATGTAAGCTGGCGGCTGCTGGGAACCGATCCGGCGGGGACCGGGTTCAATTTGTACCGCTCGGCGAACAATGGGGCCTTTGTGAAGCTCAACGGCAGCCCGATCATGGCGACGACGGATTACCAGGACACGGGGGCAAACAAGACGTATGTGAATAAGTATTATATCCGGCCGGTGATCGGCGGGGTGGAGCAGGCCCCCAGCGAGACGTATGTGTTCACGGCGGGATTCGCCAGTAGTTATTTGAGCATACCGCTGCAGATTCCGGCCGGGGGGCACCTGCCCGGCACGGCGGACACGACCGAACATGATTACACGTACAGTGCCTGCGACACGAGCGTGGGGGATGTCGACGGCGATGGCCAGTATGAGTTCATTGTGCGGTGGGATCCCTCCGATTCGAAGGACAACTCCCAGGACGGCTACACCGGCAACGTCTATATTGACTGTTACAAGATGAACGGCACGATGCTCTGGCGCATCGACCTGGGGGTGAACATCCGTGCCGGCGCCCACTACACCCAGTTCCAGGTGTACGACCTGGACGGCGACGGCAAGGCGGAAGTGGCCATGAAGACGGCGCCGGGCACCATCGACGGGCAGGGGCATTATGTGCTGCTGGGAACGGACAGCCCCACCGCCGATTACCGCACGGACCAGGGGTACATTCTGTCGGGGCCGGAATATCTGACGGTGTTCAATGGCCTGACCGGGGCGGCCATGGCCACGGCGGCCTACACGCCCGACCGCGGAACCCTGAGCAACTGGGGCGACACGTATGGCAACCGCGTGGACCGCTTCCTCGCGGCGGTGGCGTATCTCGACGGCGCGCGGCCCAGCCTGATCGAGGCCCGCGGCTATTACACGGGCTCGAGCGGGGCGCGCAACGAGATCACGGCCTGGAATTACCGCAACGGCCAGCTCACGCGAATCTGGTGGTTCAAAGCCGACCTGAGCAACAACAACAACATGAACAGCAATTACGCCGGGCAGGGCGCCCATGCCATCGAAATCGCCGACCTGGACCTGGACGGCAAGGATGAGATTGTGTACGGCGCGTGTGCCATCGACGACGACGGCCGGCCCATGTGGTCCACGGGGCTGGGGCATGGGGACGCGATTCATGTGTCGGATATGGACCCCACGCGGCCGGGCATCGAGATTTTCCAGGCCCATGAGGGCGGATCGCAGGCCATGGGCGCGGACTTCCGCAGCGGCATCACCGGCGAGGTTTACTTCGGCATCGACTCGGGCGCGGCCAGCGTCGACGTGGGCCGCGCCATGGCCGCCGACATCGACCCGCGCTACCTGGGCTACGAGGTCTGGGACTCGGCCAACGGCAGCCTGTTCAGCGCCCAGGGCGTGGCCATCGGACCCAAGCCCAGCAGCCAGAACTTCGGAATCTGGTGGGATGGGGATTTGGGCCGCGAACTGCTGGACGGCACCAAGATTGACAAATGGAATTATGCCGCCGGCACGACGACGCGGCTGGTCACGGGATCGGGCGTTTCGTCCTGCAACGGAACGAAGGCCACGCCGTGCCTGTCGGGGGACATCCTGGGCGACTGGCGCGAGGAAGTGGTGTGGCGCACCACCGACAGTTCCGCTTTGCGTATTTATTCGACGACCACGCCGGCGACGAACCGCATCTTTACGCTGATGCACGATATAGAGTACCGCGAGGCGATCGCCTGGCAGAATTCCGCCTACAACCAGCCGCCCAATCCCAGTTTCTTCCTGGGCTACGGCATGACCACGCCGGTGGCCAACGTCTATTATGCCGGCACGGTCGTGGCGACCGCGACGCTCGCCTGGCAGGCCGAGACCGCCGTGCTCGCCGGCGGCATGTACGTCGAGAGCAACTGGACCGGCTTCAATGGCACGGGGTTTGTTAATTTCCCCACCACGGGCGGTTCGGTGCGCTGGAACAACGTGGACGGCGGGGCGGGCGGCCTGACCACTATCCGCTTCCGTTACGCCCTGGGCAACACGGCGCGCACGGGACGGCTGACGGTCAACGGCCTGGCGCAGGATGCGACGTTTGCGACGACTACGACCTGGGACAATTGGTCGTACCTGACGGTGAGTGTGCCGCTGACGGCGGGACGGACGAACACGATCCTCCTGGAATCGACCGGGCAGGATTTGGGAAATGTGGACGAGCTGCAGGTGGATGCGATCGTGCCCGCGGCACCGGCGCTGCAGAGCGTGATGATCAACGATGGCACCGCGCAGCGGTCGATGGTCAAGAGCATCACCGTGACGTTCGACCGGGCGGTGAATATGGGTGCCGGGGCGCTGGCGCTGACGCGCGGGGGGAGCGCCGTCACGCTGGTGCAGACCAATCCGTCGGGGGACGGGCGGGTGTGGGTGCTGACCTTCACGGGTGCGGGAATCGTGGGCGGTTCGCTCGCGGACGGGCTCTACGATTTGCAGATCAATCCGGCGGGGGTGCGGGACAACTTCGGGCAGGCGCTGACCGGCGGGGTGACGCACATCGGGTTGCACCGGTTGTATGGGGATTTCGACGGGGACCGGGACGTGGACGCGCTGGACTTGGCGAAGATGTCGTTGGTGCTGAATACGGCGTCAAAATTCAATGCGATGTTTGATTACAACGGGGACGGGCGGGTGGACGGTTTGGATTTGCTGGAGTTTAAGAAGCGGTTGAACAAGGTGTTTGTGCCATAAGGTATTTTTTTGGTTTTTAGGCGAGGAGAAAATAGCATGAATAGACGTGGAATATGGTGTATGGCATTAGGCGCGGCACTGGCGGGGGGGCTGCCCTGCGCCCGTGCGGCCGTGGAGTTTACGTATGTGACCGACAAGGCGGCGTATGCGGGGGCGCCCACCTCGGAGGTGGAGGTAAAAGTGTCGCTGCGCGAAACCGTGACGGGCGCGGACACGTCGCTGCTGGTGAGTGAAGGGGGAATTTTTGGGGCGGATGTGCAGGCTAGCACGACGGGCACGGCGACGATCACGGGGATGACGGACAATACGGGGCTGTTTACGCAGTTGCTAAGCGCGGCGACCGATCCGGAGACGCTGCCGGCGGGGGGCGTGTCGACGGGCGCGTTTTCGATGTTGGCGTTGGACGACCCGGGCCCGATGGGGACGCTGGCGGGGAACACGCGCACGCTGTATCTGGGGTCGTTTACGATTGACGTGGGGGACGTGATCGGGCGGGTCAGCACGTTCATTGTGTCGGACTGGCCGGGGGGCACGAACACGTACACGAACCGTGGTACAGCCCTGGATTCGCTGATCCAGCCGGCGAGTTTTACCGTGACGGTGCTGGCGCCCGAGCCGCTGACGGCGGTGCCGGTGGCGGCGGGGGTGTTGGGGCTGCTGCTACGGCGGCGGCGGCGGGCATAAGGCGGAACCCACATGAAGCCTGCGCCACACAGGATCGAGCGCGTAGGCCCAGGGATTGCAATCCCTGGGCTTGAGGGGCGCGAGAATCAGCCGGCGCGGAGGGCTTCGATGGGGTTGGTGCGGGCGGCCTGGCGGGCGGGCCAGAGGCCAAAGAGGATGCCGACGATGGAGGAGATGACCAGGCCCAGGGCGATGGAGTACCAGGAGATGATGGTGGGCCATTGGGCGTAGAAGGAGATGATGCGGGCGAGGGCGTAGCCGAGGCCGACGCCGGCGAGGCCGCCGAGGGTGGTGAGGGTGGCGGACTCCATGAGGAACTGCCAGAGGATGTCGGCGCGGCGGGCGCCCAGGGCGCGGCGGGTGCCGATTTCCTTGCGGCGGTCGTAGACGTTGGCGAGCATGATGTTCATGATGCCGATGCCGCCGATGAGCAGGGAGAGCCCCGCGATGGAGGCCATGACGATGGTGAAGATGCGCTGGGTGGCGGCCTTCTGGCGGAGGAGCTCGTAGGGGACGAGGAACTGGTAGTCCTTTTGTTTGTGGGTCTGGGCGAAGTAATTTTCGAGGCGGGCGGCGACGGCGGGGACGAGATTCGAGTCGGGGAGCTGGAGGCTGATGGCGTCAAGTTCGACGCTGGTGAGTTCGCGCTGGCCGGAGGAGGCCTGGATGGCGAAATCGCCGACCTGGATGCGGGCGGTGGCCAGGGGGATGAAGATCTGGTTGTTGATGTCATCGCCGCCAGCGTCCTTGAGGGCGGCGGCGTTGTCGAGGATGCCCACGACGCGGTAGAAGACCTCGCCGATGCCGATGGTTTTGTCGATCGGGTCGGTGTAGCCGAAGACTTTCTGGGCGGCCTGGCTGCCGAGGACCGCAACCTGGCTGTAGCGGGACTGATCGAGGGCGTTGAGGAAGCGGCCGCGCTGGATGCGGGAGCGGGTGAGGGGGAGGTAATCGGGTTCGGTGGCGATGATGGTGACGTCGAGTTCGCGGCCGCCGGGGGTGAAGACCTTGGTGCGCATGTTGCGGGAGCCGACGACGTAGCGGGAGTCGATGCACTGGCGGAGGTGTTCCAGGTCGCGGCGCAACAGGCCGTACTGGAGGATGTAGCTGCGTTCGCTCTGGGCGCTGTTGCCGGCCTGGGCGGCGGAGTTGGGTTTGAGCGAGCGGATCATGATGTTATCGACGCCCAGGACGGTAATGCGCTGGAGGGCCTCGGAGCGGGCGCCTTCGGAGATCGAGACCATGGCTTCGACGGAGGCGACGCCGATGATGATGCCCAGGGCGGCGAGGGCCGAGCGGAACTTGTGCATGGCCAGGTCGAGGAGGGCGATGCGGAAGGTTTCGTAAAGCATCATGGCAGGAGCACTCCGTCGCGCATGTTGAGCACGCGGTGCGTGCGGGTCTTGTAGGCGGCGTTGTGGGTGACGAGCATCAGGGTCTGGCCGTCGCGGACGAGGCGGTCAAAGAGGGCCATGATTTCCTCGCCGGTTTTTTCATCGAGATTGCCGGTGGGTTCGTCGGCCAGGAGGAGCGGGGGGCTGTTGGAGAGGGCGCGGGCGATGGCGGTGCGCTGCATTTCGCCGCCGGAGAGCTGGCGCGGGCGGTGGTCCAGGCGGTGGCCGAGGCCCACGAGGTCGGCGAGATATTCGGCGCGCTGGGCGGCCTGGCCGCGGGGGACGCCGGCGTACATCATGGGGACGGCGATGTTGCCGGCGACGTCGAGCTGGGGGAAGAGGTTGAAGGACTGGAAGATGAAGCCGATGTGGAGGTTGCGGTGATAGGAGAGGTCGTCGTCGCTGAGGCGCGAGACGTTTTCGCCGGCGAGGATGTAGTCGCCCTCGTCGGGGACGTCCAGAAGGCCCAGGAGGTTGAGGAGGGTGCTTTTGCCCGAGCCGGAGGGGCCCATGATGGCGACAAACTCTCCGGGCTGGATGGTCAGGGTGATGCCCTTGAGGACGTGGATATCGCGGTCGCCCAGGGAGTAACGTTTTTGGAGAGCGCGAAGTTCGACGATCGGCTGGGCCATGGTGGGTCACTTCATGAGGACGGGAGCGGTTGCCGGTGCGGTTTGGGGGGCGGAGGGCGTGGTAGCGGGCAAGGTAGCGGGCAAGGTGTCAGGATTAGTGCTGGAAGTTGCCGGTACGGTTGTGGGGAGCGGTTCGGGGGGCGGGGCGACGGCCTCGACCAGGTCGCGGTAGTTCTGGGGTGTGACGAAGGCGGGGGGGCGTGAAAGCAGGATGTTGTCGGCTTCGGTCAGGCCCTTGCGGATTTCGACGGAGTGGTCGTTGGTCTGGCCGGTGAGGACGGGCCATTTTTCGGCGAAGCCTTTGCCGGCGGCCAGGCGCCATTGGAAGACGACGGTCTGTCCGCCCTCGTTGAAGACGGCTTCGATGGGCGTGTGCAGGACGGCGGGGAGTTCGGCGGTGATGATTTCGACGCGGACGGTCATGCCCTGGACCATGCGGGGATCGGAGGCGTCGAGGTTGATGGTGGCGTCGTAGAATTGGGGCGAGGCGCTGTCCCAGGAGGTGCGGCTGCGGGCGACGGAGGCGATGGAGGCGAGGGAACCTTTGAGCGTCAGACCGGGGACGGCCTCCACGGTGATGGTGGCGGTCATGCCGGGGGTGACGCGGCCGCGATAGACCTCGGCGATGGGGACGGAGACCTGGAAGGAGGAGATGTCGGGGATGGTCATGATGGGTTCATTGGAATACCACTCGGCGCCGACGCGGATGCGGCTTTCGATATCGCCGCCGTAGCGCATCATGTCTTCGCTGCCGTAGTAGACCAGGCCGTCGGCGGGGGAGAAGGCGCTGCACTTGGCGAGGTTTTCGTCGAGTTGCTTGATTTCACTGGCGTAGCGGTCCACGGAGTTCTGGGCTCTTTTGACCTCGGCTTCCTTCTGGAGGGCATCGCCGGCGGCTTTGATCTCGGCTTTATTCACTTCGAGCATGGAATTATCCACGGCCTGCTGCTTGGCTTTGAGATCCTGGGGATAATTATAGGCGCGGAAGAGTTTGCGCTGGTTTTCCAGCGTGGTCAGGGATTTTTCCATGGACGCGATGGTCTGTTTCTGAAGATCGATCTGCTGTTCGATGCTCTTTTTTTCGGTGCCTTCCTCGAGGAGTTTTTCATCGAGCTGGGCCTGGGTTTCGGCTTTTTTCTTCTGGGCGTCGGCCAGTTTGTTGCGGGCCTCGGTGAGCTGACTTTCAAAATCACTGAGTTTTTTGGGCACATCGATGGCTTTGTACTGTTTGAGGCCCAGGGCCGCCTCTTCGGCACGGGTCTTGGCCGCGGCCACCGCCGCCGTCCCATCGGAGCGGGCGATGGGAACGGCCTGCTGGGCGACGGCCAGGGCGGCTTTCTGGGTTTCCAGCTCGGTCAGCAGGGAGGTTTTGCGTTGTTCATATTCCGTTTTATCGAGGGTTGCCACCAGATCGCCTTTTTTGACCTTGGAACCAGCGGGCGCGAGGAAGGTGATTTTGCCGTTGGTGCCAAAGGTGATGGCGTGGCTTTTGACGGCGCGGAGCTTGCCCTGTTCGTTGATGGCGATGCGCAGGGGGCCGCGTTTGACGGTGTAGGTTTGAATGTCGAGGGGCTGGTCGGTATTTTTTTCGCCGGTGATCAGGAGAATTTGATTCCAGAGAGCTTTGCCGTACATGCCGACCACGGTGCCGGTGGCGCCCAGGAGCAGCAGGAGGACGAGGCGTTTGCGCCAGCGGGCCTGGTCGGAGCGGCGGCGGCGCGGGGAGATGGGCGGGGCGTCGGCGAGACTCTGCAGCGCGCGGGCCTGCGGCGGGTTCTTGGGTCCATCGCTTCCGTGCGCCTCATGCGGGTCGGTCTTGAGGGTCATGGCTGCCTCGTAACTGGAGCGTCCTTGGTCGCCGGTGGGGTGGCCGGTTGGGTATCCGGGGTGAACTGCTGCATACCTTCGCCAGGGTTATGGAGGCGCACGGCACCGGGCATGCCCTCGGGGAGGATATGCACGCGGAGGAAGAAGATGAGCTGGGTTTTGTTTTTCGTGAGGCGGCGTGACTGGAAGAGCACGCCGGCGTTGGGGATATCCTGCAGGCCCGGGATGCCGCGGGTGGTGAGGTTGCTGTCATTCTGGAGGAGGCCGCCGATGGTGAGAACCTCGCCGTCCTTGAGGCTGACGGTGCTGCTGACGTTCCGCAGGGAGATGATGGGATTGGAGACGCCGGAACTGACCTCGGTGTAACCGGTGACGGTGGAGACCTCGGGGTTGATCTCAAGGCGGGCGGTGTCGCTGGTGAGCTGCTGGAGGGAGACGCGGAGCTTGATGCCGACGCGTTTGAAGACGGTGTTGGTGGTGAGGCTGCCGGAGACGACGGTGGTGGACTGGATGGGGACTTCCTCACCGGTGATGATGGAGGCCTCGGTGCCGGGGGCGACGATGACATTGGGGCTCGAGAGGATGTTGGCCTTGCCCTTGGTTTCCAGCAGGCGGATGAAGTTGTCGAGCTTGATGTCGGCGCTGGCCCAGGGGCGGATATGAAGTTCGGCGCCCTGGTTGGCGGTGGGCGTGCCGGGGACTTTGAGGGTGATGTCGGAATTTTGGAAAAGAGCGCCCGGTGAAGTGGGGATCGAGAGGGTGTGGGTGATTTCATATTCCAGGTCGTCAGTGAGGGTGACTTCGACGACGCGGGCCTCGACGAGGAGTTGGGGCGTGGGGATGTCGAGGGTTTGCAGGACCGTGAGGATGTTATCGATGATGTCGGACTGGTCCTGGATGATCAGGGCGTTGAGCGGGGTGGAGTCCTGGATGGTGCCGTCGGGATTCAGCAGGCCGCTGATGGCGTCGCGGAGGACCGTGGTGCGGGCGTGGCGGGCGGTGTAGACGAGCGTGGATTTTTCGCCCTGGGGGATGATTTTGGGTTCGGGCGGGGGTGCCGGCGGTTCGGCGGAGCGGGCGTTGATGAGGTCGGCGATGGAAGGCCCGAAGATGCTGGCGAAGCCCGATTCGCCGAGGTTGGGCGGGGGGGTGGATTGGCAACCGGTCAGGCCTCCCCAGCCGGACGCGAGCAGTGCCATGGCGGCGAGAACATACCGATAGCGTCCGATGCAACCCCTGGTCAACGCCATGTTCACAACTCCCTCGCTTTCGGTAAGCAAGTCTGTAGAACTCTGTTGCGCGAGCCCCGACCACCACGCCAAGGCCCCTCTGAACTCATGAATGTAAGTACGCGTGCGGGGAATGGCAATGAAAAAACCATTATTTTGTCTTTTATCACATGGGTATGACCACTGGCCGCAGTCCCAGGGCGTTCGGCGTCGTCGGTGGTGCGGGTTGCGGGTGAGCGCGTCATAGTAATAGGTAATGTAAGCCCGAGGGGCGGGCGGGGACAGCGGAAGGGAAGATTATTCGGATTACAGTTGATTGCTCCGGCGGCGAGAACACTTTTTTCCGGGGGGGGGTATGTCCCCTCCCCGGTCCCGGGCTTACACTACCTATTGTGATCACTTTCTCTTCCCCACCAACATGCACGGACGCCGAACTGCTCCGGATTTTTGCCGCCACGCGTTCCGCCGAGGTTTTCCGGCGACTGGTCGAGCGGCACCTGCCCACCATACACAGCGCGGCCCGACGCATTTTGCATCCGGGGTTGTCCCAGCACGCGGAGGACATCGCCCAAAGCGTGTTCATTCTGCTGGCGCAAAATGCCGGGAAAATTCCGGCACACACGCCGCTGATCGGCTGGCTGTACCAGGTGACGCACTACGCGTGCGCCAACCTGCAGCGCCGGGAGCGCAACCGCCAGCGTCACGAGCAGGAGACCGCCGCCATGCGCTCCGAGATATCCGCGTCCCATGCCGTCACTGATGCCGAAGCGCTGCTCGATCCGGCGCTGCTGTCGCTGGGGGTTGACGACCGCCAGGTACTGCTGCTGCGGTATGCGCAGGATCTGTCGGTGGCGGAGATCGCGCTGGCGACGCATATGCCGGCGGAGACCGCCAAGAAGCGCCTGCAGCGCGCCCTGGAGAAGCTGCGGAAATACTTTGCCGCCCATGGCCTTCCGGCGGCGATGCCCGGGGCGCTCCAGGCCCTCACCCCGATTCCTTCGGCGGTATTGGCATCCAAGGTCACGGCCATCACGTGCGTGGCGCTGGCCCCGATCGCGTCGGCCGGCAGCGCCACCAGCGTGCTGATCGCCAAAAGCGTCGCGCATATGATGCACGTATGGCATCTTGCGAAGATCGCCGCCGCCGTCACGGCGGTACTCGTTCCGGCGGTGATCGCCACGGTCCTGTTACTCAAGGCCGCCGCGCCCGCGACCGCCGTGCCGGCGACTGGCGGCGCACCTTTCGAGCCCACCGGAACGCAGGCGGTGCCGAGCGTGGAAGAAATAAGATAGAGCCATTGCCAGTCCTGCCCTTGGGGCTTCAATAATGGGGGGGGCGATAATGGGGCGGTTTTGGGAGAATAGTCCCACATTGCCCCCCCCAACCTTGTATGTGAGTATAATGACATGGACGCGGCGGACATGCATGATTGCGCCGCATTATGCAATGGTATTCACAGGAGAATTGCCCATGACCGTGCTGCAACTCACCTCACATACGGATGGGGAAGGCGCGCTGCGATTGGAGGTTGGCGTGCCCAACGCCACGGTGCGGGCCACCCTGGTGGTCGAGACGGGGGAGCCTGCAAAAACCGATGAAGAACGCCGCCTGGAGTGGGAGCAATTTGTGCGGCGCACGGCCGGCAGCATCACGGACCCGAAATTCCGCCGCCATCCGCAGGGCGAGTTCCCCAAACGGGAAAGTGCGCACACCTAATGTGTAATTTTTACGGTAGATGCCACGTATCGGGATTCAGGTTGTGCAGGTCTTTGATCACGTACAAACTGACGGCCAGGAACATGAGCGCTCCGGCGGCGAGGCGGCGGAGCAGCACGCGGCGGGGGCTGTGCGGCTCCATGTGGTGATGGCCCCAGTGGATGAGGAGCGAGCCGATGAGGATGGAGATCAGGCCGCGGGTGGATTGGAGGATGGCGCCCAGGAGGGGCCCGACTTCGGCGAAGCACCAGAACAGGAAGAGCATGCCGGCGAACCAGGCGGCGGCGAAGGGGGCGGCATCCAGCCAGTCCCGGGGTTTGCGCGTGCCCCAGAGGGGGGCCAGGGCCAGGGCGGGGAGGGCGGCCAGCACGTAACTCAGGCCGACGTTGAGGAAGGAGACTTGCAGTTTGGAGGCGGTGGGGAGGGCGTGGGCGATGGCGACATTGGCGCGCTGGATGTTCCAGTCGGAGATGGTGAAGGCCAGGCAGGCCAGCAGAATGGCCGCCACGGCGCGTTTGCGCAGGGCGGCGCCGGCATAATTGAGGGCGATGGACGCGACGACCGAGAGAATGACGCCAGCCCATTGCAGGGAGGTAAGCCCCACCACGGGGGTGGCGGCGGCGGCGACCTGGGGCTGGGGGAGGTAGGACGCGAGGCCGGCGAGGAAGATGATCTTGACGCCCATGAGCGGCGAGACGCGGCTGGGTTCGGCATGGCGGAGGGCCAGGATCATGCCGAGCTGGCCGATGAGGTAGAAAAGGGTCATGAGGAGGACGGGTTGGCGGACGTCCCAGATCCAATGCCAGCCTTGCCCCTGGGGCCAGGCAAGCAGGAGCACGACGGCGGCGAAGAGGCCCATCCAGAGGTGGCCGAAGACCAGGAGCTGGCGCGTGGCGTTTTGGGGCCGCGAGTGGGTGAAATGGCGCGTGCCGAGGTAGGAGAGGGACTGGGTGAGCGCGGCGGCGAGGCCGGTGAAGAGGCCGGTGAGCATCATGATGATAGGGTATAGGGTTTAGGGTTCAGGGGATAGGGGGAGAAGCGCAGGGCATGAAATTCCGCGCAACAAAAAAACGGCGGCCTGCATTACTGCAAGCCGCCGTCATTATTTCCACTGGCACGGGCCACGGACAACTGACCACTGATTTCTCATCACGCCTTGATCTTGACGAAGACGCCGGCGGGGACGACGAGGCGGTTGAGGGCTTCGATGGTGCGGGGGGTGGGTTCCATGATGTCGATGATGCGTTTGTGGGTGCGAATCTCGAACTGTTCACGGCTCTTTTTGTCGATGTGCGGGGAGCGGAGGACGGTGAATTTTTCGATGCGGGTGGGCAGGGGGATCGGCCCGCGGACCTTGGCGCTGGTGCGTTTGGCGTGATCGACGATTTCCTTGGCGGACAGGTCCAGGGCACGGTGATCATAGGCTTCCAAACGGATACGGATTTGGGGGGCGCCTGCTGCCATGGGAGAATCCTCGAAAATGGTTGGGCGGGGATGCCGCCGTGTGTACTTGTATGCGCCGCCGTTGCGCGGGATGCCCGCTGCGGAGGGCGGCCTAGGCCGCCGGTCGTCGCCCCACGTGCCGGACGATCGGCAAGTGGCAAGACCAGAATGATACAGAATTGGGGAATGGGGGTCAATCGGGCGTGATAATGTTTTCTACCAGGTCGCAGGCTTCTCGATTCTGCCGCCGGTGCCGTCTTCAATAACGGCAGGAAGTTGTGAGTGCTTCAACAGGTGGGCCGGAAGGCGCTTCTCCACATGTGCGGTGGTCCTACACAACGAAGGCATTTCTTGACGGATACGGGGCGGGTGGTTAGGCTTTTTTACCTAAAGGTTATTGACATCCGAGTTCCCCTGGCTAAGGAGCACACAACATGCGCTCATGGTTTTCGCGGTCCGGTTCCAATCACGACACATCGGTATCTGTTGATAAAAGGCGGCGGCGCGCGCGGCGGGCGGTGCCGGGGTTGGAGAATTTGGAATCGCGGGTGTTGCTGTCCGGGCTGTCGATCACCGGGGGCTTTACGAACGCCAGCAACTATACGCTGAACCTGGCGTCCGACGATGCGGGCATCGCGGCCAATGGGACCATCTTTGTATCCTTTGGCGACGGCAGCGGGGTGGTGGTGCAGGGGACGCAGAACCCGGTGTCGCATGTGTACAACGACACGACGCAGGCGTACGCCATCACCGCATATGTTGCCGATACACTGACGATTGGTGACACCCAGACCGTGACCTTCGACGACACGGGCAAGAGCGTGTGGCTGCTGAAGAGCCTGGACATTGCCACGGACACCAACGGCGATCCGCTGGGGACGCTGGATTTGACAAATCGGGACATGATCATTCAGTGCGATTCGACGGCCGCGGCGGCGGCGACGCTGGCGCAGATCAGTAGCTGGCTGCATCACGGCTACAATGACGGCACGTGGACCGGCACGGGCGTGCAGAGTTCGGCGGCGGCGAACCTGACCGTGCAGGAATTGGGGATCGTCAACACGGACGCCAACGGCGCGCCGATTTACACGTATTTCGACGGGGTGCCGGTGGATGCGAATTCGGTGCTGCTCAAGTACACCTATGCCGGCGACGCGAACCTGGACGGCGTAGTGGATTTTTGGGATTACATCCAGATCGACTCGGGCATACAGGATAACGGCACGCGATATTACCTGGGGGATTTCAACTACGATGGCGTCATTGACTTCTGGGACTACATGATGATCGACTCGGCCTTCCAGGACCAGGGCGCGCCCATCGCCAGTCCCTCGGGGGCGCCCAAGGCGCTGGCGACGAGTGAGCCGGTGCGGACGGATGCGTTGGGGGTGGAGATCGCGGGGGCGGAGGCGGGGGAAGC
>CAIPTQ010000050.1 GCA_903868035.1 uncultured Phycisphaerales bacterium
ACAATCCCGTGGACGCCCCGCGTCACCGCATCCCCCACCCCATGTCCCGTTGCATCCCCGGCCATCTGTGCCAGGCCACCAATCGACTTCGCCACGCCCTTGAGCATCCCCACGTTGAAGTCCATGGGGCCGCGCAGGATGCGGTTGAAGTTTTCCTTGGTGAAGACGGAGTCGGCCTTGGCTGAGTGGGTGGCGGGCTCCGCCTCGACTGGCTTCGCCGTCGAGGGATCGAACGCCTTCGCCGCCGGAGCGGCGTCGACGGGCTGAGCTGTACTCGGATCGAAGGGCATTATTTCACCGGAACCCACTTACCATCTTGGTAAGTAGCCTTGTTGCCGTTACCATCCACATAGGTCTTGCCGTTTTCGAACTGCGGGGCGGCTGCCGCCGGCTGCTTGAGGGGCACCGGCTCACCCTGGCCGGGTTGTTGCACCTGCGCCCGGAAGCTATCGCTAACGGGGATGGGGTCGCCACTGGCAGGGTCAATGGGATTGCCACCCGCCGCCACTACACTCCGCACGTAGCTTTGCGACAGCACGTCGGGAGTCATGCTCCCGAGGCCGAATTTGTCGTAGATGAACTGATAGCCAGAGGGCACAATCTTCCCCCCGGCGACCGCATTTTCCAGCTGGTTCTTAACCATGCTCTTCAAGGCGAAGTCACTGGCGTCGATTTTCGCCGCCCGCACTTCCGTACTGTCGGTCGGCTTCGGGGCCAAGTTGTTGAACATGTCCACCATGGCCTTGCCCCGGCCACTACCCCTGGTGAGGTTGATGGCGGCAAATACGTTGTGGCCGTAGGTGGCGGCTTGGGCGAGGAAGTTGGGATCGGTGTCTGCCAGCGGCAGCGGGTTCATGCCGACGTTGGCGAGGTGCGCGTTGATCCCCCGCACCGCCCTCTTCCACACACTGTCCTCTCCCGCCGGCGCCGCCGTGTTAGCCAGCGTCAACCCCTTCTGTGCCTCCGTGTTCTCATACCAGGCGACCAATCCATCCGATTTCTGCGCCATGTCCTTATCAATGGTGCGCTTGTCATCCACGCTCATGATGCGCGTCTTGCCATCGGGGAATTGTGCGATCGTGGCTTTGACGCCCGGCGCGCCCGGCAGGTCGATCGTCGACTTCGTCCCTTTGATCGGTTGCGTTGCCTGAGCAAACATATCCCGTGCCCGCTTCTCCATCTCCTGCGCCCGCGCCAGGCCCGCCGACTGCTTGCCCGGATCATACTCTTCCATGGCGAGGGCCTGCGATGCCTTCGCCTGCCTGAGGCCCATTTGCAATTCCATCTGCGCCCGGCTCGTGTCCATCGGGCCGCTGTTGAACAGCTGCGCATCAAGCTGCGGGATAACCTTCGGATCGCTGAGGTTGGTCGTCGCAATCAGCCTCGATGTTCCACCAGCGGCCGCTTCCGCCGGAGCAGACCCGGGAGGTGTTTGGCCTTGCGAACCCCCGCCAGGTTGGGCAGGCTGGACCCCGGCGGCGGGTGGTGCACCGCCTTGCGCCGGAGGCTGCGCAGCGGCCCCTGTTTGCCCGGACCGACTGAGGACTTGATCCGCATAAGTTTCTCCGCTGACTCCGTTGGCGTCGGTTGTGGGGCCATGGTAAGCGGCCAGTGCGATGCGCTGCTGCGCGGGGTCGGTCCAGTCAGTGACGCCGGCGGCATCCCCCCGCGCCCGCAAGTATTGCGCAGCCCACGTTGCCTGTTGCACCGCCGTCCCGTTCTTGGGATACGGCCCCATGCCGAAGCCGGGCTGTGCCCCGGTGCTCGGCAGGACCTGACCAAGGCCCA
>CAIPTQ010000051.1 GCA_903868035.1 uncultured Phycisphaerales bacterium
CGGCACAAGGCCCACGGGAGCGGCTTGTCCCCGTGGCCGCCCCGGCCGGCGGCGCAGCGCGCGGCGGTGCGGCGGGCGGCGCTGGTGCCGGCGCGGCAGGGGGCCCGTTAGGCGGCGCGGCGCGAGGAGGAGCCGGCGGTACACGCGGACCCGGCGGATTCGGCGGTGGCGGCGGCATCAGCATGACCAACATCGTCGATACCGCCTACTTTGCCCGCTCGGCGTGGATTCTCTCCCAGGCCGCGACGCTCCTGGGCAAGCCCGAAGATGCCGTCAAGTATGACAAGCTTTTCCACGACATCTGTGACGCCTTCAACAAGGCCTACGTCAACCCCGCCGATGGCACCATCGCCGTCGCCAATCCCCAGACCGCGTACCTGCTGGCGCTGGAGTTCGATCTGCTGCCGGAGAACCTGCGTCCGCTGGCGGCCAAGCATCTGGCGGACGATGTGGAACAGCGCGCCCACCTGACCACGGGTTTCGTGGGCGTGGGCTATCTGAACCCGGGGCTTACGCGGATCGGGCGTTCGGACCTGGCGTATCAACTGTTGTTCCAGGACACGTATCCCTCGTGGCTCTACGCCATCCGCCAGGGCGCCACGACCATGTGGGAACGCTGGGACGGCTACACGCCGGAGAACGGCTTCCAGGCGTCCTCGATGAATTCGTTCAATCACTATTCGTTCGGCGCGGTGGGCCTGTGGCTGTACAGCGGCGCGGGGGGCATCCAGTTGGAAACGCCCGCGTACAAGACGTTCCGGCTGGCGCCGCAGATGACCACCAAGCTCACGTACGTGAAAGCCACGCTCGATACGCCGTACGGCATTATTTCGTCGTATTGGCATAAGGAGGGCGCGCAGTACATTTACGATGTGATTGTGCCGCCGAATACCACGGCGACGCTGACGCTGCCGGTGGCGCCGGCGGGGTATCCGAAGGTGGGCGAGAATTCGGTGGCGCTGGTGGCGGGGAAGTATCAGTTTGCGGTGCCGGGGGAGGTGGTGAAATAGGTTCGGTACAATTGCAGCAGCATCTCGACGAGTGGAAGTTTCGTCGAATCGGTGCGCAGGCTTTTGACGGGTCGGCGAACCGGCGTGGTGCTACGCCTCAACCCGCTGCGTCCGGGCTGCTTTGAACCCCGCGTCCGCACTGATAGGAAATTTGTTTTTTGTGAATGTTGGCGCGGCGAAGTGGGGGCGAGGGGTTTTCTATGCACTTGGCGGCGTCTTTCGCACGGGTCAGGCGAGTGGGGGCAAAATGCGCCGATTTTGGGGAACCGGATACGCCCGATGCCGTGGTGTATGCGATTCGGCAATGCAGGCCGTCAATACTCGATGTGCCCGTCTGAATAAATGGTCGGCAGCCCCAGCTTCCGCCGCGCTTCCTGGAATATCAGGGAGATGCGCTGCGCCTCCTCCAGCCACGCGATCTTGTCGGCAAACGGAATCTGCGCGGCCCGCCGCAGTTCGGCAAGTTCCGCGCCTTCAAAAGTGCATTCCGCCCAGGGATCCCCAGGTTGTTCGGCGGATGTCGTCACGGTTCACCCTTCAGTTTGCGCAATTGCGCCAGATCCAGCAAATCCTTGGGCCGGCTCGCCAGCAACTTCAATTTTACCAAATCCTGATAGCCGCACACCGGCACGGCCAAATTATCCGCCAGGGGATAATAATGCACGCGACGATAGGCCTCATCGAATCCGAGGGGATCACTCACAAAAACATCAATGCTGGTTTCGCGATGCGCATCGCTATACAGCTTCAGCACCTTCATCTCCTTCTCGGCAATCCACTTTTCCCGCTGCCCGGCATCCGCGAAATCCCGGATGGAAACCGGTATCGAGGGCCGATACCCCAGCGTCCCCAGCGCCTCCAGCGCTCGCACGATATTCGCCGCTTCCAAGCCAATGAGCAGGTCCACGTCCACGGTCATGCGCATGTACCCATGCGCGTTCACCGCGATGCCCCCCACCACCATATAGCGCGCGTCCGCGCCATTCAGGACGCGGATGATCTCGATGAGGCTGCCTTTGGTCATCAGTGCATCTCCTAACTTGCCGCCCAAACCGGCCCTCACGATCGCTTGCGCCGCCGGGCCGGCGGCGTGGGCCGTTTGGCGGCGGCATGGAACCGCGGCTCAAACGTCACCGACGGATTTTCGATCTTGCGCAGCGCCACGCCCGCTTCCTTGAACAATGCCGCCGTCACCGGATTCAGGGCGTAGTCGCCCCCGTACACCACCTCCACAATCCCCGCGTTGATGATCGACTTGGCGCAGTACGAGCACGGCGAAAGCGTGCAATACAGCGTGCCCCCGCGTATCGCCACCCCGTGCGCCGCCGCCTGCACGATCGCGTTTTCCTCCTCGTGTACGCACAGGCACTCGTCCAGCGCCGCGCCGCTGGCGGCATGCCCCGCGCACCGCGGACAGCCCCCGTCGCTGCAATTCGTGATGCCCTTGGGCGTGCCGTTGTAGCCCGTCGAGAGAATCTGCCGGTTGTGTACGATCACCGCGCCCACCCGCCGGCGCAGGCAGTTGCCCCGGATCGCCGCCACCTCGGCCATCATCATGAAATATTCGTCCCACGTGGGCCGCGGCAGAAAATACTTCATCAGCCCCCGGGCGACAAACGCGTCCACCTTGCCGCCAAGGGCGTCTACCCCCCCGCCGTTGTCCAACCGTTCGTCGGCCAGTTCCCGGCAGGCGGCCATGGCCTGAGCCGCCGGGTCGCCCTGGTGGGGGTCCAACTGGCGGGCCTCCCAGGCGCGGAACTCCGCGAACGTGGCCGGATCGCCCGGCCGGGCGCGCGCCCGCGAGCGCTCAAACCGCACGCGCTGCGGGGCGTCGACGAACACCAGCACAAAATCAACCCGGCGGCGCAGTGCCGCCGCCTCCGCCGGGTGCCGGATCGACGTGACCACCCAGTTGCGCCCAAAGTCCATGCGCTCCAGGGCGCGCTCGGCCAGCACTCCCGGGCCGTGTTGCCGGCGCAGTTCGTTGCCGGTGTCGGTGAGGTTGGGAATCGTCGCGCCGCGGCCCTGGGCCGCCAGTTCCGCGCGGATGATGTCCGACAGCGACACATGCGCAAAACCCTTGGCCAGCAGCAGCTCGGCCATGGTGTCCTTGCCCGAACAGAAAAAACCGGTGACGCCGACAATCATGAGTGGCCCCGTTTGGCAGTGAAAAAAAAGCCCGGGGACGTACCCCAAGTAGTGCAAGGCAGTATACCCCCGATCATGGCCTCGCCAAGCACCAAGAAGAGTTCCTGCCCCCTCCGTGCCGGCGGCTTGCGGTTTCCCCTTGACAATCCGCCGGCGTAGGATAAAATATTATCCTTAGTGGGCAACACCAGTCTTTAGAACCGTGGAGATTGCCATGGCGGATTCCTCACAACTCAGCAAACGCGAACGCCAGATCATGGATGTGATCTACGCGCACGGGGAGGCGACCGTCACGCAGGTGCTGGCGGGAATGCCCGACCCGCCCGTGCGCGGGGCCCTGCGGACGCTCCTGAAAATCCTGGAACGCAAGGGGCATGTCAGCCACCGCGAACTGGGCCGCGAGTTCGTCTATCGCCCCACCCAGCCGCGCGGCGTGGCCGGGCGGTCAGCCCTGGGGCGGGTGCTGGACGTGTTCTTCGGCGGCTCGCTCGAGCATGCCGTCGCCGCCCACCTCAGCGATCCCCGCCGCGCCGGGAAACTCGGCATTGAGGAACTTCACCGTCTATCGGACCTCATCGAACAAGCCAAGAAGCAAGGAGAATGATATGGTGTCGCCATCGTTGCCCGAGTGTGTGGCCCTGATCGAGCGCCTCGCGCCGGCCCTGCTGGATGCCGCGGCGCGGAGCGTGGTGATCCTGGGCTTGGCCGGCCTGGCGGCACTGGCCCTGCGCCGTGCCTCGGCCGCGGCCCGGCATTGGGTGTGGCTGTTGGGAGTCGCGGGAATCCTGCTGCTGCCGGTGCTGTCGGCCACGCTGCCCGGCTGGCATGTCCTGCCGCGGCTGGCGGCGGACCGTGCCGCCACTCCGCCGATCGTAACGGTCGTGATACCCACCATCCCCGGCCCCGACGCAACGCCATTGCCGAATGTCGCACGCAGTGAGGCCCCGTCGGCCAACACCCCAAGCCCATTGACGACCGCCGGCCCGCGGGAGACTGCGCCCGTGCAGGCGGCCGCGTCTGGCGAGCCGGCCGCGCCAGTGCCGTCGTCCGCGGCAGTGCCGCCGGTCGCGCTCCTGTCCACCGGCGACCATGCCGCGCCCATGCCAAGCCCCGCGCACGCCGCCCTGCCGTGGACTTTCTGGCTCGTGCTCCTCTGGCTCCTCGGCAGTCTGCTGGTTCTGGGTCAGGTGCTGCTGGGTTACCTGAGCCTCTGGTCGTTGCAGCGCCGCTGCGGGTGCCTCAGCCAGGGCGACTGGCCTGAGTTGCTGGGCCGGCTCCGCCAACAACTGAAGATTCATCGTCCGGTGGAACTGCTCAGCACCCCCCTGCGCACGATGCCGATGACCTGGGGCCTTCTGCGCACGCGCCTGCTGCTGCCCGAGCAAGCCGCCAGTTGGCCGCCCGAGCAGCGCCGGGCCGTGCTGCTGCACGAACTGGGCCATGCCAAACGGTGGGACTGCCTCACGCAGCTTGTGGCTCAAATCGCCTGCGCCCTGTACTGGTTCAATCCCCTCGTGTGGATCGCCTGGCGGCGCATCCAGGTCGAGCGCGAACGCGCTTGCGACGACCTGGTGCTCGACACCGGCGCCAAAGCCACGGCCTATGCCGAACACCTGCTGCACAGCGCCTCGGCCGGGGGGATGCCCGCGCTGCGCTTCGTCGGTGCCGCCGTCGCGATGGCCCGGCCCTCGACGCTCGAAGAGCGGCTGCGCGCCATCCTCGATCCCCACCGCAACCGCCGCGCCCTGACCACCTGGGGCGTGTTGGCAACCATTCTGCTGCTGCTGGCCGCACTCGTGCCCGTCGCCGCACTTCAAGCGCAGGAGACTCCCGCCCGTGTACCGGCACCCGCCGCCGCTGTGCCGCCGCCGCCCGGATATCCGGCGGATGGCACCGTGCCGTTGCCGCCCGGTTACACGACCTCCGCCGGTGGATCGGCATACCGCCCCGCTGCCACAGCTCCGACCACGCGCTCCGGATCTAGCGGCGGCACCACCCGTGGGCCGCTGACTCCCCCGACCCCGGGCAACGGTCCGACCTGTGCATTGGATGCCACGGTCTACGAAGTGCGCCTGCCCGTGGACCAGATCGGCCAGTTGGATATCGAGGCCCTCACCCGCGCCGCGGACACTCCCGCCGCTTTCGAGAAGGCCCTGGCCGCGCTGGGCGCGGCCAAGCCGCTCTATCGCGCCAATCAATCCGTCCGCCTCGCCGGCGATACACTCACCATCGGCACTTCAGTTCCGTACATCACCAATTCGCAGCTCTCCTTCACCGGCCAACCCCTCAACTCGGTCAGCTATACCCAGACCGGCACCTCGTTCGCCGTCGCCGGCAAGGCCGGCGCGGGCGGCAGCATCGAGTTGGATATGACCGTCCAGGTGTCGGCGATGTCCGACGGTGTCGCCATTTCGGACACTGTCAAGGCTCCCATCTTTCGCAATACGACGATGGCGCGCAAAGGCCCCGTCGCGGCCCGGCAGCCCTTCGTGGTCCTCAGTGTCGATGCCGCCTCCGTCGATGCGGACGGCAAGGCCCTGGCTTACATCGTCCGTATGACTCTCGGTGTACCTCAATCCGGCAACTGATCCCCTCCGGGGAGAATGAATTCGTTTACTTTACTTTAGGAGTGTGCTCATGCCTGTCCGCCGACCCTCGTTGATCGTGGCCTTCCTCGCGCTTTTGACGGCCCTGGTGCCCGTGGCCAGCCTTCATGCCCAGACGATCTCCGCACGCGGCGGGGGATTCGGTGGCGGCGGGGAATCCACCGCGGCCACACAGCCCACCACGGCCACGCCGGCGGCGCGCGGCGGAGGTCGCGGCGGCGTGGGCTTCAGTTCGCCGGAGGTTCCGGTTCTGGGCAGCGGCCCCACCTGTACGGTCGATGCCACGATCTACGACGTGCGTCTGCCCGTGGATAAGATCGGGCAGTTGGATGTCGAGGCCCTCACCCGCGCCTCGGCCACGGCCGCCGCGTTCGAGAAGGCCCTGGCCGCGCTGGGTGAAAGCAAGCCGCTGTATCGCGCCAATCAGTCCGTCCGCCTCAAAGGCGACACGATCACCATCGCCGCCCAGACGCCTTATGTCACGAATTCGCAGATCACCAACACCGGCCAAACCATCAACTCGGTGAGCTATAGGCAGATCGGCACCATCTTCAGCATTGCCGGCAAGACCGGCGCGGGTGGCGGCATCGAGTTGGATCTGAGCATCCAGGTGGCAGCGATGTCCGCGAGTGGCACGCCGATCTCGACGAACCTCAATGCCCCCATGTTTCGCACCACCATGATGGCGCGCAAAGGCCCGGTGGAGGCGCGCGTGCCGTTTGTGGTGGTGAGTGTGGATGCGGCGAACGTCGATGGCAACGGCAAAGCCGTGGCCTACATCGCCCGAATCACCCTCGGCGCGCCCCAATCCGACCCCGGCCCCGCCACTATTCCGTGAGGGTCATGCGCTCCCCGGCTCCGCACTTGGCAACAGATTTAACACAACCGTAACAATTCCTGAAAAGTCCCGATCCTAGAATGGTGTAGAACATCACCTCTCGTGCCCAACGGAGGTAGGCCATGTTGCGCAATTGGGAAATCTTCTGGATCGGCGTACTCACCATGATCCTCAGTGCGCTCCTCGAGTTGCTGGGGCTGCTGACACCCATGGCTCACTACTAAACCCGATCCCCTCGTCGCCTGGCCCGGTCGCCCGAGCCCGAACGCTTCGGCAAGTGCTCCCGTGCTACTTCAAATACGCCGCCAGCGGGCTGTTGATGCGCCGCAGTTCCTCGGCCACGAATTGTGCCATCTTCACCGCCCCCGACTTGACAAAGTGCGCCTTGTCCCGCCCGCCGCCGGTGGCGAGCATGTAATGCTCCGTCGCCGCCGTTTGCCCAAGCGCGCTGAGCCACTCCACCCCGCGGGCATTCAAGTCGTCCACCAGCACGTTCTTGGCCGTTCCCGCCGTGTAGCAGGCCGCGGCATATGGCGCCAGCCGCGCGTTGTCCTGCTTGCCGCCGCTCCACTGGTAAAACGCCGACGGCGTCACAAATATCGGCGTGGCCTGCCGGGCCTTGGCCTCGTCGGCCATCTGCCCCAGCGCCGCGGCGTAATCCCCCGGCTCGACGTGCCGGCCCGCGACGGTTCCGCTGTCATTGGCGCCAAATTGTATCATCACATAATCGCCCGGCTTCAGGGCCGTGATGATGCCGCTCCAGCGGCCGCTCTGGAAGGTCTTGACGCTGGCCCCGCCGAGCGCCTGGTTGTTGATCTTGACCTGGTCGTTGAAGAACTGCCCCAGCTCCTGCCCCCAGCCCTCCTGCACCGCCGTGGCGGATGTGACATAGGTCATCACCGTCGAATCGCCCGCCAGATGCAGCGTAAGGGCCGGCAGGTTGCCCGCGCCCGTCCGTGTGCCGGAAGTGGATGCACTGGTGGCCGCCGCCCCCGTCGTCACCCCGCCGCCACTGGGCTGCGTACCCGCGCCGGCCGAAGCCCCGCCCTTCGCCGGTGCGACGGCATTCACGAGCGTGCCGCCAGTCGCCGGTGCGCCGCGCGGCGGTGTTCCCGCGCCGCCCGGCTGGACGCCCCCGGAAGACTCCCCACGGCACGCGACCATGCCCGCGCACAAGAGACAAAAAAGTGCCAGCAACGATCTTGTGTAAGACATATGAATCCTCCGATGACAAGGGCAGTATACCCCCGATCCCGGCGCGGTCTACACGTTTTGGATTTGTGCCGGGGTGAGAATTCCCGCCGCGCCACAGGGCGGGGCATGATCGCGCGCCGCGGACACCCAGGCCTTGGGGATGCGTTGTTTTTGGTTCAGGTACGGCGTCGTGGCTTCAAACGCGGCCCCGATCTCATACAGGCAATCCGACAAATACCGGCAAAATGTCACGCGGCACAACATGTACTTGCCCCGCTCTCCGCCCATGGTGAGCAAGGTCACAAACCGTTCGCCCAGGTTGAACACCCGCCGCGAGAGCAGCCCCAAACCGCCCGGCGACAGGTTGCGCGTGTATGCCGTCACCCGCGGCTGATCCGCCTGGGCGAGCAAAATCAATTCGACGCGCCGAAAATACGTGATGCGCTGGTGCCGGCGCAGGCTGGTCTTAAACTTGTTGTCCCCGGCTTCCAGATGCGCCACGAGGCGCTGGGCGGCCTCCGCGTCATCATGCTCTTCCTTGTGCTCCACGAATGCCATACACGCTGTTCCCAAGAGGCCATGGTCGATACGGCACGAACGCCCGCCTGCGCCGGAAAATCATGGCGGCAGATCGCCCGCAATCGTCATCCCCGCCGTCCCACGTTCGCCGGCCATGGCGGCCGGTGTCGCGTGCGGGGAAGGAAATGTGGGGGACGCGGGAACCTGGCGGACCTGCGCGACATACCCGCGCAACAAGTCGTCGAACGATTTCATGGTGATCGGTTTCTCGTGCCGCGGCGAAAGGAAAAATACGCTGGCATCGCTCTGCAAAGCCTTGGACTGGCGGAAGCAGAACGGATTGCCCATGCCGTCGAGGGCAAAGACAAACAGATCGACCGGCAGTTGCCGCGCCCACAACTCGCGGCTGGTCTTTAATACCTGTTGGGGTGTCAAAAACTGCCGGAGGTATGGATGCTCCGGGCCGCAATCAGGACACAAGCCTTGTATGGCGGGGCACAAGACCGGCCCATATTGTGAGAGGAACTGCACATAGGATGCCGGGAGGTGCGAAGGCAGGCGCGTGGCCAGTTCGGCCAGTTCCGAATCGCTGACCCATGGCAAGATGTCTGATCGGCAAAATATCGAACAAAATTCGCGTATAAGGCGCTGCGGAATTTCTCAACCACGATTTCCTCCGCGTATTGTCAGGACTGCTCGAGTGCGGCGGCGGCCATACGTGTCGACATGTACCCATGCCGAAAACAAGTATGGTGAAGTTCTAATCGGCATATAGGTATAAGCATCATAAGCGCATTTACTTATTCTGTGATTATATTTGTAACTAGTTGTTATTGAAACACTTATGGCGAAATACTTTTTTAGGTGTGGGGGCTTGATGCCACATCCATCGGCGGATATGACCTTCCCACAATTTGCCGGGGCGGCACCACAGCTTTACGATGGAGGCATGCGAATCTTCACGCGGATATTCCTGCTGGCGGCACTGCTCGGGGCTGGGTGCGGCAAGAACGCCACCCCCCCGCCGGGAACCGCCCCCGCCCCCGGCGCAACCCCTCCCCGCATCGTCAGCACCGTGCCCGCGGCCACCCTCAACCTGGTGCTCATCGGCGGCGACGATCGCCTCGTCGGCGTGAGTACCTATGACCGCCTGTTCCTGCCGGAGTCCCGCCGCAATCTGCCGGTCGTGGGCGATTATGAGCAGACCAACTACGAGCAGTTGGTCAAGCTCCAGCCCACCGTGATGATCATTCAACAGGAGGAGGCCCGCCAGCCGGCCCGGCTCAGGGAGTTCGTCAGCACCCGCCACATCGATCTGCTGAACATGAAGTTCGACCATGTGGCGGACATCTGGGCCAGCGTGCGCGTGCTGGGGAAGGCCGCCGGGCGGGAGGCGGAGGCGGAGCGGGCGATCGCCCAGGCGCAGCAGGATTTGCGGGATGTGGCGGTGGACTACCAGGATGCCGCCCGGCCCCGGGTGTTGTACCTCATGGACCCGGCCGCGAACCTGGCGTGCGGCAACCACACCTTCGTCGAGGAAATGATCTCCCTGGCCGGCGGCGACAACGCCCCCGTGGGCGACGGGTTTGTGACCCTCGGCCGCGAAACCATGGTCAAGCTCGCCCCCGATGTGCTGCTCATCGGCGCCCCCGACGCCCTGCCCGAAATGCCCAACGACCCGCGCCTCGCGCCCTGGCTGGGCTTGCCCGTCCCGGCCACGCGCACTAAACACGTCTACCTGGTGACCGACGGCAACAGCCAGATGCCCTCGGTGAATATCGGAAAAAACGTGCGCACGCTGGCGGAACTGATCCACCGCAAATAACGCCCCCCGCCCTCCCCTTACAATTCTTTGCGCGTCTTTATATGTATGTATCTGAAATATCTGAAATCTCAAATATCCCGCGCCCTCCCTCAATTAAAAATCAAAAATCAAAAATCCCTCCCCGCCCCCATCTTCGGTTAATCTACCCCCATTCCTACCCGAGGCTCCCATGCGCATCGCCCTCATCGGCTCCTCCGGCCAGCTCGGCACCGACCTCGCCCGCCTCCTCCCCACCCGCCGCCACACCGTCATCCCCTTCTCCGGCCGCGCCGAACTCGACATCTGTAACTCCAGTACCTTCAAGGACATGCTGCAGCGCGACCACCCCGACGCCGTCCTCAACACCGCCGCCTTCCACAACGTGGATCTCTGCGAGTCCCAACCCGACGCCGCCTTCCGCACCAACGTCCTGGCCGTCCGCGACATGGCCGCCGCCTGCCAGTCCGCCCGCATCCTTTTCTTCCAGATCGGCACCGACTACGTCACCGAAGGCCACCCCGATAATATACCCATCCCCGAATCCGCCCCCGCCCTCCCCAATTCCATCTACTCCCTCACCCGTTTCGGCGGTGACTGCATGACTCTAACCCATGCCCCCACCGTGGGTTATGTCGTCCGCTCCTGCGGCCTTTTTGGACTGGCCGGCTGCAAGCTTAAAGGCGGCCTCAACTTCGTGGACACCATGATCAAGGCCGCCAAAGCAGGCCAAAAAATCCGCGTCGTCGATGACCAAATCGTCGCCCCCACGCCCACCGATGACCTGGCCCTGCAACTGGCCGTGATGCTCGAAGCCGCCCCCTCCGCCGCCGCCACAATTGCCGCGTCTTCATTGGGGAACAGCGCCTTGGGCCGCCCGTTGAGTTCCGTGCGCCTGGCGCCGGGGCTCTATCATGCGGTGAGCCACGGCCAAACAAGCTGGTATCACTTCGCGAAAACCGCATTAACACTCGCTAAAATCCCCCATGAAATCGAGCCTGTTGCATCCGCGGCATTTGCGGCGGCGGCACAGCGACCGCGATATTCCGTGCTGGATAACGCCAAACTCCGTGCCCTGCATTTGGACATGATGCACCCTTGGGAAGAAGGTCTCAAGCGCTACATCCATGCCAAATATGGCGAAGGGTAGCTTATTATAAGACCTTGTCACGACCGGATTTAACACAAAAAACCTGTTCGTATAAAAGAATTTTTTCGCGGATCGTGCGTTTCCCCCTGTAGCCTAGTCTGTGCATGTCTGGTGGATAAGTGGATGCTGATGGTTCTTTTTACTGTGTTGTTGATAGTGCCATTCCTTTACATTTCCTTCACTAATTAAGCAAAAAAACCTGCATTATCAGTCTCCTGGAATATAACTGACCCTCCAATGACAGATTATCCAGAATGATTACCTGCATACAAAATATACATAACATCAATAATTACAACACGTTACACATCATCATCCCGTAGTTCCCCACATTTCAACAGGCATCATTACGACTATTACGAATTCTTTAACTTAACCTAATCAAATAACCACCAGCCCACGCGTGGTCTCCATCACAAATCATATGTGGATAACTTACTGTATCCGCACTTACGATTATTTGACATAAGTTCCTTCCACACAAGTCTTCACGCGAAACAGCGCCCCTTTGGATTCAGTTTGCAAAACCCGTAACAAACCCGAACGCAGCCGGGTCTCCAACTCCGCGCGCACGGTTGCCGAATCCAGCGCGACCGTCAATGTGCCGCGGTAAAAACCCGCCAAACGCGAGCGTTTCACGATATTTACCGGCACATGTTCCTGCCATAGTTCGGCCACGCCTTCCAATTTGGCGGCGGGCCTGGCCACGGACTTCTCATACCAGGGAAGCAGCACATCGCCCAACTTGGCGGCATCGCGAGTGTTGGGCCGTTTTTTATTGGTCAGCAGCGTGTGCAGCGATATCACCTCCAGGCGGTCGCCCAGCAATTCCAGGTTGGAAACATCGGGTGATTTGTGTTTGCTGCGCGGAGCGGGCATACGGTTTTTTCCCAAAAAACAAGGCCGCAACAGCATAACACCGTGCGGCCCGGAAGGGCAGTGATTATTGGGTGATTCACGTGATGGTGAGGGTCGCGCCCTTGTCATTCTTGGCGAGTGTCTGGCCGGGATCAATCTCAATGAACCCTTTGTCGTTCACGCGGATTGCATAATGCGACAACGGCAGCGTGGCCGGAGCCTGGGCCACCGAACCATCGAGGTTGAACTGCGACTTGTGGCAGGCGCAGGTCATAGTCTTGGCGCCGGCGGTGGGAGTAATCGCGCAACCCTTGTGGGTACACACATTGGTGAGGGCGGAGACGGTTTTGTCCGAGCGCGACAGCACGATGGCGTGGTTGGGAAGGGCGGCGAACTCATTGACTTTTAGATCCGCAGGTTTAACCGTGGTGGTGAACCAACTGGATTTTTCGGTGGCCGCCGCCGCCGCGGCGGCGCTGGCGGAACGCATGGCGCCCAGTGCCGAGTTGAGTACGGGGAGCGCCACTGTGGCGGTGGCGATCGCTAAGACCTTACGGCGTGAGGGGTTATGAATGGCAGAAAAATTCACCATTAGGCAGGCTCCGGTTCGAGAAATGAATCCACTTGGGATAATAGCGCGGACTCGAACCGTTTGTCGATTAAGTTTTAGATATTTACCTCCACATCATCTATTTTGTCGAGATGGTTGGCCAGGCGGGCGAGGGTGAAGAGGAGGTCGCCCAGGCGATTCACGAATATCAAGGGTTGATCGCCGACGTAAGTGTCTTGCATTAAAGCAGTTAGGTGGCGCTCGGCGCGGCGGCAGATGGTGCGGGCGACGTGGAGGTGGGCGGCGGTGGGGGCACCGCCGGGGAGGATAAAGCGTGTGAGCGGCGGGAGTTGCGCGGTGGCGGCGTCGATCTGGGTTTCGAGTTGGGCCACATCGGCGGGGGTGAGGCGCCGGATTTTGCTTTCATTGGAGGCACCCAAAGGGGTGGCTAGGTCGGTGGAGAATACGAATATAACATGTTGTAGTTGTTGGAGTTGCGCCTTGAGTTCTGGGTGGGTGCAGGAGGTGATGGCCAGGCCCAGGAAGCTATTGAGTTCGTCGAGGGTGCCGTAGGTTTGGAGGCGGGGGTGGTGTTTGGGCACGTTCTGGCCGTTAAAAAGCGCGGACATGCCGTGATCGCCTTTTTTGGTATAAATTTTCACCGGACCACACTTTACGCGTGTTTTGCGTGCGGAAAAAGTGAACAAAAGTCGCCCAAAGTCGACACGAAGTTGACGTAAACTGACGAAAACCGGCGTGGAATCAACGGCAATTGACGCAAGTTGACGAACAGTGGCGAGCGGTCAGTGGTCAGAAAGCCATTTACGGGCCGACGGGTTTAGTGCGGGCGCCGCCGAGGTCGAACTCGGTGTTCATCATCAGTTTGATCTTGGAGGTGATGTCGAAGTCCGGGTGGTAGTAGAGGACTTTGCGGACGGTGACCATGGCCTGGAGCTGTTCCTGGGTGGAGGCGTTATCGACGTTGGAGTTGTCGGCGACGAAGACGAGGGCGATGCCGTTGGCGGCGGCATACTTAGCGACGGCCTCGTTGATTTTGCGGTAGATGTCGGCGGTGCGGAGGCGGAGTTCGAGGAAGAGTTTTTGCTGGGCGAAGCTGCTGAAGGACTGGAGTTCCATGGCTTTTTTGAGGAGGTCATCCTGGGCCTGGCGGAACGCGGGGGTGCCGGGGTTGTATGACGCGAGGCTTTTTTTCATATCTTCGAGGGTCTGCTGCATTTTGCGGCTGTCGTCTTCGAAGCCGCGTTTCATGGTATCGATGTCCTTATCGGCGGCGA
>CAIPTQ010000052.1 GCA_903868035.1 uncultured Phycisphaerales bacterium
CATTGGGTTGTTTTTCGCGCCAGTTTTTCTGTCGTAAGTTCTTTTTTAGCCTAGACTTAGCTCCATTTGTTATCCATTTTTCAGCTCTAGGAAAAATAACATAGTCACCATGATCCTCCAACCAGCCAACACCGACCATAGCGCGGACCACGCTACACTCCCGACTCACGACCGACTCACAGGCGTCTACACATGCGTCTACATTAGCGTCTACACGACCGTCTACACTGATTCCCTGGACCCACCCCCAAATTTCCATCAACCAACCCGCCACTTCCTGACGGGAACGCTTAGTTTTTCGCGCGATTTCCATTACTTTTGGTTTTCTGGAAAGATTTATATCAATGGGTATCCAGTCGCCGGCCATCATCGGCCTCCCTGCATCAAAACCCGTAAGCCCACAGCCGGGGGCGTGTGAGACCCGCGCTATTAGACGTGGCACGCTTCCCGGCTGGGGACTTTCGAGTTTGGAAATGAATGCGCGGTCTCATAGGCTGCATCCTACACGTCGGTTAGGAAGTGTGTCAAGAGAATTTCCGGCCTGTCACTCCGCCAACAACCGATATATCACGTCCTCCGTGACAGAAAAAAGAGGGACCGGCGGGGGGGAGAATCGAGGCCCGCCGGCCCGCTCAGAAAGGGCAGTGTCAATACCAATTAGGGGCAAAAGGTATTTGGTCATCGGGAATTCCTGGTCCCGCCTCCGAATCGGGCGGGGTTGGTAATTCGGTTGCGGCTGGCTTGAACTCGCCATAAGCTGCGATGCTATTGGCGACGGCGCCCCAGTCCTTCACGTCCTTGATCTCCACGCCCGCGTAGCCCTTGACCGTTGCCCGCCACGCCTCGGCGCGGGCTTCCATGGTCAGGGATGGCGTCTTGGAGATGAACTCCTTCCAGGCCGATACCTTGGGGTCCACGGGTGCTGTGGGAATTGGCTTGGCAGGCGTCTTGGGCTTGTGCTGGCGAATGAGCGGGCCGTACTTCGATTGTAAAGAAACGACGACGGTTGGGTCATTGCGAATCTGCCGGCCTTCGTAGTCGCGCGGATAGATGCCCGTAACCTTGATGGAGGTCTTGCCGTTGTACTCCTCTTGGTCAACCATGATCTGGATCTCGTTTTCGAGGAAAGCGGCCTGTTCCAGCATGGAGAAGTCGAGGTAGTCCAAGCCGTAAGCTTGGGCGATGAATCCAGGGCCGTCGTCACACATCATGTTAAGATTGACGTTGCCGTTTCCGTTGACGAGCGTGAAGTACCCGGTAATGGCAACGTCGCCCGTCACCGGCTCCCAGGTGTTGCCGTTGAAGTAATGGGAAAGATGAAATGCGGCAACCCATTGCGGACACTTTCCCGGCTTCTGTTCGACGCCGGACTGCATTGCCTTGCCGATGTATCGGCCTAGTTTGGTGGGAAGCATAAAAACCCTTTCAAATAAGAGAATCTAAAAAACTAGCACACGAGGTATAGAGTTGCGGTCAGTCGGGCGGCACGTCGGCGGACGCCTCTTTTCGGGTCATGTGGGCGTGAACGGTGGACCACATGAGTTGGGGCTGTTCGGAGATTTCGATTTCGTGGGGCATTCCCCAGCGATTCTTGGCGTCGTAGCTGGCGCGGCGCTGGGTGTAGATCATGCGCTGATCTCCGCCAACGCCCTTCTTGCGTCCCTTGGTCGTGGCGCTGGCCATGTTGCCGCTGGCGTCCAGTACGACGGTCTGAAACGTGCCGAAGAGGATGTCGTCGGCCCATTTAGCTGTTACCGCCCAAGTCTTGTCGTGGCAGTCGGCGGAGTAGCGATCATAGTCTGGGCCGTCGGGGTTTTTGAACGTCTTGACCTTGGCATGGGAGAGAATGACGATCTCGGTGCCGAAGTTGCGGAGCCGGTCAAGCCTCTGGAGGAGAAGGAGCCACTCACTGATCGACACGTCATAGCCGCGCATGTACGCCTGAAAGCCACGGTCCCCCCACTCGCCGTTGAAGTCACGGGCGCAGACGTGTTCGTGGCAGAGCCGCTCAAAGCCGCCCAAGGCGTCCAGCGCCACGGTTTGGTACTGGCCGGGGTTTTGAATCAGGTAGTCCACCTGTTCCAGTGTTTCGATCCAGGTGGAGAGTTCGACGGAGGGGATCGGAGGAACCAAGCCAGCCTTGAGGAGAGTGGGGTAGCCAGTCTCCCCACGCGACATCAAGAGCGCGGACTTGGGGGCAAACGCCGCGAAGGTCGTCTTGCCGAACCCTTCAACCGCGTTGATTATCAGGCGATCGGGGGGAACCTTCGCGGCGTCGATCATGGCCAAGCGGTTCACGGCCTTGGCCGCAGACGGCGGCGAATGCAAACGGGCGGGTGGAGGAGGAGTAAGAGTCATGGTTGGTCCCTTTCATTTAGACGGTTTCGGTCGCCAACGCTGGTGACTCGGTTCTGATTTCTTCATGAAGGCGCTTGGCACGGCGGAATCCGTCGGGGATGAGTTCGTGGTTGGCGCTCAGGTCGCCGCACACTTCAAGATACTCGCACTGGAAAGGCTCCAGGCAGGATGAGGCGTTGCGCACGTAGCGCCCGCGCAGGTTGGCGGCGGCGATGTCCTTTTGCGTGTCCCACAGATCCTGCTTGAACTCGTCAAGGTCTGAATCCAGTCGGGCGATCTCGTTGCGGGCGAAGTAGAACTCCGGTCGGGCCTTGAGGTCGGCCAGGAGCCGCGCCCCGTACATCTTGGGTGTCTCCCGATCCGGGCAGGGGCCGGTGATCTTCATTCCGCAGTAATCGCCGTGGGCGTTGGCGTAAGCCTGTTCCGCCTTCGTAATCTGACGCGGCCGGATCATGGGCTTCTTGATGACATCGTAGACTATTTTTGTCACGTCGAATCCCAGCGCCTGCGCCGCCAGGAAGTAGCGGCTGATTTGCGGATCGTTGCGCAGGGCCATCCAGTAGGGCGAATCAGGGGCGATGCTCTCGGACGTGGTTTTGCGTTCGACCAGACAGAATGTGCCGTCCGGAAGTTCCGCGATGCGGTCAATCATGCCGGCGTCGGTGAAGTTCGGGGTGGGCCGTCCCGTCTCCGGATTGATGATCGGAAGGGCAAAGGGTTTTTCAATGGCCACGGATTTTAGAATGGCATCGGCGGCATACTGGGCATGATGGCCGCGAACCATAGCTACCACCTTCTCCTCCTCCAAAGCAAATTCTTCCGGCGCCAGACAGGATGGACAGCCTTGATCGGCGTAGGCTCGGCGGATCATGTTCTCTACGTCGTCAATTGACTCGCCAGCCTCATACGCGCCGACGCCAAGGTGCCACATGCTCCCGATGCGGAGCGGCTCGCTGGCGTTGGCCTTGCGCACGCCCAGGACATAGGCGAAGTAGTACCGCCGATGGCAGGCGTGCCAGGCTTTCTCGGACGAGTGCGTCAGGAGCGACGAGTCGGGGAACTGGGGAAGGGAAATTCGCCCCAGGGCCGGCGCAGGCGTGGGAACCTGCGCCGGGTCCGTGTGGGAGAAGGAAGAATTGGAGGGGGCGGCGTCCGGCTCTCCGACCGCCGTGGGGTGCGCATCCCTAACTACGCCAGCCCCCGTGAGTTGTGCCGGGCCGGAGCCAGTTGCCGGCGCGGCTAGATTGGTTGAAGTTGCCAGTTTCATGCGATTTTCCTTTATGGGGAGCCGGGTGGAATCGCCCCGGCTCCCCCTTCGGTATCCGCACCGCGCTACGCACGCGGGGCATGGGGATCCTTCAGTTCCTTCGCCCGCGTCTGCTTCGCAGGTCGGAAACGAACTGGTCCCGTGCGAAGCGCTGCGCGGGAGTCTCCCCCACGTCCTCCCGATCGGCCTCAGCCTCCTGGGCGTCGTGCGCGGAGGCGGGATCATGAGGCGGGGCGGGCACCTGCCGCATCGCGAAATATCGGATGATGCAGCGAGTGGCCACGCGCGCGAGCGGCTCGTCGGTGCGCCGGGCCTCGGCTGCGATCAGTCGGATCGCCTCCGGATCGGTGAACCGGATGCCTTCGATTTCTTCGGGGTTGATTTTTTGTGGGTCCGTCATTTGAGTGCTCCTTGACTGGTTTACGCTAATTATGGCTTATATTCGGATCAAGTCAAGCGTCTTGTGCATAAATTGGGCATAATTTCGATAAATTCAGTTGGCGCATAGGCTTACGAACGGGAGGATTCCAACATATTCCGCAGATCACGGGCGCCCTGGAAACCTTCCGCGACAGCCGCGACCCCATCGGATATAGATTTCCCCGGTATCCTTCCATGAATTCCTCGATTCGGCCCGGCTGAAAATACATCACCCGGTTCTACCCCTGCAGCAGAACCGTCGTCGTCGGTATCACTTTGTCCTTCAACTTCACGATCTCTTCTTTCGACAACCTCGCCACGCCGGTGGCCGCCGTTTCCGTCTTCGCCACAAACGCCCCGAAATCCTTCAACGTCGCCGTGAACTTCGCCTCCACCGGCGGATCGCTCATCACCCGGATCCGCTCCAGCCGCGCCGTCGTCGCCGGCTTCATGTTTTCACTCCAAAAGTTCCTGCCGGTTGAGATCCGGCCAAATCCCCCGGCCTGGCTCGCACAGGCCCGCCGCTGGTAGGGGAAGGGGCGAATTAAGTGGTGGCGAATACTTTTTGGGCATCGAAAAAAGTTTCATATTCCGTTTTGGACATAAATTCAGGAGCGTCCGGCACACCAGCCCGAAGGATCCTCCTAATCGCATATGTGTTTGGAAAGCCGCCCGGAACCCCTGCGCGCTGCCCACCCGCCACACGCAAGATTTCCACGAGCGCCCAGTCGTACTCTCCGGGGGCGGTGGCCACCAGCACTTTCCCGGAAGCGGTCCACGTCGCTCCGTGCAGGATTTCATCGGCCACAGTCTCGTTAATGATTTGTTTGGGTGTCTTCATTTTTTCACTCCTAAAGATCCTCCCCAATCCGCTCGGGGTTGCGGTGCTCTCGTTGAGCACATACACATCATAGCACATATTCGGTATAAGTCAAGACTAATCTTGAATAATTTGTGTTATTTTGTGTTATTCGCATATGGAAACTAAAAATGTGGATGGGATGAGAGCATTGACGATTGCGTCCTCGTTCGTCACCGAATCCAAAGCGGAAAATCGCTCTAAGTTGCTTTGAATATGAAACTTATGTGCTTTTTCGTGAAAATAACTGTATAGATGGCCATCTATATAATCGTATCGCCATAACTTGTTATAGATGGCCATCTATTTGATTTCCTTTTTCCCTCTCCAACATAATGTCCCCATGAAAAATACCCTAATTTTCATAAAAATCAAAAACTCTGTGTCTCTATGTTGGCGATTCCTCACTGCCCCCGCAGAAACGCCTCCGCCGCCGCCGGGTCGCTGTGGATCCGCCCCACATCCACTTGTCCCCCACAGTCGGCGCACAGCTGATGTTCGACATGGGACTCCGCCAGGGCGGGAACGACGGTCAGCGGAAGATAAATGCCCCGCTTCGTTTCCCCGCGCGTCCCGGCGTCGTGTGCCTGTTGCCTTGCCGCCGCCCGATCCTCCCCCGGAGTCCATTCGTGCCAGGTCTGAATCATGATGGTGCCTCCCCGATGGTGACGTGCATCGGCACCGCCTCGTACGGTGTCAAATCAGCACCCGACACATTGGCAAGTCGGACCACGGAAGCCCAGTCAATACCATCCTCGCCGTAACTCAGGAACGAGCTAATGGCGAACGTCACGCGCGGTACGGTCCCAACGGCCTGATACACCTGACAAATCGGAAACAGGAAATCCCAATAACTCAGCGTTCCGCCGTCATTCATTTCCAACGAAACCGGGGCATAGGCGGGATCTGACGGGTCCAGACCGCTGGGGGTATACGTCGTGACGCCGGAGACGGTTCCCACCTTACGCATGATTCTGTCCCACACCGTATACGTGGGAGCAGTTGCCCCGTCGGAACGAATGATATACTGCGGCCCGTCCACGAGAATCACGTCGGCTGGAGTCGTCACCGATACCGAATCCAAGCAGCGCAGAGAAAGCAGTTGCGCCCCCGTGTAGGGACTGCCGGCGGTGGAGGAATCCATGAACCAACGCGGATCGGTCAGCGGGTAGTCCGCCGCCAACAGTGGCGGGGGGCAGGACCAGGCGGTCGCCCACGTTTTGAAGACCACATCGAAGCCGCCCACGTTCACGGCGATGACCCACCGCCCGCTCCCCTCGCGGGAAATCTGCAAAACGATGCTATCGCAATGTTCCTGATTCAGGCTACTGTGCAAATCGTAAAACGGGGGGTAGCCCGTGAAGTCCGCCACCGGCCAGCCGTCGCCGTTGAGGGTGATAACAAAGGAATCCGCCGTCAATGCCGCCGCGTAGGACCACAATTGACAGCACCCGTCCGCGCACGGGTTCGTTCCCCCGCCCCCGCAGCAGTCGCAGTCCGAATCCCCCGCACCCACCAGCACCTTCCCATCCTCATCCAGCGTCACGCTGCCATCGTCCTGCAAGATCCGCGTCCCGCTCGCCGCGCTCATGGGCACACCCGCTTGACCGCCGCCGGGACCTCATCGCACCACCACAGGATCAGGAAGGGGCCGCTCCAGTAGGCCAGCCCGATCGCCGCCGCCGCCAGGAGCCCCAGCGCCGGCCGCTGCATGCTCGGCGCCACCGCCGCGGCCAGCGTGTTACCGGCCAGATCCTTCACCAGGTAGGTGAAATTGCAGGCGGCGGTTCCGCTCCCGGCCGAGCCTCCGGTCTGCGACAGCAGTACCGGGAACATCCCACTGGACCCGCCCCCGCTTCCCCCGCCGCCCCCCCGCGGCCGGTGCCGCACCTGCGGGCTGTACACGTTGCGCCCATGCCTTTCGAACCAGCGCACGGCCTCGCTGGTGCGGAGATTCTGGCGGGGTGTCAGCGGCGTCTGGGCCATGTTTCTTTACCTCTTCTCACGCCAGCAGGTTCGGCGTCTGACCCACCAGGAATAACTGGTCGAAGTTGGCCGACCCGAGCACCGTGTAATTCTTGGTGACGATGGCCGCGCCGCTGGTCAGTTCATGCCCGGAAGCGTCCAGGTACATCGGTTCGCTGATCGGTTGGGCGTTGGGCCCGGTCCCGTTCATGATCGGTTGGCCCTTCTCGTAGCCGTTCACGCTATGGTTGAACGATCGGTTCGGCATCTTCTCCAGCCAGCCGTCCGTACCGGCGTGGTAGAGCAACTCCAGGCTCACGCTGCCGATCTTGGTTCCATCCTGGTCGTACTGGTCGCCCACGACAAAGTTGTCCAGCTTCAGCGTCAGCGCGTCGATCAAGTACGGCATGCCGCCGATGGTGATGGTGTAGGCCGATCCGTTGAGCGAGCCCTTGCAGTCGTGCAGGGCGTAGTTGTACCCCGTGGCGTTGGTTAAAAAGTTGATGGTGATTTTGGAGTCGTATTCGAGTTTCTGGACCGGCGGGCTATAGGGCTCGCCGATGCAGTTGACCATGGCCACTCCGTTGAGGTCTTTTTCGATCGGCCGCTGGAAAGGCACGCCGGTGATGGTTTTGACTATCGACCATGTGCTATGCGTGGCGTTGAACTTGGGCTGCTTGTCGTTGGGTTTCAGCGTCCGCCATGTGACGGTCACTTTCCACAGGTACGGCCCCGCCGGGTCGCGCTCGGCCTCTTTGGCCATCACATACAGGCTGTAGTTGGGAAGCTGGGAGCCCCAGACCGGCACGCCCGTCGCGTTGCGCGCATCCATGCCCGTAGCGCTGGCGTCCGTGAACTCGACGTGGTATTGCCGCTCCTCCCAGGACTCCATGGTGGACAGGTCCCCGCCGTTGCGTCCGGAGCCGTCGATTTCACTAGCGCTGCCGCGTTGGGTGGGCATAGGGACTCCTAGTAGAGGGGATTCGATTCGTCGTCCGTGGACCCTCCCGCCGGGGCCTTGCGGTTCATCTGCTGCAGCTCGCCGATGATGGTGGTTAATTTGGCCGAGGCCTCCTGGGCGGCCTTGACCTCCGGCCGATCCGGCGCCAGCCACACGTGCCCCGGATCGCCGCGCACCGCCGCGGTCTGGGCGATCCGGTATTGCTCGGCGGCCTGGCCGCCCCGGATCACGCCCTCCAACCGCGCCTTTTCATCCTCGAGGGTTTGGCGGCGGTCTTTGATCTCGCCCTGCAGCGCCAGTTTGGCCAGCCGGTTCTGCTCGGCGCATTCCTTCACCAGGGCGTCGTGCTTGATTTTTTCGATGTCCCGCACCTGGTTGTCCAAGGCCGTCTGCTCCCATTCCAGTTCGGCCGCCGTCAGCTTCTTCTTGTCGGCCTGCAGGCGAGAGTATTCCAGCAGGGAGTTATTGTAAGCGTCCTTCAGGGCCGCTTTGGCGCTGGGGTTATTTTCGGCGTCCATACGTCCTTTTAAGGCGTCCTTCTGCTTGTTCAGGCCGTCGATCAGGTCCTGGTGGACGGCCCCGGCCAGCTTGTCCCGCATGGCGGTCGTCGCGTTCTGGGCCTTGAACTTGATCTCCGCGATTTTGCGTTCCGTCTCGTCGCCGATGCCCGCCAGGATCCCCTCCTGCTCCGCATGGAGGGTTTCCTTCTGGATGTCTTTTAGCAGGTCCTTGGTTTCCTTCTTGAACTTCTGCTCGGCTTCGATCGCCTTGTCGATTTGCTCGACGTGGTATTTCTGCGCCGCCGCCGCCTTGGCCGCCGCCGCCGCCTCGCCGGTCAGGGCGTCGATCATGCCGTCGATCGCCGCGGCGAATCCTCCAACGATCGGCAGCGAATGGGCAATCCCCTGAAAGTATTGGCGTTGAGTGATGTCCCCGCGTTCGTATTCGACCGAAACCTTGGCGATTTCCACGGCCATCTGCTTGGCTTCGTTGGCCAGGGCCGTCAGGCCTCCGATGGCTCCTCCCCCCGCCGCCAGCTTGATGGCCTGGCCCAGGTCGGACTTTTTGCCCGTCAGCGCCGCCAGATCCTTGAAGAAGCCCTTGCTTTTAGCGCTGGTCTTGTCGACCTCGTCGCGCGCCTCTTTGAATCCCGCGCTCCAGTTGCTGGCGTCGGCTTTGAGGATTCCATTCAAGGCCCCGAAGACACCCATAGTCAGCCTCGCGTCGCCAGGCCCGCCAGCCCGGCGTTAAACAGTTCAATCTTCCGCTTCACCACCGCCATCTCCGGCAGTCCCTTTTCGCGCTCCTCCGCCCAGGGGTTCACCGCCCGGGCGATGCGCCGGCCGTCGGGCGTCAGCCCCTGGAGGGCCGCCAGCGTGCCCAGCAGGGCCTCCCAGCGCTGGTCCTCGCGTTCTCCCGCGCCGCCATCCCATGGGGCGATCTGGTAGTCGGCCAGTAGCAGGCGGTACTCGCGCGTGGTCAGCGCCGCCTTGGCCCGGCGCGGGGTCAGGCCGAAGGTGCGTCCGAGGAGGAGCCAGAAGCGTTCGCCGTTGTCTCCCCGGAGCCTTTTTTTTCCGCTTCCAGGCCCTCCGCCGTCAGGCGGTTGGCCGCGATCGCCGCCTCGTAGACCGCCATCAGGGCCTTGCGGTTGAGCCTGGTGGCCAGTTCGTCGGGCGTGGCCTTGGAGAACAGCCGGTCGCCCCTGGCGTCGCACGCCGTCCGCAGCACCAGGTCCGCGAAAATCACCGCGGCCCGGCCTTCGTCCCCTTTGGCCGCCTGGACCAGTTCCTGCCAGGACTCCCATTCGCTTTGCGTTAGAATCCGCACATAAACGTCCGGACGTCCTGGCACCGGAACCGGCGGATCGTCCAAAAGCCGGTACCCGTCTAAAGGATCGGGCGGAAGGGAATCGGGGGGGGTAAAACAGGAGGGGGGGGGCATGAGCATCTCCATGGTAAAAAAGGGATGAATCCAGCGGCGCGGGCTTAGGTCCCGCAGACCTGCAGCGGCACGCCGGTGATCTGGATCATCAGGTCGGACTTGGCCGTCTCATCTTTCTTGAGTTCTTTCGCCAGCGGCGTCCAGTCGGCGATCCAGCCCAGGAAGGTCATGGCGCTGGGCGTGTCGGCGTCGTTGATTGTGACCTTGAAGAAGTTCAGCGTCTTGTTGGCGATCCAACTGTTGATCAGGGACGTCATCGTACCATTCTGCGCCAACGTTACTTTAACTTCGCCGTAGTCCGGCGTGCCCGGCTGGCTGGTCGCCGCCAGGGAGCCGAGCTTGGTGGTTTCGACCTTCTTGGGCTTGACGCTGTTGGGCGTGATGTCGTAAATGCCCGCCAGGGCCGTCAGCGTGCCCGAGGCGATAATGCCGTCGCCGATCACGCCCGTCAGGGTGCCCCCGGTGAGCGTCCCGCAGGCCGCGCCGCCGGCGGACAGGGTGCCGGTATTGCACCAGTTCAAGGTTCCAGAATCTCCAACGACGTCCAGCGGTTTGAGGGCCATGCCAAGCTCCTTTTAAAGTTCACGCGTTCGACCAGACGCGGTATTCCTCGTCCAGTTCGTAGTACAGGGCGTCGGGGTTGCCCCCAACTGCCGTCACATCCTCGTCGGCCCCCTCCAGGAAGCAGCGCGTCGTGCCCCCGCCCAGTCCCGCGCTCACCGTCCAGGTCTGGCGGTCCAGCAGCGTGTGCACCGCCGCCTGTATCCGTCCCGCCGCCACGCGGGCCGAGGCGCCGTTGGCCACGATCACCAGCGTCAGGGTGTATTCCTTTTGCCTCTGGACCTGCACCGATTCCTCTTTTTCCTGGTGGACGCGGTAATCAATGAAGGGGTAATGGTTCTGGTCGGAAATTCCGGGATAGACCCGCGTGCCCACGGCCGCGGCCAGCACGGCCAGGGCCGCGGTTTGGCCGGCGTTGTCGCCGGTCTGGGCGGCCGTCAGGCGGGCATAGATCGTATTGCCTACTTCGACCAGGCCCATCGGGCCCTCCTACTTTTTCGCGCCGCTGTTGGCCGCTTCCTCGGCCAGACCTTGCCGCAGCGTCTCGCTGATCACCTGCCGGGCCATCGGCTCGGCCCGGCGGAAGCCCATATCCAGCCAATGCTCTCCCTTCACCCGTCCCCGGTTATCGGCCAGCCCGACGTCCGCGTGCTTGAGTTTCAGCTTCGTCAGCACCTTGGCCGCCGCGGCCTTGAGCCGCCGGCCGATCTGGTGGCCGTAGTTGTAAAAGCCTACCCAGAAGACCCCGCCGGGGAACCCCGTGGAACTGAGCGTCACCAGCATGCTCTGGCCGGTGCGGCTGCGCTTTCCCGCCCGCACCTTGATCGCCGCCCGAAGTTCCGCCGAGGGCGCGGTCGCCGCCAGCTCGCGGGCGATCACGTGGGCCCCGGCGCGCAGGGCGGTGCGGACGATCTTGCGCGCCACATTGCCCTCAATCTGTTCGAGCGCCCGGACCATTACGTCGGCGCCCTGCAGTTCGCCGCCCACGTTCATATCAACTCCTGGCAGTAGAGTTCTAGTAGGATGTTGCGTTCGTCGGGGTTGAGCACCCCGTTTATTAGCAGCGTCCGCCCCTGATAGACCACCTGCATCGCCGCGGTGATCCCTGGCCGGTACCGGATCGTCACCTTGGTGTTGGTGTGGACGCCGAAGGAATGGGCCCGCTCCACCTCGCCGGAGCGCACCGGGCCGATTTCCGCCCGCGTCGTTGCCACGGCGGCCAGGGTGTAGGTCCGCTGGCCACTGGCGTCCGGCGTGCCCTCCTGGCGGCTGTAGATCACCACCTGATGGCGGAGGCGGGCGACGTTGACCGGCGCGACGGGAGGCATTGTCAAAACCTCCAAGTCTTGTGCGGGGTCAGCAGCGTCCGGACGGCCTCGGGCAGGTCGCCCCCGCCCGCCCCGCCTCCAGCCTCGCCCCGGTTCTCATAGAACCAGGTCAAGGCCAGCAGCATGGCCTGGCGGAGGGTCTCCGGCAGGGAGTCGACCAGCAGGGTTCCAGTACCGGCGGTGGTCAGGGCCACGGCGGATCCGCCGGGCGCTGCCGCCAGGGTGAAGCTCAGCCCGCCGGGGGCGATCGCGACGGCGTAGTAATTGGTCTTTTCAGCCAGGCCGCCGGGCAGCGTGCCGTCGATCGCCGTCAGGCGCAGGGCCTGGCCGGCCGCGACGGGCGCTGCGCCGGCGGCCAGCGTGATCACGCCGCTGGCGCTGGCGGCGCTGCCGGGCGTCATGTAGCCCGTGGCATAGGTCACCGTCACAGTATCGAGCTGGCTATCGCAGGTATCCGGCCAATCCGTCCCCCCGCCATCCCCCGCCACGCCGGGCATGATCCGCGCCGGATCGTCGTCCGCGGCCACGGTGTAATCCGTGTCCGGATCCAGCGTCTGGACCGTGCCGGCGGAATCCAGGTATTGAATCGCAAGCACCGTCTGCAGCGGTCCCGGGCCAATCCGCAGGGCGGGGTCGTCGATTCGGGGATTGGGCAGCACTGCCTCCATCCAGCCGATCACCGGCAGGATATAGTTGGCTCCGGGGAAGCGGTCGGCCGTCGCCCGGTAGGTGGCCAGCACGAACTGCCGGCGGGTCCAATCCTCGAGGCCGCGCCGCGCCGCGGCGATCATCCCCCGGATCAGCGTATCGTCCGCCGTCAGGTCGCTATCGAGGCGCAGTTGGGCCTTGGCGTCGGTCAGGGAGATCGGCTCGCAGGGCGGGGGAATCAGCAGGCGGGGTTCGGACATGGGGCGCTCACTTCTTCTTGCGCCGGCCCCGGGCGTCCAGGGCCGCCGTGGCGGACGGTGGCGCCGCGTCTTCCGGCGTCTGGGCCATCTGCGACTGTTGGCGGTCTAGACATTCGCGGCACCGGCCGCAGACGCAGGGCGCTGGAGACGGGGAAGGGTCGGTAGTGGGGGACATGGCGGAGGCATAGCGGCCGGCGATCAGGGCCTGGGCTTCGGCCGCCGGCAGTTCGTGGATCGAGCCCGGCTCGCGGACGCCGCCGGGCCCGGCGCTGAGGGTGTGGAATTGTACGCGCATGGATGACTCCTGAAGCGCCTGAATCCAGTATCCCGGCGCTGCTTAGGACGGGTTGGCGGCGGTGGTGCCTCCGGAGATCACGTTGCGGTTGCCCGCCCACTGGTCGCCGCTGGCCCCGACCTTGTATAAGGTGGCGTTGTAGGTGCCGCCCAGTTGATTGTTCCACACGCAGTTGGCCCCCGAGCTTGTTCCCGACAGGTCGATCCCCAGGGCCAGTACCGCGGCGATGGCGCCGGCGGCGTTGATCCCGTATTCGGCGATGGTGTTGCCCGTGATCGTGCAGGCCCGGCCGTTGATGTTGATGGCCGTCACGCACGACTGGAAGATGTTGTCCCGGATCACCCAGCCGCTGTAGGACAGTCCCCCGGCCTCGACGCCCAGGATGGCCGCGCCGTAGGTGCCGGTGTTCATGTAGAAGAACTCGTTGCCCACGATGTGCACGTTGTCCGAGTTGCACACCGGCGAGTAGATCGCCTCGTAGCTGGCGGTCTGGCCCTGGAAGCGGTTGCCCACGATCTGGGCCCAGTTGGCCCCGCTCAGCAGGATGGCGCAGGGTCCGTAGGTGGTGCTGGCCGAATAGGCCGGCGGCTTGAAGTAGATGTTCTCGACGCGCACGTAGGCGGCCGCGATGGTCAGGGTCGCCGTGTCCACGGCGCTGGTCCACTGGGCCTGCTTGGGCCCGGTGCCCAGGCCGATGAGGGACAGCCCGGCCACGGAGACGGTCGCCGTCTCCGAAAAACTTCCCTTGAGGTAGATGGTGTCTCCGGCGACGGCCACGGCCAGGGCCGCGGCGATCGTCTTGAAGGCGCTGGCGAAGGCGGTACCCGCGTTCGTGTCCAGGCCGTTGACCGAGTCGCAGAAATACAGGGTGCCGCTGGCGATGCCGGCGACGATGCCGCCGGCCTCGACCGTCAGCTTGCCGCCGCTGGCGATGACCAGTTCATTGCCGCCTTGTTTGCGGTAGACCTTGGGTTGGTACGTGGCGTCCATGATTGCTCCGTTGGTTGCGGCCCCGCGCCGGGGGATGGGGGGGCCTAGTCACTTAAGACACGGGAAACACAATGATTTCAAAGAACGCGGGCAGGGGACGGGGGGCCTCGGCCGCACCGGAGGCCCCCGGGCGTCCTCATGCGCCGGAAGATCATGCCGCCGGTGCGACCTGCGTGCTGGCCAGGATGGTGGTCACGTCCTGGACGGTCGGCTTCTTGCCGGCCATGTATTGGATCGCCAGGATGCCCTGGAGCACCGCATTGGCCGCGGTGCGGGTGAAGGCGGCGCGGACGTAGCGCTGCTGCGGGCGGAAGACGTCGACGATCAGGCACTTGCTGCTGTCGGCGCCGGCCCCGGCGTCGGTGTGCGTCGCCGTGGCCCCGGTGATGGTCACCATGCTGCCGCCCGTGGCGGCGGTGTACTGCTGCGCCACGAGGGTCAGGACAGAACTCGCCGTCACCGTGCCCAGGATGGCCACGAACAGCACGCCGTCGAAGCCCAGCATGTCCAGGATGTCGGAATCCACTTCGGTCTGCGCGGCGACCGCCCCGGCGCTCACCAGGATCATCTTGACATTGGAAAGGAGGTTCATGATTGCCTCTCAAATTTTGGAAACTTGAACTCAAACTCAAACACGGTGCCGACCGCGAAAATCGCCGGGCTTTACCCCAGCTTGACGCGGGCGAAGGCCTCCTCGAGCACCGGCATGCCGTCGGTCTCGGCCCGGAGGATGTAGCCGTTCTGGTTGGTCGCCGCATAGAGCTCCAACAGAACCTGGATGCTCATGGATAGGGCGTCGGCGATCCAGTAGTGGCTCCAGTCTCCGAGGATGCCCACGTACAGGCCGGTGGTGAAGGTGTTGGGCATATACTCGCTGATGTTGATCGGCAGGCCCAGCAGCCGGTCGGGCGAGCCCGCCTGAATCGACATCTGCCAGAGGTACTGGCCCTCGCCGTCCTTGAGCTTGCTGACCTGCTTGATGGCGTCGCGGTGGAAGGCCCACTCGGCCTTGGTCCAATATTGGACCTTGAGCGCGAACTTGGCCTCGATCAGGCCGTCGGCCCCGATCGAGGTGGCGGCGTTGCCCGTGGACACGTCGCGCCCGGTGCTGATGCCGCTGGCGCTGGCGGTCATCACGCCCAGGGGCTGCTCGGATCCCGAGCCCGTGAGGAAGGCCTTTTCCTGGGTGACGCCCTGCTTATAGGACAGGCGGTCGCGGACGATCCCCTCGGGATCGATCGCCGCCTTTCGGATCAGGGTCTTGCTGACCTTGATCAGCTTGGCCAGGGGGTGGGGCTTGAGTTCGCGCTTTCCGAACTTCAGGCTGCTGTCCTCGCTCCCCGTCGCGATCTCCGCCGTCCAGTCGGCGTCGGCCACGTCCGCTTCGCGCGAGGGCGCGCCGATGGATTCGGCGTTGGTCACCGGCGGCAGCACGTTGGCCACGCGCCGCACGAAGGTCAGGTTGTCGACCGCGGCGATGATCTGGGCGACGAACATCTGCGGGGCCATCAGGTACCCGCCAGACTGGTCCAGATCCGCCTGCAAAGCGCGCTCTTCCACGCCCTCTCCGCGCGTCGCGCCGATGCCCAGGGCGCGATAGAACGCCCGTTCGTAGGCCAGGCTCGACCGCGCCCCGTCGATCGGGATGACGCGTTCGATGCCGTTGGGCCGCTTGTAGCGCAGCGCCCTTTTCTCGGGGGCGCCGCCGCCGGGGGCCGCCGGGGTGGATCTCCGCCCCTGGCTTTCGGCCATCCGCTTTTCCTCGTCGGCCAGCGCCGTCATGCGCGTTTCGGACGCTTCAATGATCTTGATCTGCTGATCTAGTTCGCCCAGGGAGACGTCCATAATGCGGTTGAACCGCTGGATCTCCTCGGCCGTCATGTCGCGTTTCTCGGCCTCGGCCTTGGCGCTCAGGGAGCGCGCCTCGGTGATGAGCTTGGCCCGCTCCAGGCGGATTTCATCGGCTTTTTTCACGGGATGTCTCCGGTTTTCGCCGGAGGATCGCCAGGCTCTGGGGGACGTGCCGCCGGCATGGTGGTTCATTCACCATGACGAGCGGCCTTGACGCCCTGCGACGGCAGGAACATCGGCTGCTCTTCTCCGCCCGCGTCCAACTGGTCAGCAACGGCTCCAAAGGTCGTCCGCGGCGGGCAAAGCCTTGATGTCTGTTATCAGGGTACTGATCTCCCGCGCCCCGTGTCAAGCGCAAAATATTACAAGACTCATCTCTCGTCTCATTCCCCCGCCAGTGTGTCGCACTGATCGGCCGTCTGCAGGGCCACGGCGGCGCACAGCTTGCTGATCGGGTGGTCGAGCCCCTTACAGGACTTGGCGCAATCCCGCAGGGCCGCGCCCGTGATCCCCGCGAGGTCAGCGGCGATCGCCGAGCCCGGAGCCGTCGCCACCTGGCCCAGGGCCTGGCAAAGCAGCCGCGCGTCCAGGCAGACCGCCCGGCAGCCGGCAGCCGCGTCGTCGGGCATCTTCCAGGTCAGGCTGATCAGCGAATCGCACGCCGACCCCGCCTGGAGGCAGGCGTCCACCAGCGCCGCCGCGGCCGTGTCGTCGCTCACGTAGAAGCGCGCCTCGCCGCTTTCGGCCAGCTTCAGCCGCGCCGCCCACAGGTTGGGACGCCCCAGCCCCGTGCCCGCGGGCACCAGCAGCTTCGTCAGCTCCGCCTTGCTGGCGTCCGGCAGCGCCCGCACGCCCACCAGGCCCTCGGTGGCGCGGTAGGCCGGGCTGTCCACCGGCCCCACGTCCAGCAGTTCGAGCTGGCGCAGTTCGCGGATCGGCCCGCCAGCGTCTTTGATAAAGGCATCGCCCCCCGCCCCCCCCGCCGTCCCCGCCAGGCGGAAGCAAAAGCTGCTCCCGTCGACGTCCCCGCGGCGGATGGACTCGCACACGTCCCGCCCGACCGAGGTATCGGGCGCGTCGATCTCATAGCGCAGCCCCACCGGATCGTCCAGCAGGCGCAGCGTGCCCGCCTTGGTCCTCCCCAGCAGGGCGTCGTGGTTATAGCGCGCCCGCACGTCGGGCTGGGCCGCCAGGGCCGCGCTGAACGCCCCCGGCAGCACGCGCTCGCGGAATCCCCCCAGATCCTCGCTCAGGCTGTTGTAGACCGCGGCATAGCCGCTGATCTTCGCCGGCTGGCCGCCGGCCGCCGGCTCCATCCGCACTTCCCGGCCGGGGGCGGCGGTGACAAAACGCACTTCGGTTTTCATGGTAACTTCCTTAATTCGAGGTCCCTTTGGCGAACGGTTTGGCCAGCGCGACCACGCGGGTCAGTTGGTTCTGCACATGATTCAGATGCAATGCGGCTTTCACTTTGTCGGGGTGATTCGATGGCAACGCCTGCGCCTCCTGATGCTTCTGCACCGCGTGGTCGTGCAGGGCGATCACCTTTTCCACCATCGCTCCGGCCTCTTTGGCGTTGGCGGGATGCTTGAGCGCGATCTGACCCCCGGCCGAGACTTTGACAAGGTCCTCCACCGGCCGGCTTTTGTCTCCCCCGCCGCCGCCGCCGCCATCGGAATCGGCGAATCGGCCCATGTCATCGTGATTCTCATTGAATCGGAAACTGGCCAGGAGGGTATCCGCCATCTCCTCCGGCCGCTGCCGGTCCCACCGTCCCAGCAGCGCCTCGACATTCAGCTTCGGATCCGCCAGTTCCGTCAGCGACCGGGCGGGCAGTTCATGCGCCAGCTTCTCCACCGCCCCGCGCGCCGTGACGAAGGGGATCCCGGCCAGGTCCCCCAGTCCCGAGGCCACCGGCAGCAGCAGCGCCCGCAGGTGGTCGCCATGGCCGGCGTAGAACTCGCGGGCCGCGGCCGCGAACGTCGCCGGCTTGCCCGCCGCCCGCCGCAGCGCCGCCGTCTCCTTGCGCACGGCCCTCGTCGCCGCGTCAATCAGCAGCGCGCGGAAGGTCGCCCGCAGCTTGTCCGGCGCGATTTTCCGCCCTCCGCCATCGGCGCTGCCGTCGGTCTCGGTGTCCGCCTCCGCCGGAGCATCCTCGTCGCCGGCCGGTACATCCGCGCCCGCCGGCAGCGCCGGTGCGTTCGCCGGCGAAGCCACGACCGGGGCCGGGGCAAGCACTGGGGGAGACTTCGCCACCTGGTCCGCCGGCACCATGTTCATTGGCACTAGGTAGATCGCCCCCTGTCCCTTGGGCAGGGCGTTCATCTTCTCGCGCCGGCGCACGTCGTCGGCCGACAGATACCCCCACTGCCGGCCGGTGGCGTAGGCCGCATACCGCGCCCCCATGTCGCCGCGCAGGATCTGGTCCACATCAAAGGAAAAGAAGTATCCCGCCCGGAGCTGCTCAAGCGTCAGCAGCTTGCGCCCGCATTCCTGTTCGAAGCGCACCAGCCAGCCCATCAGGCAGTCATTGACGAACTCCATCTCCTGATGCTCGATGTTGTTATTCGTCGACCGCGTGAGTTCCCCGACCTTGTGCGGCGGGACCCGGTAGATCCCGCAGATCTCCGTGCGCTGGAAGAGGCGGGTCTGGAGGAACTGCGAATCCTCCGGTGGGATCCCGATCTGCTGGTATTCCACCCCGTCCTCGAGCACCGCCGTACGCCGCTGGCCCGGGCCGCTGTGCACCAGGTCCCACTGTTCGCGCAGTTTCTTGGGATCTTTGACCGTCTTGGCGCTCTTCAGGATCCCGCTGGGCACGCCGGAGTTGCCGAAGAACCGCGCCCCATAGGCCTGCGCCGACAGGCCCAGTCCGATCGCCTCCCGCGCCATGGCCACCGGCGAATAGCCGACAATCCCGTCGAATCCCAGCCCCGCGAAGTGCAGCATGTCGTCCCGGTCGATCGGGTCGCCGGTCAGCGTCTGCTGCTCGAGCAGGTAGGGCGACTGCAGCGCCGTGCGCGTCACGTAGTATTCGATTCGCCATTCGTCGCGCCCCGTCACCGGGTTCCGCTGCCGCCGCCGCGGGATGATGCGGTTGGGCGCCAGCGGGTGCAGGGCGATCGGAAGGCCCGCGCCGTTGCGTTCGATCTCGGCGTAGCCGTTGCCCCAGGTGAGCACCCAGCCCATGGTCGTGGACTTCCAGGCCGCCGTGCTCATCTCGTCGTTGGGCGCCGCCGCCACCAGCGCCGCCACCGGCAGATCCGTCACCAGCTCATGGTCGCCGTTGGACAGGTGCCGGTAGAGATTCAAAGGCAGCTTGGCCAGGGCCTCGGCGACGACGTTCACGCACGCCCACACCGTCGTCAGCGACAGCGCGTTCTGCTCGCTGACCATGGAGCCGGACTCCGTCGGCCGTCCGCCGAAGAAGCCCAGCAGGAACTTGTCGGGATTGGCCAGCGTCGCCGAGCGTTTTTCCATCAGGCCGAACAGGCTCATCGGTCACCTCCAGTGGTCAGCACTTCGAGCACCAGGGCCGCCCCCAGGGCGATCGGCGCCAGCGGCAGGTAGATCATCCCCAGGCCCAGCGTCACCAGGCCCCCGCCCACCAGCAGCAGCCCGATCTCGCGCCATTTTTTACCGAATCCGCTCATAGCACCACCAGGTCCCTTCCGTCGGCGTAGGCCGCGCCGCCGTCGTCGCTCACCAGGGCCCGGGCCAGGGCCATCACCGTCGCCGCGATGCCGTCGATTTTCTCACACGAATGTTTTTTGCTCGGTTTGATATTTCCCGCTGGGTCCGTCTCGCAGCTCACGTTGCTGGCCATCCAGTCCATCACCGGGTTCCCGTCGTGGGCCAGCGTCCCGGCCGTTACCAACTTCTCAAGCTCCTTGCTCGGCTCCGATAGGCTGCGGAAGCCTTGTACGACCTCCACGCAGACCATCCCCGATTCCTGCAACTGCAGGGCAATCTGGGTGGCGCTCCACGGATCGTAGCCGATGTCGGCGATCTCGTAGCGTTTGGCGTCGCCGTAAACCTGAGCCTTGATGAACTCATAATCGATCACGTTGCCCGGCGTCAGGTGCAGGTGCCCCTGGCGTCCCCAGGTGGCGTAGGGCACGCGGGCCTCGCGCTCGCGCAGGGCCGCGGTCTCCTCGGGCACGTAGAAGCGAGCTTTGAGCCGCCACCGCGGGTCCTCAAAGGTCGGCTCGAAGAGCAGCACCCAGGCCGCCACGTCCAGTTTACTCGAGAGGTCCAGGCCGCCGTGGCACCGCCGTCCGGCGAGCTGGGCGTCGGCCACCGGGTCCCGGCAGGCGGTCCACTTGTCCATCGGGATCCAGCGCGTTACTTGCTCGGTCTGGCGGTTCATGTGCTTGCATAGGAACTCGTTAAGGGCGCTGGGCATCTCGACGGCTTTACGGCACTTGTCGCGCAGGTCGTCGATTTTGACCGAGACGCCCAGGTTGGGGTTGGCCTTGATCCAGCAGACCTCGTCGCGCCAATCGTCGGCCTCGTCGATCGCGTAGATGATGGCGAAGAAACTGTCGTCCTCGATCACCCCCTGGAGGATCTTCTCGGCGTAGCCGTGCATGTCCTGATCGACGCCCACGCGCCCCGCGCCGGCGGTGGTGATGACGAAGATCAGCGGCTGGCGGCGGGCCCCCGTCGCCGAGTCCAGCACGTCCAGCATGCCGCGGTTTTTGTGGGCGTGCAGTTCGTCGATGATCGCCCCATGCACGTTCAATCCGTCGGTCGTATCCTCGTCGGCCCCCAGGGGCTCGAATTTGCTGCGCGTGGCGACGATGTGGAGATTGTCCTTGTAAGCGTTGATATAGCGCGACAGTTCCGGCGAGCCCCCGACCATCGCGATCGCCTCCCCGTGGACGATCCGCGCCTGCTCCCGTTTGGTAGCGCTGGTGTAGACTTCCGCGCCCGGCTCGCCGTCGGCGAAAAAGAGATAGAGCCCGACGCCGGCGGCGAAACTGCTCTTTCCATTTTTTCGCGCCACCTTCGTGTAGGCCATCCGGAAGCGCCGGGGGCCCGGGATCTTCGTCCCGCGCGGCCCGTCCACCAGCTTGAGCCAGCCGAAGATCACCCAGAGGATGAACTGCTGCCAGGGCTCCAGGCGGAAGGTCTGCCCCGCCCATTCCCCCTTTGAATGCTTGAGGAACCCAAATAGGTCGATCGCCCGCTGGGCCCGGGCCCGGTCAAAGACCAGCCCCCGCGCCGCCGCCGTCTTCAGGTCCCGCGTCTGGCGCTCGACCGCCAGCCGCACCCACTTGCCGACGGAGATCCTCCCCGCCAGCACGTCCGCCGCATACTGCTCCGCCGGATGCAACGGGGAGGGCGCCGCTCCGCGCGGCGTCCCCAGCCGCCGCCTCCGACTTCCAACTTCCAACTTTTTTCTTCCTCTTTTCATCCCGCCCTCCCGATCTTTCCCACCACGGGATCCAAACCTCCGCGGATGAATGCCTCCAGCTCCTCCCGCCGGTCCGGGGCCGCCGGCGGCTCGTCAATGAACAGGCTCTTCTGGGGCGGCGGAGCGGTGATCTTGATCCGCGCCCGGGCCGAGGGCGTCAGCCCAAAGTGCTCGGCGAGCTGGCGGAATTCGGCGTAAAACTTGCTTCGTAGCGTCACCCAGCCGCTGGGGCTCTGGTAGCCGCCCGCCGACTCCTGGATCATACCGTTTTTTTTGCCGCACTGGATGTCCGCGGCCTTGAACAGCGCCCAGGACCGGCAAAGGGCCTCGAACGCCGGCAGGTCCGTCTCCAACAAGACCCCGAATTTCGCCAACAGCGGATAGAAGCGGTTCCACAGTTCCTTCCCGCGCTGCGGAAGGTCCTTGGGAGGTTTGGCCATGTCGCCGCCCTGGCCGGCCGCCGGAAAGGCCGGATCCTGAAAGTTAATCGGGCGCTTGCCCGGGTTTCCCTGGAGCAGCTTCAGCGCGGTGGGTTTGGGTTTGCGGCCCCGGGTCACGTTTGGAATCCTCCATCTTCCCGCGCCGTCTTGGAGTCATGGCACGGTTTACATAAAGGCTGGTGATTGGCCGGATCCCAGAAGAGCGCCAAATCGCCCCGGTGTGGGCGGACGTGGTCCACCACCGTCGCCTCCGTGGCCCGGCCGTCCTCCAGGCAGCGCCGGCATAGGGCGTGCGCCGGATCGGCCAGATAGGCGGCGCGATACTCGCGCCAGGTCCGGTCGTAGCCCCGCGCCGCCGCCGACGGCCGCGGGCGCTCGAGCGCCGCGGGCTGCGCCGCCCGGTGGGTCCCGGGAGCGCGGTGGATGGGGGGACGCATGGGCATGGTGGGACTCCCGATCAACCCCAGACGGCGTAGCGCAGGATGTCGCCCGTGGAGCCCAGCGCCACCATGGCTCCGGGATCCGACTCCGGGAGGGTGAACCCCCGGATATTGGAGGCCTCCACCGGGATCTGGGGCGCGGCCGCCTTGCCGATGCGAGCGACGGCCGCGTTGGCGTCGCCGGGCCCTACCCAGAGCATGGCGCCGGCCCCGACCAGGCCGGGACACAGCGTGACGGTCGATCCCGTCGTCAAACCGATCGTGCCTTCCGCCATTAAACGCATGGATGCTCTCCTTAATCAGAGTTTCAGAGCCAGATCCAGAGCCAGACCGAAGACGGCCACCCACCGCCCCGTTCCCTGCGCAATGACATTCCCCCTACTGTCCACGGCCTGCACGATGTAGGTGTGCCCCGCATTGGCCGATCCCTCCACATCATCAAATACATCATCCCCCACGCCCGTCGAAGAAAATGCGCCCCCATCTTTGGAGACTTGATATGACGCCGCTCCGACCACTAAGTCCCAACTCAATTCAACTTGCACGCCACTTTTGGTGACAGCAATATACATGGAGACCCATGTTGAGGCCGAGGCCGTGCTGCTTATCGCGGAAAAGGCCGCGTTGTTCCATGCTCTCGCCGCCAGGGTGTAGGCGGTGCCGGTGGTCAGGCCCGTCAACGTCCCCGTGGCGTTGCCGCTGCCATTCAACGTCAGCGTGCCGGAGAATGGTCCCACGGTGCCGTTCGTGGACACAACGACCACGCTGGTGTCCGCCGCCGAATAGGTCGCCTGAACCGCGAGACTCGTAAAGCTGACTCCCACCCCGGATAAATCGGTCGGAGTCGTTGGCGTGGGTACGGTGATCGTGACCGTGCCGCCGGCAATCTGGTAGCCCGCCCCGGTGCCGGAAACGATCAGGGAGTAGTTGCCCGCCGTAAGATTGGTCAGGGTCAAGCCGATGGTGCCGGACGCCGCCGGTAGCGTCGGGGAGAAGGAAGCCCCAAGCGTGGCATTCCCCGCAATGGACAGGGTGCCGGGACTGGCCGCAGACTCGGTCCACGTCTCGGCAAACGTCCCCGCCAGCGTCGTCGTGCCGCCGCCAGAGAGCGTGAGCGTGGTCGCAGCCGTGGTGAGGGTGATACTGCCGGAGGTGAAGGATTCACTGGCGTTGGTTCCGGCGATGGTCAGCACCGAGGCCGCCGCCGCCGTGGGCGTGAACGTCAGCGTGCCTTGGGTGGCGCTGGAAGTGAACGGATTGGCACCAGAGAATGCCCCGCCCGTCCCGGTCAACGTCAGCGTGGTGGACAGGCCGTTGGTCGCATTGTGCGACCAGGTCAGGGTTTTGGCGACACCCAGTGTCCCGATGCTGTTGTTGGCCGTCAGCGTCAGCAACAGGAAATCCGCCGTCCCCTGCGCGATGATATTTCCCACCACGTCCACGGCCTGCACGCTATAGGTATGCCCCGTATTGGCTGAGCCCGCCGCGTCGGTGAACGTCGTCCCGCTGATCCCCGCCGACGAGAACGCCCCGCCGTCCTTCGATACCTGATAGCTGACCGCCCCCGTGAACGCCGTCCACGTCACCGCCACTTTCGTCGGGTCCGTCCCGTCGCGGGCGGAGGCCAGGCCGGCGATGGGCGTGGTGAAGAGCGTCCGCGCGGCATAATTCCAGCCGTAATAGACCAAGTAATCCAAGTGCGTCGGACCGGCCGGAAGCGTCGGCATCCCCACGCCGGCGAGCACCCGCGCGGCAGACTGCCAAATATTGAAGCCGAGTTGTTGCACATAAATTGCCATTGCTCTACCCCGTCAGGGTCCTCACCGGTGAACTCCACATGGCCGCGCCGATCAGGCCCTGAACGATGGCCTCCTCGATAATTTCCGCGTACACGCAATAACCCAGCGCGGTCTGGTGGATGTTGATCGACCCATCGGCGTAGAAATAGTTCGTGTCATTGGGGGCGGTCGCCCCACCGATGCGGGTGTCGACGTCGAGATCCGCCAGCGTTCCATAGGTCGCAGCCCCGGCCCGTATCAGTGCGTTGAACGTGGTCATGGTGGCGTCGGAACCGAGGAACCGCGGACACGTACACAGTACGATCTTCCAGGGGTTTTTGAGCACACTGGCCAGCGCCGTCTGGATGTTGGCCCACGTTTCCGCCGGAGTCGAACTGACGTGATAGATGTCGTTCACGCCGCAATGCAGGACGTAGATGCAGGTTTTGGTAGCGTCGTACAGCGAATCAATGATGGCGATGCGGGCCAGTACGTCCGTCGCCTTGTAACCGGGAACTCCCATGTTGAGCATTTCCGCCTGCGGGAAGCGCGGGGCCAGACCCGCGACGACATTGTTGTTCATCGCGCATCCCGTGCCGCTCGTTCGCGAGTCGCCATCGAAGACAATCCGCATGGTGGGCGCGAGATTGATCCCCCAATCCGCCGCCGCCGTCGCGATGGCGGCCTGCACTTCCGCGTCGGAAAGCACGCGGTTCCAGATGACTTCCTGGAAGATTGCCCCGGCGTGGACGTAGCCGGTGGCCGAACTGTAGCCCATAGCACCACCGCTCGCCGCGCCCGATGGCGGAGAGAAAACATTAGCCGGAGAGAGTTTCTCATTGCAGGCCATTTTCCCGGTCGGGGAAATTTGACACACAATGACCTGCGGCGTGGCCAGTGGGTATAGCCCCGTGTCTACCGCGCCCCAGCCGTAGGGTTTCCACTGATAGTGGGGTGTCCAGAGCGTCGCCGTGGACAGAATCCATAGGTTCGATCCGAAGTACGCCGGCACCGACACCGCATTAGTCTCAGTGTTGGACAGCACCGCCATAAACGTCATGGCATTCTGCGTGTAGGCCATGGCCGCGTTGAAGGTCAAACGATAGTCGGACAACCCCGACCCCGACAGCGGCAGATCGTAGACCGCCGCCGCTTTTCCAAAGGCATAACCAAACTTCGGCCCCTTGCCCGACACTTCCACCACGTCATTCCCCGCCCCGCTCTGATCGGCCCAGCCGGAGATGCGCCCGGCGGTCAGCGTCACACCGGTATCCGCCCGCACATTCAAGATCATCGAACCAGTGGGCAAAGACATGATTAACTCCTCGCCGCCACAGCGGCCTTGGTCTGCATCCGATGAATCCGCTGTTGCAGGCACTTGTAGGAGATCGCGGGATGTCCCCGCTCAAACTCCCGCAGGGTCTCCTCCGCGACGCCCCGTTCGATCCGCGCCTGCCGTACAAACCACTTCCAGCGCCGGTGGGCCTCCAGGGCGATCTGTGTGGCCAGGGTTTCGGAGAGGTACGGCCCCACCTGCCACTGCCGGAAACGATCCTGCGTCACGTCGGTCATGGCCGCGGCCAGCGAGTCCGCGTCCGCGTGGGGTCCGAATCTCCGCAGCCGCCGGGATGTGCGGGGGATGCTCATTTCCATCCCCCCAGTAAAATCTCGCGACAAATCCAAAACTTCATGCTAATGAAATCGGTATTGCTCAGGCCGGTGGAAATAAAATCGTCCAGAACTTCCTGTGGGAACTTGACCGGCTTGCCCTTGCGGGTCCAAATGATGTTCTTGAACTTAGGACGGTTCATCCGGCGACGTTCACGGAGCATTTTTTCAACGTCCTCGATAGCTATTTTGGTCATGCCGTCACCGCCTTCGGAGACACGATCACCGTCATCGCCGCTGCCTTGGCACTCAAAATCTTGCGATGCGTCCAGAGCCAGACGCCACCGGAAATCAGAGCTGCAGCCAGTACCCCCAACATGAGCCAGCGGATCTCGGTCAGGTAGTAGGCCAGTGTGGCAATGCAAACGCCGAACACAATCACGCCCACCGCCAGCGACCGAATCCATGTGATCGCGTGCAAGGCCGCGACGAAAATCGACGCCACGAGCAAACCCACCCCCAGCACGATCCCGCCGATGCCGATGAGTTCGAGCCAGGTCCGAACCGGATCGGACTCTTTCATCGCGGTCACTTCCGATTGCAGAACCGTCACGTCTTTCTTGAGGGTCACAATCTGATTGTCCCGGTCCTTGATGGACTGGTCAATTTTCTTGGCCGTCTCCACCGTCTGCCGCCACGCCGCCAGATTCCCCGCCCACCAAGTCCGCACCGCAGCGAGTTGCTTGGTTAACTCCACACGTGCCGGCGAGTCCGGCAACTTCGACGCCGCCGCCTCCGCGCCCGCCAGCGGCTTCTCCGCGTTCACCGCCGCCGTGGTCGCATCCGTCGCCGGCTTCACGATAGACGCCGCAGGAGCCAATTCAGGAACCGCTGCCACGGGGACAGAAGGACAGCCAGGAAGCAGCACCAACATCGCGACGATCAGCGACCAGAACGGCCAACGTGGGGCGTAACGCATGTTCACTCCTTGGATGTGGACGCGGCTCCCAAGGCCAGCGCCATGTTTTTTTGACCTAAAATCAGACGGTCGAGCTTGTCGTTGATCCGGTCGATTTTGGCGTTTGTATCCAGGTCGACCGCCTTCATTTCCGTTTGAACTTTGGCTAAATTACAGAGTTGTTCCGAGACGTGGGCCGCGAACACGTCCCGTTCCGATCCCTTCACGTGGACGTAGGCGTCCAAGTCGTCCACCCGTTTGATCTGCGCAGTGCGGTCATCAATCAACGCCCCGCCTCCCCAAACCACAATCCCCCCACACGTCGCCAGAAAACTCACCACTACCGCCAGGAGCTTAGGCCAGGTGACGGTGATCCCCTTGACCGTCACCTCCGCGCCGTCTTCGTTTTTTGCCTGTGCCATGTGTGAACCCGCTTTCGCTCAAAAGAACCGATGTGATCCCCAAAAGGAAAGCCCGCATGATCCGCTGTGCACAGATCATGCGGGCTTGTCTCGTCACCGAGAGCCTGGAGCGGCCGCCCCAGTCCCTTGGGTTGGTTGTCACGCCCATTTTCACATCGGCGTCGGAAAAAGCAAGAGAAAAAGCTCCACGGTCGGCCGGAATCGGCCCGAAAAAAATCTGGAATATTTTGTTTTTTTTTACCAGCCGACCTTCCCGATCGACTCCGGAGGCGCCTCCGGAAGCGCTGGCAGCCTGGCCACGGCCGCCGCCTGGTCCGCCGCCTGGACGTGGGTGTAGAACTTCAGCGTTGTCGCAATGTCGGCGTGCCGGGCGAGCTGCTGGTGCACCGCCGGCATCGTGATGCGCGCCAGTTCGGTGCAGAAGGTGTGGCGCAGGGCATGGAAGTCCGCATAGCACCCGCGATCATCGCGATAGGCGATCTGCAGGTCCCGCAGATCCGTGGCCAGCATCCGGCAATAGCGCTTAGGGCTCAGCGGCGTGAAGGCGCAGGCCTGGGGAAGTTTGCCGGCGAAGTGATCGCGCAGCAGCGGCACCAGATCGTCGGCCAGGGGCAGCGTGTCTTGGCGCCGCGCCTTGGCCTCGGCCGCCAGGACGGTGACGGTGCGGGCGAACAGATCGAAGCTGGAGACAGTCTGGGCTGGAAGTTGTGCCGCCTCCGGCGTCATACCGGGGGGGGGGGGGGGGGGGGGGGGGGGGGGGGGGGGGGGGGGGGGGGGGGGGGGGGGGGGGGGGGGGGGGGGGGGGGGGGGGGGGGGGGGG
>CAIPTQ010000053.1 GCA_903868035.1 uncultured Phycisphaerales bacterium
GCCACCATGAAGCCGGTCATCGCGGCGATGACGGTGGATGCGCTGATCATGAAAAAGCTGGGCCTGGACCCGGAGAAGGGGATCGACATGCACTTTATGAACCAGGCCAACGAGGCCAAGGACAAGACCATCGTGGAGCTGGAAACAGCGGATTACCAGATCAAGCTGCTGCTTTCGATTGATGACAAGCTGGCCGAGAAATGGCTCACCGAGACGCTCAAGGAATCGAGCAAGGCGGAGTTGGACAAGACGATCAAGGCGTGGAAGGAGGGCGATGACAAGACACTGGTGACGCAGATGACGGAGGATGAGAAGACTGATGCCGATGCCGCCAAGATAGGCGAGTTGCTGGTCTACCAGCGCAACACGGAGATGGCCAAGAAGATCGAGGCGCTGCTCCAGGGGAAGGAGAAGGTATTTGTGGTGGTGGGCGCGGCGCACCTGGTGGGGGAGAAGGGGGTGCTCAAACAACTGGAGGCCAAGGGGTACAAGGTGGAACGGCCCGTGCTGACGGCACCGGTCGCGGCCACGGCTCCGGCCGCAGCAACAGTGCCGGGGAAGTAAGCTCAAATGTAATCGAACATATGGAAGATCCACGGCGTCCAGGGGAAGCAGTGGCAGAGGCGCGCGAGGTCGCCGTCGGACAGGGGGGCGGCGGAATGGAGGGTGCCGTCCTGCAGGGCGGCGGCGAGATCGGTGCGGCACAGGAGGAGGCGGGCGAGGGTGGCGGGGGTGCCGCGGAGGGTGAGGGAGGTGGCCGGGGCGCTGCGCGCGCCGCGGCCGAAGATCAGGGGCAGATGGCCCGGGGCGGCGAGTTGGACCCAGAAGTCGCCGAGTTCTCTTGGTAGCGTGGTGCTGAGGGCGTCCAGATAGCGCTGCGGCTGGAGCCACTTGGCCTGCATGAGGTAGCCCCAGCGGTCGGCAAAGCCGGTGCGGGCGAGGTGGCCGCGATAGGGGTCGTGAACGCTGATGACGGCACGCACCTGGCGGACGTTCTTGGACCAGGCGAGCTGGGCGGTGGCGCCGATGAGGTCGCCGGCGACGGCGGTGTCCCACTGGCGCGTGGCCAGTTCCAGGATGTCCATGCGCGGGCGCTTGGAGTGCCAGCCGGACCAGCCGACGACGGCATAGCCCATGAGGGTGGTGTCCGCGGGCGAAGACCCAGGGGTTGCATTCCCTGGGCTTGAGGGCGAATGGGTAGTGTTGGAGGAAGGGGCGCTCCAGAGGCCGATGATTTGGAACTGGTAATGGGCGCGGTAATAGTGATGGGCCAGGGCGGGTTCCCAGAAAGTGGCGGAGCGCGCGGGCGCGCCGCCGGTGGCCGCGTGGACGTCGCGATAGACGGCGTGCATCTGGGACTGCCAGAGGGCGGCATCCCACTGGCCGGCGGCGGGCGAGACGACCTGCACGTGATAGCGGCTGGCCGGGCCGTTGCCTGGAGACGCGGGCGCGGGCGGGGCTTCCATGTCCAGGTAGAGGCAGCGCACGGAGAGGACGTCGGCAAAGCCGGTCTGGGCGTACCAGCGCGCCGCCAGCGACGGCTCATCGCGCCGCATCACCAGCAGGGCGTCAAGCTCCGGCAGAAGGGCGGGCCACTCGGGGGCGGTGAGGCGCGTCTGGCGGCGGAGACCCATGCGGCTGGCAAATTGATTGCTCGAGAGCCACCCGGCGGCGAGGGTGCGACCGGGACAGACAGGGATGGCGCGGCAGGCGATGGGCATAAGGGCGTGGGGGGATTCGGGGGTGCCCAGGACGAGGGCGGTCATGTGGTCATGGTGCCAGGAATCGGCAGTACGGGCGGTGCCGCCGGATTGGGCCAGGAGGGCCAGGAGGGCGGGAAGCTGGGGATCGGACATGCGGTGGAGGGTGGACATGGGGAGGTATTGTAACGGAACTTGGGGAGGGGTGTGGAATGTTGTTCGTGGGGGATGGTATCATATGTCGTATGAATGGAGATGTTGATGACGGCTTTGGCTGAGACAATTGCTTTGAAGCCCAGTTTGGAATCCCCCGAATCCACCGAGACGTTGGGCGATTTGCTGGCGCGATTGGGCGGGGTTTCGCCGGATCGGGTGCGGCTGCACCCCGCGCCGGGGACGGCGACAGTGGCGGATGTGGTGGGGATTGAGGCGAAAGAAAATCGGCTTTTTGAGTTGTTGGATGGCGTGCTGGTGGAGAAATGCATGGGTTATCGGGAATCACTCCTGGCGGCAAAGATTTTGATCGCGCTGGGCATTTGGGTGCAGCCACGGAAACTCGGCGAGCTTTCCGGTGCTGACGGCATGATGCGGCTGTTTCCGGGACTGGTGCGGATCCCGGATGTGGCGTTTGCGTCGTGGGCACGGTTTCCGGGGGGGGAGGTGCCCGAGGAGGCGGTGCCTTCGGTGGTGCCGGACTTGGCGGTGGAGGTGCTGAGCGAGAGCAATACGGAGGGGGAGATGAAGCGGAAGCGGGAAGAGTATTTTAAGGCGGGGGTGCGGTTGGTGTGGGAGGTGGACGGCAAGGCGCGGACGGTGGCGGTGTATACGGGGGCGGAGGAATTTGTGGTGCTACAAGGGGATCAGGCGCTGGATGGCGGGGCGGTGCTGCGGGGGTTTACGCTGGGGTTGAGGGAGTTGTTTGGGGAGGCGGGGAAATAGGGGTTAACGCAAACGCAGAACCGGGCTCGACAAACCAAGCCCCGAAAGGGATCTGGCGGCGGAGCGAATCTACAGGGTCCAAGGATTGATCACGGTCACGCCACAATGAGAAAAATCGCTTTCATTACGCGTAATGACGATGAGGTTGACGGCCAGGGCGCAGGCGGCGATGAGGGAATCCTTGATTTGCATCTTGAAGCCGCGGCGTTCGAGGTCGGCTACCATGGGGCCCCAGCGCTCCATGACGGCGAGGTCGTTGGGGAGGATTCGTCCGCGAAAAGTGGGGAGAACCCAGTTGTCGTACCATTCTTCAAGTCGTTTGCGTTTGGCAGAAATTGGAAGGAGTTCGATGCCGTAGAGAATCTCGCCGATGGAGATGGCGCTGATAAAGGTGTCCAGATTTGGCAGTGCCGCCAGATAGCCCGTGACTTTTGGATTGGGATAGGTCTGGACTATTTCAGACAAGGCACAAGTGTCAAGAAGATAGGTCATGTGGATCGGACAAAGTCAGTCGAAAGTCGGCGGCACAGCGTACTCATCGTGCCTTGGGATTTTGAATTCTGGGATATGGGGGGCGTGCCGGATCATTTCCGCAATGGTGGGCCTGCGGGCCGGTTTCTGTCTCACCTTGGGCTTGGCCTTCGGGGAAAGCACAACGCTCCGACCGTGGGCCACGGCGATGGTCTGAGGGCCTTCGGTGAGGGCCTTTTCGACCACTTCGGGGAAGTGCTTTTGCGCGTCGTTGAGTCGCCAGCGGGCCATGAGTTGGGTCTCCATAAGACTGAGTGCAATGGTACACTCTTTGATGTGGCTCCTCAAGATTATCGCGTCATTCTCCTGAATACGACCAGCCGATGAGGGCGTCGGCATGGCGTCGGCACCACTACATGCTATGCCGGGTGACCACACGCGGCGAAAAGGGGTCGTGGAGCGAAGTGGTGGGAGCGACGATAGCGGGGCGGGGCAGCCGGGGTTTTCGCTGGGTTGAAGGAGTTGTTTGGGGAGGCGGGGAAGTAGGGCGTGGTCATTTGTGGATGGCCTTGTGGCCACCGTTGAACTTATTCCTGACCTACTCCTGACATCTTTTTTTAAGCCCATCAAGGAACTTTTCGACTACCCACGCGTATGACTTCATGGAGGTGCAGTATGAAAAAGCGCTATTGGGCGATTGGAGTCATTGCCGCGGGCGTTGCTGTCGGC
>CAIPTQ010000054.1 GCA_903868035.1 uncultured Phycisphaerales bacterium
AGCCAGTGGATTGGGCGCCATGTTCAAGATGACAGAGGGCTCTGCCGCAGCCCAAGCGCCGGCAGCCGCACCGGCCCAAGGCCGTGGCGGCGCGGGTGCCGCGGGCGGGCGCGGCGGCGCTCCGGGCGCTGGCGGTAGGGGCGGCGGTGGCGGCGGGAGAGGCGGTGCCATCACCAATCCCCCGGTCAGCAAGCTATCCGCGCCCAGCGATCTGCGAATCACCGACATGCGGGTCCTCAGGATCGCCGCGAACTTCGATTACCCCATTATCCGCCTCGACACCAATCAGGGCGTGTATGGCCTGGGAGAAGTTCGCGACGCGGGCAGCGAGAATACGGCCCTCGCTATGAAGCCATTTTTGATCGGCAGGAATCCGCTGGACTTCGACAGCCTGATGAGTTTCGTGCTGCCGTATGCCGGTATCGGCCGCGCGGGCGGCGCCTACAGCGCCATCGACCTTGCCCTGAACGACATCGCCGGCAAGGCCTATGGCATCCCGGTGTGGCGGCTCTTGGGCCCCAAGAGGCGCACGTCGATTCGCATGTACTGCGACACCACGGGCACCCCCGACCCCAAGGTGTACGCCGAGCGGATGCTGGCCCGCAAGAAGCTGGGCTTCACCTGGTTCAAGATGGATATGACCGTCAATTGGATCAGGGGCTTGAACAGGACCGGGGTTATCGATGAGGTCACCGGCGCCCCGACCGACAAGGGTATGGCAGTCGCCTGCGAGATATTCCAGGCCGTGCGCGAAGCCCTCGGCCCGGATGCGCCGCTCTGCACGGATACTTCCAGCATGAGGATCGGGACGGTCGCCGACGGAATCCGCGCTTGCAAGCTGTGTTTCGAGAAATTCAACCTGGAGTGGGTGGAAGATATCTTCGGCACCGGCGGCTTCGGGCGCTGGAAGGACTTCAAAGCGATCAAGGCGAACACGACCTGCAAGTTATTGACCGGCGAGGATGCATTCGGCTTGGATGCGCCGTATGGGTTCAAGCAGTTGATCGACAATCGCGCTATTGACATCGTTCACGCCGATCACGGGACCTCGGGGGGCTGCCGCTTAACGAAGAAGATTGCGGACTACGCCTGGGAAACGTCGGAGATCCCCACCGCCATCCACATGGCCGGGTCCCCGCTGGGTACCATGGCTGCGTGTCATACGGCCGCCACGATTCCTGAGTTTAAGGCCATGGAATGCCACGCCGTGGATTTCATCGAGTGGTGGGGGCAACTGGTCACTGGTGGCACGACGCCGTTCATCAAAGACGGCTACGTCGCGGTGCCGGATACGCCGGGCCTGGGCGTCGAACTGAACGAGGCTGTGGTGAAGGAGCACTTGCGCTACCCCGGCTACTTCGAGCCGAACGCCCAGGTGGATCCCAACCGTCCCGCCGGCGGAGCGTGGCCCCACTGGGACGTCAACGGCAAGTATGTAAACGCGACCGAGTCGAACTATTGATCCGGGTACGCTGAGATCTTGAGGAGGCTCTATGCGCAAGGGAATTATTGTCGGACTGGCCTGTATCGCCTTTTTCGCCGCGTCGTCTCTGTTCGCGGCCGATCCATTTTTCCTGCAGCGGCAGTTGTCGGACGTCAAGCCGGTGGCCGACGATCTGACGGCCGGTGCCAAGGCAGCGTCCTACAAGCCGCTCTTCGGCATTGGAGACGCGGACGCCGGCAAGCTCCAAGGCGTAGCCCGTTACGGTGAACTCACCATCGGTCCTGGCGGCACCAGCGCCGTCGTCAGCTATCCGGCCGAGGAACAGATCTACTATATCCTGGACGGCAGCGGAACCTTGCTCTATGCCGACCAGAAGGTGCAGGTCAAGAAGGACGACTTCATGTACCTGCCCATCAACGTCAAGCACGGGATGGCAAACACTTCTGGCGCGCCGGTCCGCGTGGTTGTGATGGGATACAAGATTCCCGCCAGCCGCCAAATTGCGCCGACGGAGAAGCTCCTTTTGGCGAACGCCGCCGACGTGCAGCGTCAGATCCTGGGGCAGCATGGGCCCACCACCCAATTCAAGCTCTTGATGGGCACCACCAGGAGCACGCGCGACAAGCTGTCGGCCGCCTCCGAGATGTCCAGCCTGTTCATCATGGACTTCGCTCCGAGCGGCACCAACATCCCGCACAACCATCCCACTGAGGAGGAGATCTACCTGATCATGCGTGGCGGCGGAGACATGGTGGCTGGAAAGACCGCCGACGGCCAGGATGCCCGCCATCCCGCCAAGGAAGGCGACGCTTTCTTCTTTGGGCCCAGCACGCAGGTGGGCTACTTCAGTAACGCCAAGGAAGGCCAGCAACCCGATCTGATCCTCGCGGTGCGCTCGAGCCTGCCATCTGCCGGCGGCCGCAGGGGCGGCCCGGGTGGTGGCGCTCCGGGCGGTGCACCTCCGCCTGCCGCACCTC
>CAIPTQ010000055.1 GCA_903868035.1 uncultured Phycisphaerales bacterium
GTTGGCGGTGCCATCGTTGCGGTTGGTGGCGGTGAGGCGGTTGAGGCCGTCGTAGGAGTAGGATTCGTTGTTGGCGATGTGGTTGACATTGACCTTGGCGGTGACATTGGAGTCACGGTCATAGGTGTAGGTATATTCATCGACCGTGCCGCCACTGGTGGTGGTCCACTTCTGGTCGATGACGCGACCGAAGCGGTCCAGGCCGGCATACTGGTCGCCGGCCGCGCCCGGCGTGCCGATGTAGGTGAGGGTCAGCGAGCCTTGCGCATGGTCCCGCTCGACGACGGTCGAGAGTCCCAGGTACTTGTAGGATTCCAGGGTCACGGTGCCTTCGCTCAGGGAATCAAGCCGGGAGATCACGTCGTTCAGGCCGGTGGCCGTGCCGTAGTTGTAGGCGAGGGTGGTGCCGTTGGGATAGACCATGCCGGTGATCCTGCTTCCATGGGCGGCATCCGAATAGGCGTATTGTACCGCCAGGGAGGTGCCGTTGACGGAGCCGTTGTGCTCCTGGGCCTGCTGGGTCAATTGCCCCCAGCCATTGTAGGTGTCCTGCACCTGATTGACCAGATGGTTGGCGGCTCCGTCCGTGTTGGAATAGCTGGTGATTTTGTCCACCAGGCCCTGGGTGTTGTAGGTGGTGTCGATGCGGAGGACCGACGTGTCCACGCTCTGCGGATTGCCGGACGCCACCGCCACGGAATCGCTGGTGAAGCGGCCCAGGGCGTCATAGCCGTAGGTGTGGATGGTGCCGTTCTGGTCGGTCTTGGTGAGCGTTGCACCCAGGGCGTCGTAGGTGAAGCTGTTCTGTTCGGCGGCGCTGGAAGATGCGCCGCCCCCGGACTTGGCGGGATATGCGACCAGCCACAAGCGGTCGTTGGAGTAGACCACCGGGCTGCTTACGCCGGCATCGGTGACGTTGTAGACGTATTGGGTGACCTGATCATTCTGCCCGGCGGGCAGGTCAACGGTCAGGGTGAGGATGTGCCCGGCCCCGTCATACGTGTAACGCGTAGTCTGGTCGTCACTGTTGGAGGGCGTGCCGTCCACGTAGTTGGCGATGGCCGTGGTCTGCCGTCCCAGATTATCGTAATAGGTCTTGCCGACAATCCCCCGGGGATCGGTGACCGATTCCATCTGGCCGGCGGCGTTGTAGCCGTAGAGCGTCAGCAGCAGCGTGTCGGTGCTGGCAGTGGGCGCGGTGGAGGGGCGGCTGTAGGCGCTGCCGCCGTTGGTGCCGACGTTGACCGTGGCGGCGGTGCGGCCCGCGGCATCATAGTAGCCGGCCAGATATGACACCCGCGCCGCATGGCCGGTGGTGTCGGCGGCGTTGAGCAGGGTGCCCTGGGCGGTCGAGGGGTCGTCGTGGAAGCGCTGGCGTGAGGTCGTCAGGAGCACCTGCCCATTGGCGTCATAGGCGTATTCGGCCTGCTGGAGCACGAGGTCGTTGGTCACCGAGCCGGCGGCCGACCAGCCGGTCAGAATGGTTCCGCTGCTGGCGGTGTTGTTGACGGCCCCGCCGTCGGTGACATAGCTGACGGTGACGCGGCCCGCGCCATCATAGCTGTTCTTGGTCATCGCACCGCCGGAAGTGTAAGTGGCCAGGGTGTCACCCCGATGGTCGAACCAGACGTTGCTGACGACGGTGTTGCCGGAGGCCGTCGCGTAACTGCCGTTGGACGGATCGACGCTGAAGGTGGTCGTTTGGAAGGCCCGGCCCTGTTCGTCATAACTGGTCGCGGTCCTGGCCCGGAGCTTGGAGGAGTCCAAGGCATCCGGCACGCCGTCAGTGTCGGCGTCTGTCATGGCGAGGCCATCGCCGTCGTAGCGGCTGGAAGTCAAGGTTTCCCCAAGGTTGTCCAACGCGCGGACGGTCAGGGGGCGATGCACCTGGTCGGTTTCGCCCAGGGCCGCGCTGAGGGTGGTGCCGTTGAGGGAGACATTTTCAAAGACCGCCGTGGCTTGGGCCGGCAGATACTCCGGCGGATGGTAGCCATAGTCATGGGCGCTGACCGCCAGGCCCGCCGCGACGCCGCTGTTCATCACGATCGTCTGGGCGCTGCCGATCTGCGTCCAACTGCTGTCGTCGAGGCTGTAGTAGGCGCTGAAGGCGTCGCCGGAGCGCACCAACTTGACCCACACCGGGCCATTGATGCCCGCGGCGGTGGCCGTGGCGGCGGAATTCCAGTCCGCTGACCGCCACATGAACGTCACGCCTTCGCCCGGCGTGACCAGGACGGCGGCGAACATCGCTCCGTAGCTGTAGCTTTCGGTGGCGTTGCGGATCATGACGCCGGCCTGGGGGCCGGTGTTGATGTTATTCTGGCCGGCGACGCGCGCTATGAGGGTGGCGTTGCCGGTGACGCTCGTGGAGACAAAATTGAACGCGTCGTAACCCCAATTATCGGTGATTCCGCCCACCCCCGCGCCGCCGCCGCTGACGGCGAAGCTGGAACCATCGAACGACGCGGAACCCGTGAAGCTGGGATATCCGATGTCCGCGTCGCTCCAGCCGGAGGGCATACTGGTCGCTACGCCGGACTTGGTGCTGATCAGCCGATCCCGCCAGTCGTAAAGGTATTGCGTGGCGCGCGGCGCGGCCCCGCCGCCGGGATACTGGAGGGATTCGGTCAGGGTGCCGTCGCCCACCCCCGTGAAGTCGTATTGCTCGCTGCTCACCAGGGTCATGTTGGTGCCGGCGACCGACGCGTTGAGATTGCCTTTGACGTCATACGTGAAGTCTTCCCAGTTGAGGACCCAATCGTAATTCGATTCGTAGTCGGGGATATCGTCGGTCCCGATGTAAGTGGCCCGCGCCCGGCCCAAGCCATCGAAAATCGTGTCGCTGATGGTTCCGGTGGCATTGACCGTATGCGCCTGCCTGCCCATGTTGTCATAGCCGTACGTCAGGGCGTAATAATTGGCCGTGTCTCCGCTGTACGGACTTTCGCCCGCCGTATCATTGAGGTAGGTGCTGTTGTCGATGGAATAGTATGGGTCCGATTCCAGCACCTGTGACCCGGCGCTGGTGAGCTGGCGCGAAAGGGACTGAATCGTGAACTGGCTGCCGGCGGTGGCGTTGCCGACGAGATTGAATAGCGCCTCGTCACTGGTGGCGCCGCGGCTTACCCAGGTGTTCGCCGGAAGCTGGATCTGGCCGTCGACCACGCCCACCGTCAGCGGGCCCGAGAAGGCCAACGCTTCGGAATAGGTGCCGCTGTAGGTGTTGTAATTCTGCGTGTACTGATAGGGGATCTGAGCGCGGCTCATCATGATCGAACCGGCCGCCGTCAGCGTCCCATTGGTCCCGCTGTAAGTCAGCGTGGCCCCGGTCAGGCTGAAGACCGCATGATGGACGTCGTCGTAAAGCGTGTAGCTGGCATTCCCGTTGGGGTCGGTGGTCTCAGTCGTGCGGCCTTGGCTGTCCATCACGTAAGTCGTCGTGAGGTTAAGCCCGCCGCCCGTGGGCGTAGACCAACCGCTGGGCAGGTCGAAGAAGTTGCCGGTCTGACTCGTGTTGACGTCGGCGATGGTTTTCGCCACCGCGCCGGTCACCTGGTCATAGGCCGTGTAATTGAGGAATCCATCGGCATCCTTGGTCCAGATCGTCCGGCCGAACTGGTCAAAGACCGCGGTCGACACGTCTGGCGTGCCCGGGCCATTGTTGCCCGAGGAAACCGTCGGCTGGGTCACCGTTATGCTGGCCATCTGGTTGGTGTTGTTGGTGCCGTTCTGCAGCCACGTGTAGGCATACTGGGTGATGCGGGCCGCGGTGCTCGCGGTTCCCGGATCGCTGGTGACATTCTGCGGGAAGACCACGGAATCCGCCGTCGGGAAGTAATCCCTTCCGCCCGCGGTATTCTGGATGTAGTCGGTAAAGCTCTGGTAATACTTGGTGCCGTCCTTGCCCTGGGAGACCGCCGTGTCCGCGACGTAGCCCAAGGCGGCGCCCGCGGCGCCCGTGGTGGCCGTCGTGGCGGTGTAGTAGTCCGTCCATTCAAACAGGCCGCTGCCGGCGCAGACAAAGGAACTGCCGGTGCCGTTGAAATTGACCAGATCGGCGAAGCTTTCATTGTAAGACAGGGTGCCGTTGGTCTGCATGCCCGAGGGATTGACGTGCAGAATCTGGTGCCCGCTGGAATCGTAACGGTAGTAATTGACCCACGTTTGCCCGCCGGTGTTGACCACAGCCAGAATGGTCATGCCCGCGCCGTCGGCATACAGGGTCTGCGTGGTGCCGTCGGGCGTGGTCTCGGAGACCCGGTTGGTCCAGACGTTGTAGGCCTGCGGATCGCCGCTGGGGTCGGGATTGGTGAGGTTCGCCGCGCCGTAGCTGTAGGTGCGCGTCCCCAGTCCGCCGGAGCACCCCGAACACCCGGTCCCCTGCACCACCTCCGAAGTGATGCGCTGCTGCGCATCGTACAAATACGACACATCAGCATATTTCGCCAAGCTGCTTTCGTCGTATGAACTGCCAAGGTTGTAACCGGCGGCGGTAAGCCGCGCAAAGGATGCCGTGCCAAACGCGTATTTGACCAATCCCGAAGTGCTGCTGGTGCTGTCGTTACTATTGTAGCGATATCCCGTTTGGTCGAGGACCTGACCGGAACCATCCTTGATGGTCATCGCTTCGAGTTTTCCCGCGGCTCCGCCAGCCTCATAGACACCATAATACGTGTATATTGTTTGCTGGATCGTCGTCCATGTGCTGCTTGTGGAATCGGGATCGGCGGAATTGAAGTTGGTCGACGTGCTGAGCGTGATCGTGCCAATTCGGCCATTGGCGTCATAGGCATAGGCGGTATGTTGGGCCGGGTCGGATGTGCCGCCGCTGCCCATGTCCGCATAGCTGCCCGCGTAATTTCCCGATTCATCATAACTATAATACGTCGAATGATCGCCGGGATCGGTGGATTTTTGAATCACGGCGGTTTGGATGCCGGCAGAACTAGTGCCGCTGGTAAACACACCGCTTAAGCGCAAGGTTTTGCCGTCCGCATCGGTTAATACGAAGTGCGGGGGTGTGCCCGTTTCATAGACCAGCTTGGTCATGCTCCCGGCGGCAGTGGACGTATAGGTGTAGCTGGAGCCATCACGCTGAAAGATTTCACATACGGACGGGGAATAGGTGGCCAGATACTGCGGAAGACCTGAACCGCTGACCCAATCCGGATCGGCGTTGACCAGACATACCGGTGAATTCCCCATCAATTCCGCCAGGGTCTTATCAGACCCGCCATTTCCGGTTCCCGGTACGGTGATTTGCGACATGGTCGTCATGTCCCCGGTGGGTGTGGTCAACTCGGCGTTTCCGCCCAGACTGACACCAAGCCTTTCGGAAGCAACGACCCCCTCATTGTAAATGGCATAGCACGGCAGACAAAAATTGGGAATGGAAAACGCCTCGATGTTCCACGCCGATCCGAATGTGGAATCCTGATAGCCGCCATAGGCGATGAGGGCTTGCGACGTTGACGAGCCGCCATTTCTGACATTTTCGTATTGTGCGGCTGTGCCAAGGATGATGTAAGGACTCTGGTAAAACGATTGATTTAACGAGGTCCCATTGGTCGCATTTTCTATTGGATATATGTTTGATGGTTGCGCAAAGTAGTACGAATCTGGATGATTGCTTAAAATAGACGATGAGAGGGTTATAGACCCTCCGTCGGGAGAAGGAATTTTACTCGTGAGCAACGTAAAGGCGGCGTCTTGTGCCCCCCCATTCACCGCAACCCAGCCATGCACATAATCGAGGTTCTGGGCACTGACCACTGGGGTGTTGTTGTCCGTCGCGATTGTCCCTTTGCCCAACTGTACCCAATAAAGCGTCAGGCTCAGGAGTTGCCGCTGCTCGAGCGCTTCGAGCACGGCACGTTGCCGCGTCTCCGGGGACCGCCGACGCCTCCGGTTCCCATGACGTGATTTCGTTCCAAAAAGCCCGCGACCGAGGTTCCTGACATACCCTGCCAAACTCACCATGTGCTACTCCTTCACGCTCGTTGCGGCCAACGACAGGCCAACGACCATCCCGATACTCACCAATGACTTGCCCCCGCGCGTCATCACGCCGGGCCAAAGGACGTTCCGTATTGCGTATAAGGGCGACTTGAACTCAAACTGGGTGCCCAGCCCGTTCCGGCGCGGTATGACGGAGCGCCGAACTATCCTTCATGAATTATCCGTCCTATAACTCAAACCCCCGGCCATTGCAAGATAATTTGCGAATAAATCGACGGTTTTTTATAATTGCCGTCGTGGCAAATGGTTATATTCCCGAATAAGACGGTAAAATGTAAGTGGACATTTAGATCAACCAATCTATCGCCTCCACAAGTTCGGTAATCTGCTCGCCGGGGCGCAAGGGCGCAAGTTTAGACAACCCGCGTGGCGTCTTGCGCGTTCCATGAGGTAGAATCCATGAGGTAGAATGTCGGCATGGGTGTTGGCGGCGGTGTTTTAGACTCCCGTCGTCTCGGAATCACGATTGACACAGGTAATTCGTCCGTGACCGTTTCGCTTTTGGTTATCGTTGGGCTAAGCTCCGCGGAACGCGGAAATCAGCCTACCACCACAATGTCTTGTAGCGTTTTTGTAGCGCCAGCTATTCCCAAACCTACTCAATAGCAAAATGCGAATTCAACTTGAAATGCATGCAAATGCCTGTAGAATAGCGACTTATCAAGCCAGCGGAATGGCGGCAAGATAGGCGGACAGGGAATCCCACTCTCTCCGTTTTATGCAGACGAGTCGGCCGCGCTTTTTGGCGGGGGCGCGGGGCGCGTCGCATGGCGGGGGGTTACGAACGGAGTCCACCATGGCCAGGGAACGGCGGCACCAATCCCCCCCAATTTCCCAACCCATGAAGCAAACGCCGGGGATAGGCGTTAAGTATGAATCGTCACGTTTCACGGGGGACCGCCTCGCGGCGGGACTACGAACGATACCAACCCGAGGCCCACGATGATTCAATACCTTGGCGAACCACTGACGCCCGATGCCCTGGCCCCGCAGGCGATGGCCCGGATCCTCACGCTGGTTCCCGACACCCGGACGCTGGTGACCCTGCCGACGATCCACGTGTTTCAGCGGCTGGAGTACGTCGCGTCGCTGGAGGCGCAGCGCGCCGCCCGGGGCCTGTCGGCAATGACCCCGGAGGAGCGGGACGGGATCATGCTCCGGGCCGTGGACCTGACGCTGGATCGCGGGGCGATTTTGATCCGGCCGGATCCCAACCGGATGGACCTGGCCTTCGAGGCCGACGCAATCCTCCAGGAACTCGTGCCGCTCGAGTCGATCCGGTACGTGTTTTTGCAGGACCCGCGCGTGCGCGAGGCCCTGCGGAACCGCGGCCAGGCCTGGCGGATGCACCGGCTGCCCAAGACCAAGGAGGAGATTCGCGAATTGATCGCCGGGGCGCGCATCGCCGTGGGGGGGGAGGCGATCTACTTTTACGTGCTCTCGCAGGGGACGCGGCTGCTGACCTACGAGCGCTTCGCGGCATTGGGGGAACGCGACGACGCGGCGCTGCGGTTGCACCTGGTGGAGATCGCCGATTTGAGCACGCGCACCAACGCCCGGGGTTTTCCGGAGCTGGATTTGTTCATGGTGCGCCCGCCGCTGAACAAGGCCGACCTGGCGGCGGTAAACTGGACGGCGCTGCCGGGACCGGAGCTGCGGGCGCGGTATGAGGAACTCCGCACGCGGTTCCAGGAGGCGGTGGAACCGATCTACCGCCGCGACGTGATCGATGACGAGCGCTGGCGGAACCGGATGTACATGTCGCTGCTGGGCCGCCAGCAGGACACCGAGTTTTCGGAAGCCGAACTGCTGGGCCTCGGCGACGAATACTTCCTGCAGATTCAGTGGATGCCCGGCGCGCGGCTCCAGCATGGGGAAATTCTCTTCGAGTTCTGCGCCGGGGACGGGCCGCCCTCGCCGCTGGCCTCCGATCCGCGCCTGCGGATCGTCCGGGGCCTGATCTGCAATCTCATGCAGCAGTACAGCGACATTGAATTCATCAACATCGGCCAGGTGACCAACACCCTCTCGCAGCGCGCCCCGTCGGCGGGCCGGCGGGAGGTCTACCTGGCGCATTTCCGCGAGCGCGGCGCCCCCAAGGACATGCTGCTCATCATCCGCATGCAAAAGTACGGCGTGCGCGAGAAACTCAACGACGGCATGGACCTGCTGCGGGCCATGATCGAGTGCGAGGCCTACACCGAGTACATCCTCGACCGCCGCCTGGGCTGCCGGCAACTGGGCATGAACCTCCCGCCGCGCATCTACACGCGCAAGGTGACGGAGCGCTACGCGGGCAACAACCGGGCGCTGTGGGGGGTCACGATCTGGAGCCCCTACTTCGAGCGCCCGTACGTCGCCGGGGTGGCCAGCGACAAAATCCCCGCCTCCAAAATTCGCGACCCGCACTACGCGGCGGCCCTGGCCCGCCTGCTGGGCCAGGCCGCGGCGCCCAACCTCATCGTGGGGCGCTGCGATGACAAGGGCCGCGTCACCTTTGACGACGGCGACGAGGTGGTGATCGAGGATGCCCATGGCATGCCGCTGGATATCGTGGTCTCCGACCACACCGGCACCTTCAGCAACTACAACGGCGACCTGGCGGCCCTGGCCCGCGAATACGCCCGGGCGATCACGCGCCGCGCCGAACTGGTCGATCGCGCCGCCTTTGCCGGCTTCTATCTCGCGGGATTCCTGGAACGCTTCCGGCAGCTTCAGGCGGAGTACCGCTCCCGCAAGTCCGCCTTCCATGGCCTGTTCCAGCATCGCGAGATCGATCCGGCGGGCAACCTGGCCTTCCGCTGGCAGCGCGTCCTGCAGCGCCTGGATGCCGCCGACCCCGAGGCCCTGGCGCAGTGCATCCGGCAGCAGGCGCAGGTGGGTTGAAATCAGGCGAATCAACAACTGTCTAATTTAGCCGCGAAGCGGCGGCTTCCAGTAGCCACGTGCGGAAGCACGTGGTGGGTAGCCCAAATAACGCCATGAGGCACGAAGTGCCGCCTCCTTGGAGTGATACCCAAATCATCGGTAATTCTGGCACGTATTGATTCGCCGGTCCTAAAGTCAGGCGACCGCGGCGCTGGCGCGTTTTCTCTGATACGACAACTGCGGTTCGGTCGCCCGCGCCGCGGCATAGCCCGCCGCGTTCCACGTCGCCACCCAATGCCCCGCCTTGACCTCCCGTAACTCCGGCACCCCCGCCTCCTCCTTCTGCCGCACCTCGCCCTGGCATTCCGTACATCGCGGGGCGAAGCGGCACCCGGCCGGGTATTTCGTGGCGCTGGGGACCATCCCGGGGATCGTGAACAGCCGCCCGTGGGCGTCTTCCCTTTTTTCCCCCAGCCGCGGCACGCACGCCAGCAGCCCGCGCGTGTACGGATGCAGCGGCTGGGCGAACAACTCGTGTACGTCGGCGTATTCCACAATTTTCCCCGCATACATCACCGCCACCACGTCGGCATTCTCGGCAACGACGCCCAGGTCGTGGGTGATCAGCAGCATGCCCATGCCGGTGGTGTCCTGAATCTCCCGCATCAGTTCCAGTATCTGCGCCTGGATCGTCACATCCAGGGCCGTCGTCGGCTCGTCGGCAATCAGCACGGAAGGCTCGCACGCCAGCGCCATGGCGATCATGATGCGCTGCTTCATGCCGCCGGACATCTGGTGTGGGTATTCGGCAAGGCGGCGGATTGGCTCGGAGATGCCCACGCGCTGGAGGGCGTCCTGGGCGATGTGCAGGGCCTTGGCCTTGTCCACATTCTGGTGGAGGAGGATGGCTTCCATGATCTGGTCGCCGATGGTGAAGACGGGGTTGAGGCTGGTCATGGGTTCCTGGAAGATCATGGCGATCTGGCCGCCGCGGATTTTCTGCATGTCCCTTTCGGGGAGGGCCAGGAGATCCTGGCCTTGGTAGAGGATTTGGCCACCCTCATATTTGGCGGGCGGGGTCTGGAGGAGGCGCATGATGGACATGGAGGTGACGGACTTGCCGCAGCCGGACTCGCCGACGATGGCCACGGTCTGCCGGGGGTACAGCGAAAACGAAACCCCATCCACGGCCCGAGCGACGCCCTCGTCGGTGTGGAAGTGGGTTTGGAGATCACGCACTTGCAGAAGCGGTTGGAGCATAGGTCGGCTGGTAATTGGCAATTGGTAATTGATCATTGTTCATTGGTCATTGATCATTGGTCATTTACCATTCACCCGTTACCTCCTTTCATTGCATCTTGTTGGTTTTGGGATCAATCGCGTCGCGGAAGCCCTCGCCGATGATGTTGTACGCGAAAACGGTGAGAAAGATCATGATGCCCGGCGGCAGCGCCAGCCACCACCGGAACGTCACCCCCGGGTTCCCCGCCTGATCGAGCATCGAACCCCAACTGGCGATCGGCGGCACCACGCCAATGCCCAGAAAGCTCAGGATCGATTCGCTGACGATGTTCCCCGCCACGCCAAACGTCACCGACACGATCACCGGCGTCAGCGCGTTGGGCAGCATGTGGCGGAAGAGAATGTTCCGCAGCGGCAAGCCCATGGCCCGCGCGGCCGACACGTAGTCCATGCCGCGGAGGCGCAGAAACTCGGCGCGCACAAACCGCGCAATGCCCGTCCAGCCGGTGACTCCGATGATGACCATGATCATGAACAGTTGCCGGCCGAAGATGGCCACAAAGGTGATCAGCAGAAACAGTAGCGGGATCGCTTCGACAATTTCCATGAAGCGCATGCCCAGGATGTCCACCTTGCCCACGAAATATCCCATGAACGCGCCAAACACCGCGCCGATCACCAGGGCGATCAACTCGCTGACCAGACCGATCTGCAGCACGATGCGCGCCCCCCATAGCAGCCGGGCCAACACATCGCGACCGGTCCAATCCGTGCCCAGCCAATGCTCGGCACTGGGCATCGAATAGACTTTGGCCTCCTGCTCCGCATAGCCCCAGCGCAGGGGGGCATACACCGCACCCGGCAAGTCTCCGGCCCTGGCCAGCGCGTGGTAGTCGCGCTTGTCAAGGTAATCCGACTTGAACACCGCCAGGCCCGCGCTCAGCACCACCGCGGCCCCCATCGTCCAGGCGAACCATTTCCCGCGGTATGCCGTCAGTTGCGCCATTTCCCACGAGCGCTTGCCGGTGCGCCAGAACACCATGCCGAAGACCGCCGCCGCCGCGCCCCAGACGAGCCAGATCAAATCCGGCACGGTGAGATTGCGCAACAGCGGAAACTCGCGCTGGCCGTTGATGACGACGGTGAACGGAGCGTCATTGGCGACGAAGGGCACCAGCACCGTCAGGGCCAGAAGAAAAATGGCCCAAGTCGAGGCCATCCGCGTGGCCATGGGCCGCCAATAGGCGCGTCCGACAACCGACCAGTAGCTCTGCCGCCGCTGGCTGCGGAGCGCCTCGGCGTCGGTGGGTGCGGCGGGGATGATCTGCGTATTACTCAAATGACACCCGTGGATCGGCGATGACATAACACAAATCCGCCAGCAGCAGGCTCACCAGCGTAACCGCCGAGGCGATGAACGCCACCGCCTGGACGATGGGCAGGTCGCGGGCGTTGGTGGCCGTCACGACCAGATCGCCCATGCCATGGATCGAAAAGATGCGCTCCACGACCACCGCCCCGCCGAGGAGCCCCGGAAGGATGCCCGCGAAGATCGTGATCATGGGCAGCAGGCTGTTGCGGAAGACATGCCGCAACATGACCACCCGCGGCGAAAGCCCCTTGGCCCGTGCCGTGCGCACATAGTCCATGCCCATATTGTCCAGCATCGCCGCCCGTTGGATTTTCGACAAAAACGCAAACCCCCCGTACGTCAGGCAGATCACCGGCAGGGTGATATGCCAGATAAAATCGGTCGCATACTGCCCGGCGGTCATCCAATCCGTATTGGTGGCGTGCGTGCCGGAGACCGGAAACCAGCCCAGATACCGGGGATTGGAGAAAAACGCCAGCAGCATCCCGCCGACCCAGATGATGGGCATGGAAAACAGCGCCAGTGTGAAAAAGCTCCACGCCGTGTCAAACGTCTTGCCGCGCTTCACCGACGCGAGCATCCCCCCCGGGATGGCGATCAGATACACCAGAAAAGACGAAACAATATTTAAGGTCAGCGTGATCGGGAGCCGCTCCTTGATCAATTCCATCACCGGCTTCTTGTATTGCACCGACTCGCCGAAATTCCCCGTGGCCGTGTCGTACAGCCACATCACGTACTGCACCGGCAGCGGCTGGTCGAGGTGGAGCCGCTTCTTCATCTTCTCTTCCAGCGCCTGGCGGTCCTGCTTGGTGTTTTCCCCCTGCTCCCCGCCCGCCGTCGTCAGGCCCGGCGCGAAACGCACCACCACAAACAGCATCAGCGTCATGCCGATGAGCGTCGGCACCATCAACGCGATTCGCCGCAGGATATAGCCCGCCATGCATCAGTCCTCGAATGCCATCCGCGGTTAGCGGTACTTCTGCGCCGCCAGGGGTACGTACCAGTCAAATTCCCACAGGCCGGTCGGATACGGCTTGGTGTTCTTGAACCGGCCGTTGATGAACGCACAGTCTTCCTCGGAATACAGCCAGGTGTAGGGCTGCTCGTCATACACGATGGCCTGGAACTTGCGCCAGATCGCCATCCGGGCGTCCTCGTCCAGCGTCCGCCGGCCCTCCTCGATGAGCCGGTCGGCCTGGGGATTGTTGAAGCCCACGTGGTTGCTGCCCTTGTTGGCGATGCTCTTGCTGTGCCATATTTGATAGGGGTCCTCTTCGATGCCGCCGGCGCCCCAGCCCATCAGCACGGCGTCAAAGTTGCGCTCGTTGATCCGTTCAATCAGGACCGACGATTCATACGGCGTGAGCGTCAGCTTGATGCCCGCCTGCTTGAACCATTGCTGCACGCGGGTGGCGATCCGCTCGCGTATCGGCACGCCCGTGCGCAGGGTCAGGGCGAACTCAAAACGCACCCCGCCCCGCTCCAGGACGCCATCGGAGCCCGCCTTCCATCCGGCGGCCGCCAGTTTCTGCCGGGCGGCTTCCGGATCAAACGCCAGCGGCTTGATGGTCGGGTCATTCTGCTTGCGCATCTGGTTGAACGGTCCGGCCATCTCCGTCCCAAAACCCAGCAGGAGATCGCCGATGATCCCCTTGCGGTCGATGAGCATGGTCAGCGCCTGGCGCGTTTGCTTGTCCTGGAACATCGGCTTGGCCAGGTTGTAGCCGATGTACATGTACATCGCGTTGGGGCGCGAGAACTTGTAGGGGGTGTATTTCTTGAGAAATTCCGGATCTTTGTAATACCGCAGGTACTCCTCGGGGTCCGGCGAGATCGGCTCGCTCAATTCGTCAATGTCGCCCTTGAGGAAGCCCTCCAACTGCGATTGCGGATTCCCGATGAACACATACACCAGCCGGTCCAGCGTCGGGCGCTCGCCCCAGTAATTCTCGTTGCGCACGAATGTGATCTTCTGGCCCTTTTCCCATTTGTCCAGTTTGTAGGCGCCGCTGGCCACCAGCACGTCGATCTTCTTGTTGAACTCATCGCCCTTGGTGAACTTGTAGACGTGCTCGGGAATGATCGGCAGGCCCCCGATGAAATCCATCGCCAGAAAGTACGGCTCGCTCATCGCGAACTCCACCGTCTCCTCATCGATCTTCACGCAGCTCTTCACCTTGTCGTAGTAGCCCCGCAGCGGCTCGCAATCCACCTCCGGATTCATCACCGTGTTATAGGAGAACAGCACGTCGTTGGCCGTCATCTTTATGCCGTCGCTGAAACACACCCCGGGCCGCAAATGAAACTTGAATTTCAAGCCGTCGGCACTGATCCAGAACTTGTCGGCCAGGTACGGCTCCCATTCCATCGTGTCGGCATTGCGCGCCACCAACGATTCCAGGGCCGGGGTCTGGGCGATCGAGCCGGCCATGTCGGTCGTTACAAACGGCGTCAGCGACCGCGGCTCGCCCCCGATGTTCTTCACCAGCCAGTCGCCAAACGCGTAATCCGCCAGCTTTGATGGGTCGCGCGGCGAAGCGGGAATATCCGGGTAATACACATACTGGCTGCCGTCCGGATTCTTCTGGCGGATGCGTTCTACTTTGCCCGCGGCCCCCGTGCCGCTGACGGCGATGCCCTGGCGCAACTGGTTGCGAATATCGGACATGATGGCGAGCTGCTGTTTTTGCGTCTGGTCAAGCTGCTGCAATTGGCTCTTCACATCATTCAGGCGGGCCTCCTGGTAACTGAATTGAAACGCCGTCCACGCCACCGCGCCGATGACCACCACAAACAGCGCCGCGAAGATGAAGTCCTTGAGCGTGAATCGGTTGTCCATGTGCGCTCCATGAAGTTGCCGCGGCCGGATGAAGCCGGATGAATGCCGCAGGTCGGGCATTTATCCTACCCGCCCCGCGGCCCGCCTGCATCTGTTTGGGCGAACTCGAGGGGTCGCAAGGGGTTGCATGGCCGCGGGCAATTCAACGCCCCGCCCCGCGCCGCTGGGCCACCATCTCCCCCACCCACCCCAGCGCCTCCAGCACCCCGTCGCACAGTCGCCGCAGGTTCTCCTCCCGGATCGCCAGCGGCGGCATAATCACCAGCGTGTCGGCCAGCGGCCGCATCATCAATCCCAACGCCCGCATGCGCGTACACAACGCCCCGCCCACGCGCCAGGTCGCCGGGAACGGCCTGCCGGTCTCCGCCTCCGCCAGGTCGATCGCCCCGATCAGCCCGCACTGCCGCGCGTCCGCCACAAACGGCATTCGCCGCGCCCGTGCCAACATCTCCCCCAACAGCGGCATCAACCCCGCCACATGTTCCAGCACGCGATTCTGCTCGAACAAATCCAGCGAGGCCAGCGCCACCGCGCAGGCCAGCGGATGCCCGGTGAACGTATGTCCATGAAAGAATGTCTTGCCCAAATTCCCCTCCGCATTGGGATCCACATAGAACCCTTCAAACACCTTCCGCTTCGCCAGCGTCACCCCCAGCGGCATGTACCCGGCGGTCAGCCCCTTGGACAGGCACATCAAATCCGGCGTGACGCCTTCATGCTCGCAGGCGAACATGCGGCCCGTGCGCCCAAAACCGGTCATGACCTCGTCGGCGATCAGCAACACGTCATGGCGGTCCGCCAACGACCGCAGCGCGCGGAGGAAGCCCGGCGGGTGCATCACCATGCCGCCGGCGCCCTGGACGAGGGGTTCGACCACGATCCCGGCGTAGGCGGCGGGGTGGGTCTGAAGCAGGGCTTCGATGCGGGCGAGCGCGGCGCGGCCCGCGTCGGCCCGCGCGGGGGCGGGGGCGAAATCCACCGGGAAACACAGCCCCTTGAAGGCGTGATGAAACAGCGCTATTCCCCCCACCGAGACCGCGCCGAGCGTATCGCCATGATAGGCCGCAGCCAGCGCCAAAAACCGTGACCGCCATTCAACCGGCGTTGCGCCGTGGACTTCTGACTTCTGACTTCTTGCTTCTTGCTTCTGTCCCTCCCCCGCCACATTGCGCCAATACTGGTACGCCATCTTGCACGCCACTTCGACCGCCGTGCTCCCGTTATCCGAGTAAAACACCCGGTCCAACGCCAGCCCGCACCCCCGCGCCAACTCCACCAACCGCCGCCCCAGCAATACCGAAGGCACATTCGCCAGCCCCAGCAACGTCGTATGCGCGATCCGCCCAAGCTGCTCCCGCACCGCCGCATCCAGCTCCGGCACACAATGCCCGTGTACGTTACACCACAGCGACGATACGCCGTCGATGTACCGCCGCCCCTCCGTGTCGATCAAAAACTCCCTCTCCCCGCGCTCGATGACGACGATCTCCTTGCCCCCCTCCGCTTCCACCCACGGCTTCATCGGCGTGAACGGATGCCAGAGAAACTCCCGATCCCATGCCACAAGCTGGGCGGTGGAAGGGCGGGAAAGAGGTGGGTCTGGCGGCGGCATCGTCGTATAATGAACACAAGATGCGCAAGAGGTCAACCATGTTCGGCCACGATGCCCAATCGCCCGCCACGCCCGCTCCCCCGAATGATCCCTCTGCCCCCGCCCGCCAGGACATGCTCGACCACCAACTCCGCCGCCGCGGCGTGGTGATGCACAGCGTGCTTGCGGCCATGCGCCAAATCCCCCGGCACCTGTTTGTCACCCACGCTTACACCGACCGCGCCTATGATGACGAAGCCCTCCCCTCCATCGAAGGTCAGACCATCTCCCAGCCCTTCATGGTCGGCATCATGACCCAGGAACTAGCGCTGCAGCCCGGCCACCGCGTCCTGGAAATCGGCACCGGCACCGGCTACCAAACCGCCATCCTGGCCAGTCTCATCGGTCCCGAAGGCATCGTCCACACCATGGAACGCTTCCAAACCCTGGCTGATTTTGCACGCCATCGCCTCACCGCCCTGGATATCCGCAACGTCCGCTACCACGTCGGCGACGGCTCGGCCGGCTGGCCCGCCGAACCCGGCAGTGAACCAACCTTCGACCGCATCCTCGTCACCGCCGGCACTCCCGCCGTCCCGCCGCCGCTGCTGGCCCAACTTGCCGACGGCGGCATCCTCGTCGCGCCCGTCGGCGACAGCGACTCCCAAATGCTCATCCGCATCAATCGCCGCGGCAAGACCTTCGATGAAACCCAGCTCTTTGGGTGCCGGTTCGTCCCCCTCGTGGGCACACACGCCTGGGATTTGGACGAATATCAACGCCACAGGTAACGAGTGACTTGAAAGCCCCCGCCCTTTCCGGCAACGTATACCAAAGACAACCCGACCGCAGGTGGCGCCTTGGCGACAGGAAGTCCAGATTGGCCGAAGCGCGGGCCCGCGGGCAATTCCGCCACTCCGCAAAACGCCTCCCCAGGCGTCCTGGAAGAGGTGTTGCCCGCCGACCCCAAGGAGGCTCTGCGCATGCACGGCTCGTGGCTGCGGGCCGTGGCCATCGCCCGGCTGCGGGGCCTGGAAGGCGCCGATGACGTCATGCAGGACGTCGCGATGGCGGCCATTCGCAACTGGGAAACCCTGCGGACGGCGGCCAACGCCAAGCCGTGGCTGTACCGGCTGACCGTGCGGGCGGCGCTCATGCACCGGCGCACGCTGGGCCGGGCGCGCAAGCGCATCAAGGAGGCCATCGATTCCTACACCGCCAAACACGGCGTGTCGGAATCCGCAAGGCAGCATAAAACCAGCGGCGGGGCGGGAACCGGTTGGTTGGACGGGGACGCATCGGGCGCATTGGGAGTTAAGGGGGGGGATCCTTTGGGGACTCTGCTGGCGGCGGAGCGCCACACGCAATTGCGCATGGCCATCGCCAAGCTGCCGGTGAAAGACATGGAGATGCTCTTGCTCAAGCATGTGGATGATTGCAGTTACCAGGAAATCGCCGGGCGTCTGGGCGTGACGGTCGGAGTCGTGCAGATGAGGCTGTTCCGCGCCCGCCAGAAGCTTCGCGAAATGATGCTCCAACAATACCCGGAGGACTGACCATGCCGCAGAACGCTTATACCGATGACCTGCCGGTGGAGTTGCAGCTTGATTTGCTGGTGGATGGCGAACTGGCCGAAGCCCGCCGGCGCGACTTGCTGGTCTCCCTGGATGAACGTCCCGCCGGGTGGCGCGCCTTGGCGCTGCGTTTCCTGCAGCAGCAAACCGAAAAACAGTCCGTGCGCGCCCTGATGGCCGGTGGCAAACTGGTTCCCGTCGAGAACCCGCAGGCCCATCGCCCCATTATTGGCCGCATCGGCTGGTATCGTCTGACGGCGGTGGCCGCGGGGCTTTTCATCGCCGCCGGCACCGCGCTGGTCACACTGGTGGTCGTCAAACCCCTGGGCGTCGCGCCCACCCCCTCCCTGGCCGCCGAATTCCACACGGCCCTGCCCGCCGATGTCATTGCCAGCCCCAGCGCCGTGCCAGTCAGCGTGCCGGTCGTCCCAATAGGCGACAACGCCATGCTGTTACCGACCGCCCGGCCCGACAACAACGGCCGTGCCTCCAAGGATACCATTCTCATCCAATACGACGGCAAGGGCGGCTACATGGTGATCCCGGTCTCGACGTCCAAGACACCGGTTTATTGAGGTTATTCCATGCCGCAGTTGGCAATTCATTTTCTTCGTACACGCCGCTCCGCCCGGGCCGCCTGGGCATGCGCCATCGCCGCCGTCGCCCTGACCTGCGGCGTGACCCTGGCCCAAAATCCCCCGGGCACGCTCCCGGCACCCACTGTTACGCTGCTCCCCACGGACACCCGCCCGCAATACTGGTTCGGCGTGGCCGTGGAGAACATCCCGCCGGCCATCGCCAAACAGCTCAAGCTCAAGGCCGAGCAAGGCGTGATGGTCATCGCCGTCTTCGCCGGCTCCCCCGCCGAGAAGGCCGGCCTCCGTGCCGACGACCTGCTGATCGAACTCAACGGCACACCGCTGACCTCGCAGGAAGACCTCGCCCGCGCCGCCAACACGGCGAATCCGGCGAAGATCGCCACGAAGGCCTTGCCATCCCTCATGCTGGTCAGCAGCATCGTCTACCTCCGCGACGGGGACCACTTCACCGCGCGCCTTACGCCGGAACGCCGCCCCACCGACATGCTGGTCAGCGGCGCCAACAGCCAGCTTTTCACGCCCAACGCCAACGCCGCCCCGCGCCTGCCCGCGGTGCGCAACCTCGTGCTCTCCAACGGCAACAACGTGCAATATGGCCCCGGCTATCAGATTGACGCCAACTCCCAGAGCAATCTGGTGCTCCGCGAAGCCGTCGGCACAGGCCAGGTCTCCCTCTCGCAGGAAACCGACGCGGTAGGCAACGTCAAAAACACCATCAGCGACAGCAAAAACACTTACGTCGTCGAAGCCGGGAAACTCGACCAGATTCCCGCCAACTACCGCGCCCTGGCCAGGCAAATGCTCGCCGGACCCCAAACCACCGCCGCCCCAATCCCCCTCAACGACCAACCCCAAACCGCCGACGACCGCCTCAAGCGCCTCGAACAGCAAAATGAGGAGCTCAAGAAGCAGTTGGAGGAAGTCAAGGCCCTGCTGTTGAAAGCCAGTCCGCCCCCGGCGGGGCCGGTGCCGGTGAAACAATAATCCATTCCCCTTTCCAGCCCCCTCTTGTCCATTTCGTCTCCGCGCTCTTATACTTCGCGCCATCTGAATTTGCCGTTTTTTAAGAAAGTGAGGATTCTATGTTCCGCCCCGCGCGCTTCATGTTGTCACTGGGCCTGGGCGCGGTCATCGCCTTGGCCGGATGCCAGCTCCCCGGCGGCAATGCCCGGCCCGGCGCGGTGGGCAAGGTGATACGCATCAATGCCGGCAGTACGACGGAATTCAAGGATTCCGCCGGCCAGATCTGGCTGGCGGACACGGGTTTCGCGGACGGCGATGTGGTCGATCGCGGGCCGGATCTGGCCATCGCCAAGACCAAGGATCCCTACCTGTATCGCACCGAACACTATGGCATGACGGCCTTCTCACAGACAGTCCCCAACGGCCGCTACGTCGTGAAGCTCCACTTTGCCGAGACCTATGATGGCATCACGGACAAGGGCCAACGCGTCTTCTCGTTCACCGTCGAGGGCAGGGAATTCAAGGACTTCGACGTGTGGGCCAAGGCCGGGGGCAACCAGACCGCCTACATCGAAACCGTGCCCGTCGACGTCAAGGACGGCAAGCTGGACATCCTCTTCACGGCCACCGAGCAGCAACCGGAGATCAACGCCATTGAGATCGTCCCGGACTGATACTCACGGCAAATTCGGCAGCACCCCATCCGGCGGCCCCTGCAGCGCGCGTTGCAGCCGCGCGACCGCATCCTGCGTCGCGGTAATCGCCGCGATCGGCACATGCAGCTCCGCCGTCACCATCCGCCCGGACACCCCCAGGCTCATCACCACCGGCGGGGCGTTGGCCAGCGCCGCGCCCGGGGCCGGTTCCGCCGCCCCCGGTGCCAAGATGGCCTGCGCCAGCGTCACCCACCGCACGATCGGCAAATACATCACCGCCACCGGATTGGCCACCACTTGGTCCTTGGTCGCCGTGATCTCCGGCATGGCGCCCAGGGCGTTGGTGTCCGCCTGCGCCGCGGTGATCGCCGACTCCATCAGGCTCAGCTCCGAGCCGTAGATCACCAGCACGCGCTTGCCCACCACGCCCATGTACGTGGTCAGCCCGTTGGGGCCGTACAACTTCTGCACCATGTCAAAACCCTGCCGGCTGGCCGCGGGGATCGGCTTGTCCGGCGTTTCGTCCCGCAGCGAGATTTTCACCATCATCTTGGCCAGCGGCACATCCTTGACCGTCAACGCATTGGGCGTGACCGTGACGGCCATCTTCAGGTCGGGATTCATGCCCTGGGCCAGCATGTTGTTGGCGCTCTGTATCTCCAAATCCAGCAGCTTCTTGGGATCGGACGTGTCAATCAAAAACGCCCCGTTCAGGTAGCCGTCCTTCCCCCGGGCCGGCGGTTCGAGCATCGTGAAACTCATGCCGTTGGTCAACAGCATCATCTGTTTGACGGCATCAAAACTTTTCTTCAGTTCCGGCTGGCGCGCGTCCTTGGCCAGCGCCGGATCGGTGGCGATGCCGTTAAGCACATCCCCCACCACCCCGGCCATCGCGTCGCTGTTCCACTTGCCGCTGCCCGCCACCAGGAAACTACCCGCCGGCAGCCCCTTGAGCGACACGCCTCCCGCGCCGCCCGCCTGGGCGGCCACAAACTTGCCCATCGGGCTGCCGGCCTTGAAGTCCGTGATCAGCCCCAAGGTGGCGCCGGAATCCGTCAGCCGCACCGTCAGCATGCTCGCGCCCGCATCCAGGAAGAACCGCTTGCCGAAGTCGAACACCAGGTTCAGGCCGTGCTTCTCCAGCGTGCTGGTCAGCGCGTCGCCGCCGTTGATGAAGTTCGTCAGGTCGCGCATCCCCGAGATGTTCGTGTGCTGGGTGTCCAGCCATTTGTCCACGCCCGCGCCCAGTTTCTCCACATTGCCCCAGAGCACCAGGTCGTTGGCCTCGAACACCTTGAGCGTCTCGGCAGTGGCGGTCTTGGAGAACGAATCGCCCCGCGCGATATACGCCGCCAAATCCTCCTTCTTCTGCGCCAGCGCCACCCACTTGTCCGCCACCACCGTGATGTAATATTTCACCTCCGGATTCTGCGGCAGGGTCACCTCCGAAATGCCGTCCTTGTCCGGCTTGGTCGGATTGAACTTCTCCGTCAGCAAGCCCGCATTGGTCGTGGGCACCAGCAGCACCGCCGGCGGCATGGCGTCAAAGTACGCCGTGCCGGCGCGATCCGCCCCGGGCTTGAGCAACACCAGCGCCACCGACCCGTTGGCGTCAAAACCCGCCGTGATCCCCACGCTGCGCGTCAGCGACCCCAGGAGATCCGGCGGCAACGGCAACTGCAACCGTGTGGCGGCATTGGAAACCTTAATGGCGACCGTCCGGGGATTGTTGAGTACGACCACCCCGTAGGCGTCGCCGGGTATCTGCTTGAGCACCTCCGGTTCGGCCGCCCGCGCCGCCGCCACGGCTGTTGCCAGCAGCGCCACCGCCAGGAGCCGGGTCTGATGCAGGAATGATTTTCGGAGCATGATGATCCTCATTTCGGAAAAATCTCGGCCTTATAGGCCCATCCTCATATCTTCGCTGGGAACCCCAGCCCGTCAAGTTTGCGAACCCGGGATCAGGGGACGCCCATAAAAGGCTTCCCATTGTTCATTATACACCCTGCGGAAGCGTCCGGTGACGTGCCGCGGGCCTCCCTTGTGATTATTGGAACAAACCCAGACTATTCTTAGAGAAAATAATTCCGGATTTTTGTTGCATTTGCCGCGCCCACTACGTAACACTTAGGTTGCCGGACGAGGAATGGTATTTCAGTTTCCGCTTAACGGAGTAGCACCATGCCCCATCGTCGCACTTCTGGCGCCAAGGTCCGCAGTCACAAAATCGGCATCGGCAATTCACGGTATGTCCGTGGCAAGCAGGCGCGGCTGCAAAACCGCCGCTTGCTCATGGACTACTTCCGAATTGGCGATCTGCTCGCATAGCCGCGGACGGCTACGCACAATCAGCAGGGGGGAAAGGTCTGGCCTCCGTGGGATGCCGCCCCGAAGAATGACGGGCGGCACGGAGACCGTGTTTCGTTTCCCCTGGCGCCCACGCGTATAGCACGCGCGCGGCGTCAGGGGGAGCGAAGTATTCTGGTCCGGGGTCCGGATTCCATTTAAGCTCACACCCCTCAAGCCCAGGGATTCCAATCCCTGGGCCCACGTGTTCGCTCTTGTGCAGTTGGCCGGCGATCACGCGCTTTTCGTCGCCGCTTCGGTCGCGTCGCGCAACTTCTTGAACGACACCCGGTCAATCAAATCCCCCAACCGTTCCCCCGGTTCCGCATTATTCGAAAAAAACGTCACCAGCGCCTCCACAATCGCCAGCGCCCGCGCCGTCGGCACCTCCTCCTCCAGCAGCGGCTTGGCGATCCGCGGATTCATTCCCCCGCTCCCACCCACCACCACCGTCCACCCATGCCGGCCGCCGATCAATCCAATGTCCTTGAATCCCGTTTCCGAACACTGGTTCGGACACCCCGACACCCCGATCTTCATCTTCCCCGGCAGATGCTTGCCGTGATATTTGGCGTCCAGTTCCAGCCCCACTTGCAGCGAATCCTGCCAGGCCCGCTTGCAGAACTGCGTCCCCGGACACGCCTTCACCGACCGCACCACGTCCCCGGTCAAGTGCCCCGGCCGGTACTCGCCGAACTCCTTCCACACCCGGTCCACATCCTCCTCCTTGATCCCCACGATCGCGATCCGCTGCGCCGACGTACACTTCAATGCCGCCGCATGATACTTCTCCGCCACCTCCGCGATCTTCCGCAGCATCGCCGGCGACACCACCCCACAAGGCAAATGCGGCGCCACCGCATACGACTTGCGGTCCCGCTGAATCACCACGCCTCTTTGACCGTCCTGCAGCATTGCAACCTCCGATTGGGAATAAGGGACTGATTGATCCTATATTTTCCAATCGAAGGACGCAACCGCTCGCTTACTGCGGCACCTGAATCACCAGATCATTGTGGGAAATGTTCCCCTTCTCCGGCGGCTTGCCGCCATCGTCCTTGCGATCCACCCCCACGGAATACAGCATGTACCCCGCCTCCGTCTTCCGGTAGCGCAATGGCTGCTGGCTGAAAATGTCCTCCGGCACCATCGCCAGATACCGCGGCGCCAACACCGCCAACGTTTCGGGATAGGCGCCGCTGTCCGCCCGATATTCTGCCAGCGCCAAGGCCAATCGCGTAAGTTCCGCGGTCATTTCACGCACGTCACAGAGCACGAACGATTTGCCAAAGGATGGCACACAATGGGACGCAATCCATCGCGCCGGGTCCGCCATGCGGCCTTGATAGCGTTTGCCATATGCGTCTAGCGCCGCCTCCACTGCCGCCGCGCGGTCTTCCCGCTGCCATGCCGTGGGTGCCCGCACGGCTTCAACATATTGATCCATGAATGCATTGGCATCCCGCAGCGCCGCATTGAAATGTGCCGGCCGCAAGCGCCAATACAAGGCTTTGAGCACCGGTGGAACGGCGTCGTCCTCGTTCGGCGTTTCCCCAAGCACTTCCATCATGGTAGTCTTCCCGTACTGCTTGGAAGCATAAATCATTAAATCCAGCGTGACAAATCGCACGAAATCAATCTGCTTCTCCATCGTCGGCCACGGTGCGAGCGCATCCCATTCGGCGATGAACTGCCGCAATTGCGCCGCCGGCAAATCCGGACTGGCCGCCAGCGTCGCATACGCCCGCAGCGCCATATGATCAATCGCTGCCGCCGCAAAATATTCCACCAACGACCACCCTTGCGCCATCAGTCGCGCCATCTTTTGGCACGCAAGTATATCCGCCTGCGCCTCGGCGAAACGCTTCTCGTGAATCTCCCACATCGCCCGCGTGATAACCATATGACACAACGCCCGCACTTGTCCCATCCGGGGGAGCGGAACATGAACCATCAGGTCAGACTTGGAACTCAGCACCGGTGCGTACCAACGGGGCCGTGCGACGATCGCCGGCACCAAACGAAGCATCTTCTCATTGCCGCCCAGCCAAGCCATCGCATCCGGATGCTCCGCCGCGGACCACGGATGCGTGAGGACCAAATCCGCCTCCTTCGTCCGTTCTTCCGTATACTCTGCGGGCGGAATTTTGGCTCTCAAATATTCTTCAAAATAGGTTACGTTTCGCGGTTCCGTCGGCACCTTAAGCGAAAGGCGCGTGTAGTATTCCGTTAGGATGACCGGTTGCCCAGTCTCGGATGTGCCGCCAAGGGGCGTGATCGCTTCCAGGAACGGTATGAACGCATTGTTCTCCGCCGTCACCCCTTCGCGGGCGCGATCGTCGATGTACTGAATGTAGTCCGGCATCCCATCGGGCTTCAGTGGGGCGGTGATATACGTGGTCTGGGGGCTGATGGAGATATGCCGCCAGATGCGCACCCACGTCAGGTCAATCGCCAGCAACACCAACAGTGTGCAGGCGACGTAAATGTACACCCGAAAGCGACGCGTCTTGGGGAGACGGATTTTCATAAGCGCTCCAGATCAAAGGGTATCGGGGGTAATCGGCTGGCGTCACTGCGGATGCGTGGGATCAAAGGGATCCCGCCCTGCCGCCAACTGGGCCATGTATTCTTGCGTTTGCGCCAGGACTGACGCCTGATGCGGTTGCTGATCATTGGGCGTTTTATTGCCGATAAAATCGAGTGCCAACAGCGAAACAATCACCACCGCCGCCGCCGCCCCCAACGACATCGCGGACCACAAAAACCGATCCGCCCGCGCCATCCGCATGTCTTGCCGCGCCTGCCCCAGCGCCGCCTCAATCCTCCCGCGCACCGCATCGGGCGCCCCCACCGGCACAAACTGCCGCAACTCATCTTCCAATGGCGATCGTTCACTCATGGGTCACCTCCGATGCCAACAGCGTCTGCATCCGCTCAATCGCATACCGGTATCGCGAGGCCGCCGTGTTCGCCGGGACATGCAGCGCCTCGGCAATCTGCGCGAACGTCAACTCCGACCACACCTTGAGCACCAGCACCTCGCGCTGTTCCTGCGGCAGGGCCGCCAGCGCCGCCTCCAACACCTGACGGCGATCATCCAACTCCACCGGCCCCGCAAACAGCGCCACCGGCACCACCGCACGCTCGCGCGTCTGCCGGGCCACGCGCGACCGCCGCAAATCCAGCGCCGCCGACCGCACGCACGTGAACAGGTATGCCGTCAGGTCGCGTGCCCGCGCCCGCGTTTGCCAGAACTTCACGAACCCTTCCTGCAGGGCATCCTGGGCCTCTTCGGTCGTGGCGAGGTATTGCCGCGCCAGCAGCAGCAACCCCGCCTGATGCCGGTTGAACCAGGATTGCCAGGCGTGGGGGGGATTGGATTCCGCTTCAAGCACTGATCCCTCGCTGGAGTAATAGACGGAGCCGCGGGTAGGTTTTGTCTATCCATCATACCTTCCTTCCCCAGTGGCATTCCGCCTTGCCCGCTCCTATATTGGCGCACGTCCGTTTTTCCAAAGGAACCCATGCAATACGGCGCCACTCTCTTTCGCGGCTGGGAAGTCGTTCATTTGCACTACACCCTGGAGGACGATGCCGTCGTCCAGCGCCGCAAGCGCACCTGGGCCGGCCTGCAAACGCAGCGCGTCGAGCTGGCCTCCCTCAGCGGCGAGGTCCGCCGCATCAAGGCCCGCCAGCCCGCCTTCATTTACAGCACCGTCGTGCTGCTTGCCGTGTTGCTGGTCTTGGGTATCGACGCGCTGCTGCATGCCAAGGCGTCGGGCGGGGTTGGAGTTTCGGTTCCGTTGTGGATACCGCTCCTCGTCGTCGCCAGCTACGCCTGGATGGTCCGCTTCAAAACCCGCATCCCCGCCGATTGGTCCCACTTCGTGGGCGCCAATAAAGGCGGCGGCCTGTTCATCCTGCGCGACCCCCGCAACGCCAAGGCCCACGAAAAATTCGTCGCCGCCGTCCGCCAGCATCTGCCCGAATCCGAGCCGCGACCATAAGGATTGGCGAATCAATAACAGTCTCCGTCAAAGTAGCAGGCACTTTCTAAGTGCCGTCTGCCAAGGGCGCAACGGCACACGGAGTGTGCCTGCCACTTTTGACAGTTATTGATGCTCCAGTCCTAAGCTTTCGACCAGCGCCGGATTTCCCTCCACGCTGTAGCCGTAACCGCCCCCGTTGGCTACACTCATCGTCCACATGGATACGCCCTTCCAACACGTCGTCATCATCGGCTGCGGCCTGCTCGGCGCCTCCCTGGGCCTGACCCTGCGCCATAAGGGCCTCGCCCAAACCATCACCGGCGTCGGACGCGCCGGCTCGCCCACCGTCGCCCGCGCCCGGCAGCGCGGGGCCATCGATCGCGCCACCGACAATCCCGCCCTCGCCGTCGCCGGTGCCCTCTTACCTGGCGAAACCACCGCCCTTCCGCCGGCGGACCTCGTCATCCTCTGCACCCCGGTGCGCCAATTCCCCGACCTGTTCCGCCGCCTCGCCCCCGCCCTCTCCCCCGGCGCCATCGTCACGGACGTCGGCTCCACCAAGGCCCAGGTCATGCGCTGGGCCGCTGAACTTCTGCCCCCGCACGCCCCTTTTGTCGGCTCCCACCCCATGGCCGGCAGCGAAAAAAGCGGCCCCGACGCCGCACGCGCCGACCTCTACCATAATGCCGTCTGCCTCGTCTGCCAGCCCCAACACCCTTCCCCCGCCGCATTCACACGCGTCACCGCCCTCTGGCAGGCGCTGGGCATGCGCATCATCCCCTGCGACGCCGCCCAGCATGACCTCTGGGTCGCCGCCGTCAGCCACCTGCCCTATGCCGTGGCGGCCGCGCTCGTGAATGCGGTCGCGAACGATCCGGCGGCACTGGAGACCGCCGCGGGCGGTTTCACCGACACCTCCCGCATTGCCTCCGGCGATGTCACCATGTGGACCGACATCCTTCTGACGAATCGCCCGGCAGTCATCGCCATGCTGGGGCGCTTTCAAGATCAAATGACCGCGCTCAAAACCGCCGTCATGCACAACGACGAACCCGCCATCCGCGCCTTCCTCACCCACGCCAAAACCTCCCGCGACGCGTTCCGCGCCCAACGCCGCCACGAAACCAACGGCACGGGGAAGGGAAGCTCGTAAATGGCCGGTGCCCTCTACCCTTGGATCATGGCCGCCTTTTTCATCGGCAGCGCCGGCGTGATGCTGCTCCTCTTCGGCATCTTCTGGATCGGCCACTGGCTCGAGAAAAAACAAACCGGCGCCACCCATGGCTTCCTCGAAATCCCCCCAGGCTCGCGCAGCCGACCCGCCCGCCCCAGCACCGAATTGCCGTCCAAGTATCCCACACCAAAATGACCTCTTTTCAGAGCCGCGACCGTCAGGGAGCGACCAATTCAGAGCCGCGACCGTCAGGGAGCGACCCATCCCCTTTTGGGGGCGTAAACTCACTTTTCGCAATATCCCCTGCTAATTCTTAACCAGCAATCAAGGACGCCAGCTTGCTGCAATAACCAATATAATAATGCGTTCCCAATACGGACTATCTGATCCGCCGCTTGCCTGCGGTTGCCGGCGGCACGGATCTGCTCACAAACCGAGGTGCTTCCATGAAACGTTCTGCGGTAATAGCGGCTTTGGCATTGGGCGTCACCATGGCGGGCGCATGGGGTCAAGCGGCCCCGGCAGGCGCGCCGGCACCGGGCACGATCGTCACCCCTCCGGCCCCCACCACGCCGCCGCGCATCATGGAACGACTTGGTCGCGGGGTCGTGGCGATTAACCAGGGCGGCGGCAAGGTCTTCGTCAGTTGGCGCGTCCTGGGGACCGAGCCCGACGCCCTGGCCTTCAACGTCTATCGTAAAACCGGGGCCGCCGCGCCAACGAAGCTCAATGCGGCCCCCTTGACCGGACCCACTTTCTACCAGGACACCACCGCCGACCTCACCCAGGCGACCGAATATACGGTGCGCCCGGTGCTCGACGGCAAGGAGCAGGATCCCAGCGCGCCCTTCAAGTTCGCCGCCAACGCCCCCGCCCGGCCCTATCTGTCCATCCCGCTCCAGGCGGGCCGTGGGCAGGCTAACGACGCCTCCGTCGGCGACCTCGACGGCGACGGCGAATACGAAATCATCCTCAAACGCGAGGATGGAACCCACGATAACGCCCAATCCGGTGTCACAGGTAACACCACGCTCGAAGCTTACAAAATCGACGGTACCTTCATGTGGAAAATCGACCTCGGCAAAAACATCCGCGGCGGCGCCCACTACACCCAGTTCCAGGTCTATGACTACGACGGCGACGGCAAGGCCGAAATCGTCTGCAAAACCGCCGATGGCTCCATCGACGGCGCGGGCAAGGTCATCGGCGATGCCAACGCCAACTGGGTGGCGGGCAGTGGTTATATCCTCACCGGGCCGGAATTCCTCACCATCTTCGATGGCAAAACCGGCAAGGCCCTCCAGACCATCGACTACAACCCCCCGCGCGGCTCCGTCGCCGCCTGGGGCGACGCCTACGGCAACCGCGTCGATCGCTTCCTCGCCTGCACCGCCTACCTCGACGGCGTTCACCCCTCCGTCGTCATGTGCCGCGGGTATTACACCCGCGCCGTCCTCGCCGCCTACAACTGGGATGGCAAGGAACTCAAGAAGGTCTGGGTCTTCGACACCGACGATCCCGCCACGCCGGAACTTCGGGGATATCGCGGCCAGGGCAACCACAACCTCAGCGTCGCCGACGTCGATGACGACGGCATGGACGAGATCATCTACGGTGCCGCCTGCATCGATCACAACGGCAAGGGACTGTACAACACGAATCTGAGACACGGCGATGCCATGCACGTCTCCGTGCTGGACCCCACCCTGCCGGGCTTGCAAGTCTGGGATGTACACGAGTCGCCGTCGGCGACCTCAGGGGCGGAATTCCGCGACGCCAAGACCGGCAAAATGCTCTGGGGCAAGGGCACGACCGCCGACAACGGCCGCGGCATGACCGCCGACATCGACCCCCGGCACCTGGGTTCGGAATGCTGGAGCGCCGGCGTGCAGGGATTGTTCGACTGCAAGGGTAATTTGATCACCAACACCAAGCCCCGCTCCTGCAATTTCGCCGTCTGGTGGGATGGCGGCCTCCTCCGCAACCTCCTCGACGCCAACCGCATTTCCAAGTGGGATTGGCTGACCAGCACCGACAACACCATCTTCACCATGGATGGCTGCACCTCGTGCAACGGCACCAAATCGACCCCCTGCGTGTCCGCCGACATCCTCGGCGACTGGCGCGAAGAGGTCATCGAACGCACCACCGACAACCGCGAACTCCGCATCTACACCACCACCATGCCCACCGAACACCGCATCTACACCCTCATGCACGACCCCGTCTACCGCATGGCGATCTGCTGGCAGAACACCGCCTACAACCAGCCCCCGCACCCCGGCTTCTGGCTCGGCGACGGCATGAAGGCCGCCCCCAAGCCCAACATCCGCCTGCTGGTGCCCAAGTCCGAGTTGTAACGCATCAGAGTACACATGATTTCCTCGCGGGTGCCATGCTTTTGACGCCGTGAGGGCGGGTGGATTTCTGCGCGCATGTTCGGTTATGTACGCCGCATCGCCTGCAATATCTGCGTCAAAAGCATGCCTGTGGGGCTTGGAATACACTGCGTGCCATCATTGTCGCTGGGTGGAAATTTATTGTGATCCGATTTACATCGCCCCTGTCGTCTCATTCCGCACCGGCAACATGATGATGTCATACGGCGGAATCACCGCCCTCATTGGCCCCGAAGGGGCCGCGGATTGTAGTCACGGGTGGAGCGATGCCGCCGCGCAGCGCCGGCATCGCGGAACCCGTGGTTCGCGTCCCCATGATTCGTTCGCCCCGTAGGGGCGCAGGAATTTCTCGCCATCGTCTGGTGATCAAATGCCAAACCGCTTACTTCGTGTCCTGATCAAGTTCTCTTATCAAATGAAGCCCGAGTCATTTGGCGCCCTTTGTTTTACGCCGCGCCTTTTCTATGCTCCCGCGGCTTCGCTGAAGCCGTCCCGCCACCTGATCCTCGATAGCCCGTGCCGGCTCTTCACTCATGGGATGTTGCGCGATCGTTTTGAACCACGCGTCGAAATCCTTCGACGTCTTGATCATCCGCTATTTTCGCGGCGGTGCCTGGAAGAGCCGCTTGATCGTCTGGCTGTAGGATTCCTTCGGCAATTGATTCTGCTTGAGCCGCGCGTAGGCTTCAAGGTCGATGGTAATGGTCTTTCGGGGCATTGTGTAACATCCTCCCATACACGCACGCACATGCATAATAGACCCTCACCGTCATATCCGCCACCTCCACCATCATTTCACCTTGTCACCCCACTACCCCGTCACCTTGTCACCTCGTCACCTCGTGCCACAGCCGCCGGCACCGCTGAAAATGGGCTCCCAAATTACGCAAAATTATTCTGGGAAGCCGAAGATGCAAAAGAAAATGTTAAATTAACCGCCTGAATTTCGCTTTTTATGCTGTTATAAGTTCTGGATGCTCAGGTCTTGTTTCCACTAACTCCGGGGGAGATGGGGGGGGGGGGGGGTGAGGGGGGCATCCCCTCCTTCCCAAACCCCAGCTTCCCCATCCCATAGGTTGCAGAAATTGCGCCCTGAGCGGTTGCAGTTGCGCGTTTGTTCGCGGGTGGTGGGACCGGACGATGCTGTAAAGTGTTAAATTACAAATACTTATGCGCCAATATAGTGGGTCGGTTAGGGGTGGCATGGCGGTTGCAAAGTGATTGTCATGATAATGAAAGAAAATAGTTTGGATTTAGAACTAATTGCGCAGCGGATTTTGAAACTGGCGGAGATTGCTACTTTGGAGCATTTGGAGCAATTGATGCAAAGCCAGGCGCAAGGCGTACTTACGCTTGCCAAGCCGGAGGATGCGCGATGAATTATGGACTATATCTTTCGGCGGCGGGGATGCAGGCGCAAGTGACGAAGCAGGCGGTAATTACGAACAATATCGCCAACGCAAAAACTACGGGTTTCA